>JAJYXL010000025.1 GCA_021801785.1 Microcaldota archaeon
ACATGATGGTGGCAGCGAACCACTACGCCACATGGACCACAACGCTGATAGCGACAGGGTACGGCCCGGTATTCATAGGCCTGCTGGCACTGCTGGTAAACATAGCCGTTGTGATCGTCGGATCTCTAATAGCCAAAGCCCTCAACATAACGAACGGGATAAAGACCACCACATCGAGATAGTAGGTCGAACAAAGCTCATATTCCGCTGTTATAGAACATAAATCTAATAGATGGGAATCTTATTGCGCAAAGTTTACTCTGACTAAAGAATACTCTGGTCAGAATCTCTGATCTATACATAACCCAAGATCGAGCATGGGGCTGCCGAGATTTGAACTCGGATCTCCGCGACCCGAACGCGGTAGTCTACCAAATTAGCGTACAGCCCCAAATATATCTAATGGATTAGCGATGATACTGATTTAGATATTACGCTCAAGAGCGGGTGCGGGTACACTCCAAAAGCGATTATCGCTATCAGGCACAGGTAAACTACAATCCTCACATTCCTGCCGAGGTAGAAAAATCCCTTATCCGTATCCCTAAGCATCGAAGATATGAGCTTTCCATAATAGTATATCGAGATAAAGCTATTTATTATACCGATAAACGCCAGCGCCAATAATCCAGAAGATATAGCGCTTGAGAATAGGAGGAACTTTCCGAAGAAGCCCATAAGAGGAGGTATGCCTGCCATCGAGAGCATTATCAGAGTAAGCGATGAGAACGCCCAGAAGTTCCTGTGCTCCATCCCCTTATAATCATCCACGCTCCTTATACCCTTGGACTCCATCCACATAACTATTGCAAATGCGCCTATAGTCATGAAAACATGCGCAAAGATCTGGAATACGCTGGCCTCTAAACCATAGGCGCTGAATGTAGTTATACCTATCAGTATATACCCCGCCTGCGATATCGATGAGTAGGCAAACATCCTCTTAACATTGCTCTGCACCATAGCCACAAGGTTTCCAAAAAACATTGTAGCTACAGCCACCACCTCCAATATAACCGATGATATGTGCGAGTAAGAGGCAAACACTATGAAAAGGATGTATATAAGTGCAACAAAAGCTACCTTCTTGTTTATTCCGGAGAGCATAGGCGTAACATAGTCTTGCGCTCCCTGATATACATCCGCCACCCAGAGATTGAATGGGAAGAGCGAGGCATCGATAGAGAGCGCCGCAATGAACATGAGCATAGAGAGCAGTATTATGTAATCCCCTCCGATACTGCTGTTCATAGACAATAATGAGAGAGACAGCGTGCCATCATAAGGGAGCATGAGCACCATCGCAAAGGCGAATACCGATATAGATATGGAGCTAAGGATGAAGAGCTTCGTAGCAGACTCTACGCTCCTCTTTCCTCCCGTCATAATCATCATTATTGTAGATATTGATACCAGCTCTATCGCTATGAAGATTGTTAGTATGGAGTATGCCATAACCACCAGGAACACACCAGCCGCAGCTATACCAACAAACATATTGAACAGCTCGAAATTATCAGAGCCGTATCCCAGAATCTCCACCAATATGAACGCGAACGAGAAAAGCGATACAAATAGTAACGAGAACTGGTATATGTGCAGAAGCCCGAAGAGATATACATCCACCCCGTACAGGATAGAGACTAACGATATTATCAGGATTGCTGCAAATATGGTAACACTCGTTCCGAATAGGAGTCGCCTCCTATCGTTGAACTTGAAGGTTATACCTGAGATTACGAGAAGACCCAGAAGGGCAGCTATCAGATAACCTACATACGCATACATAATATCATCTCAGACCTATCAGAATTGACGGGAGAATCCCGAAAACTATTATCGCAGCTACCAAAACCGCGTAGCCCATATCCCAATGCCAATACTCAATCCTTACTGGATGAGAGTGCTTGAACGTGGATAGGAACGACCTATCGACCGCATAATATAGATATCCACCCATCATCACCAGACTCGCTATCGGTATCAGCCCAACGAATCCGTAAGACTGGTATGAGCCTATAAATATGAACAGATCCGCTATAAATCCTGCAGTTATCGGCACACCTGTAGATCCAAATAGCGCAATCAGGAACGAGTACACGCTCGCCGATGCGCTCTTCACCGCCCCCTTTATAGCAGCGATCTCCCTAGATCCGAATGTAAACTCTATCGAACCTACACTTAGGAACATTAATGATGCGGCCAAACCATACGCTAGCATGCCATATACGGCCCCCTCACTCCCGAATGAGTTATACGCGGCGATGCCCACAAGTATCAGCGAGCTCTCTATCATGCTCGTGTAAGCAGCCATCCTCTTAAGGTCTGACTGGACCATCGCATTGAATGCGGCATACAGCGCAGAGACGATCGCTATGATAAGTATATATTTCGCATACGTGTGCGATATCGGTAGCATCAGGAATAGTATGAACACCCCGTATGCTCCGAACTTTGAGAGTATACCGGAGAGCACCATAGATCCCTGTGTGGAGGCATCCGAATATGCGTCAGACATCCACGAGTGGAGAGGGAATACCGGCATCTTAACAAAGAATGCTATCAGAAGGAGAGCGAATATGGTCTCCTGTACCCATATAGGTATCGATGCACCCGATGCCTCTATCGTACTCAGATTGAAAGAGTGAACCGGCGTATAGAAATATATCATCATGATTCCGAATAAGAGCAGAGCGCTGGCGAATATCGAATATATAAGATAATTTTTTGCAGAGCTTCTGGCCCCTCCGCTCCCCAGGTAATTTATCATGAAGAATGCTGATACGACTCCAACATCCCAGAATATGAATAGGATGAACAGGTTGCCTGAAGTGAAGAAGCCGATTGCAGCAAGTTCGAATAGCATTATAAGGGCGTTAGAAGCTCTGCGCCTCTCCCCGCCCGGGTTTCCGCCAATAACTGCTGCGAAGCTCACAATTGAGGCGAGTAGTACGAGTATAACTGATATATTGCTGAGCACGAAGCTCAGATCTATTCCGAATGAGCTTATATACGATACGGAGAAGGTTGTCTGCACAGCCGTCATGCTGTTAAATGCCAGTATCAGATACAATGATAGTAATAGAACTATACCGGAAGCGATCGCTCCCAGTGCTCTAGAGTGCCTCTCAGGTATAATGTACTCTCCAACTACCGCGGCGAGCAGAACGAGCATCATAATCGGTATAAGTATCATAGGTAAAACACCACGAAAAGCAACATTATAATAAATCCTATCGCAACCCCTGCAACGTAGAGGTTGACATCCCCATTAACAGACCTCCTGATCTGCCCTCCAGCTTCGTAAACCAGCGCTCCAATAATCTTAACAAATCTATACAGGTATATCTCAAAATACTCAAAAGCATACCCTACTTTATAGAACACACTTCCGACCGAATAGTATAATGCCTCCGTGATCAGCTGATTATGCAATAACATCGATATACTCTTATGTCTCTTAAGCATATGTGATCTCGCATATACATAATAGGAGATGATAAGCCCCAGAGCCACAGCTACACTCTCGATAACCGCGTGCAAAGCCCCTACGCTTATGCTCGCGATACTAAGATAAGCCGGCAGTTTGAAATATATTATATCTGCAGCAAAAACCGATACTGCCAGTATGACTCCTGGAAGTACCATGCTCTTTGGCAGTCTCTTATATCTACCTATAAGAACGGTATCAGAGGTCTGCCTCATCGGCACGAACAACCATCTGAATATGTAGGCACTGCTCACGAAATCTATGGCTATGAGAATTGCATATAATGGTATGTTCGTCGCAGCCTGTGCATCTATCCCTATCTTTCCAAGAAAGCCGCTGAACGGGAATATACCTGCGATTGAGAGTGCGCCTATCGCCATAGTGGCGAAGAGCAGCCTGTTGCTTCTGCTACCTCTCATCTCGAATATACTCTCCTTCTCTCCATTAGCCCTCATCACGGCCCCAGCATCTAAGAAGAGCAGCGCCTTGTAGAACGTCTGAACCACAAAGAAGAATATCGCAGCTGCAATGGAGTTCAGTCCGACAGCCACCATCATGAGTCCCAGATCCTCCATCGTTGAGTATGCAAGTATCTTTTTTATGTGTTTTGCAGATACCGCATTAGTTATCCCTATCAGAGCTGTTATTATTCCGAAGAGTAGGAAGAGGTTGATTATATGTGTCTCATAGAAGATTGGCATCAACACTATCGCTAGGAATACCCCTGCCTTGACCATCGTAGAAGAATGGAGGAAAGCCGATACAGGGGTAGGGCCCTCCATCGCTTCGGCGAGCCATCCCATGAAGGGGAACTGCGCCGATTTTGTAAATATTGCGAGAGCTATGAGGATTCCTATTACAGAGATTATAGGGGATGCTGCCTGAGATAAGAGGTAGGTGAAGCTTGTGCTACCGTATGTGCTCCATAGCACTATCAATGCGGCGAGCATCGCTATATCTCCAAATACGATTATGGTTATCGACATCCTGGCTGCCCGTGCTGCCCTCTTCTTGTGATACCAGAATCCTATAAGGAGGTAGCTCGTTATGCCGAGCCACTCCCAAGCCACTATCATAGTCAAGAGGTTCGCCGATATGGCGAATAGGATCATAGCTGCAGCGAACATATTTATCTCGAAGTAGAACCTGCTCTGCTCATCCCTCTTATCCATAAATCCTAATGAGTAAAACATTATGAGCGGGGCTATTATATAGATAAGGAGAACGAGGAGCATGTTGAGGTGGGCATCTGTAAGCGATATGTTTATCGAGTAGCCACCAAATGCTATCCATGTATACCTAGTTACTGCAGCAACGTTCTCACTAATAACTGCGTACGTCGCCATCAGCGTGCCTATAAGGGCAGACGCAATTGAGAGATAGGACGCGTACCTCTTGGACCTCTTTCCGAGGAGCAGGGAAGCAACCCCGGCAAAGATGAACGGTGCGATAAGTAATGCATCAATCATATTATCATTCTCTCAGTTTAGACAGTTTTGTAACGTCTAGGTCAGCCTCGTACCTTGTCATATACCTGTAGAAGAGTACTAGAAGCATGACGCCAGCTGCGGCTACGGACCATATGGCGAAGAGGATCGGTATTATTGCACCGCCATAGAAGTCGAAGATTCCGACTCCGACCAGCGTCGCGGCTATAAGTATGATCTCTGTAGATATTATTATCAGTATTATATGCCTGCTCGCCAGCGCTCCTGCAATGCCTATCGCGAAGAGTCCGAACCCCAATGCCAAAAAGTATGATAGGATCATCTATTATCACTCACAAACCTGAATATAAGTATAGAGCCTATGCTCGTCATGAACAGAAGGAATGCGACAAGGTAGAGGATTCCGATATACGCCACAAGCTGCGCAGATATAGCGCTATCAGTTATCTGCCCCGCCTGCGCTCCGGAAAGTACAACCCTGCCTAAGAGGGGGTATGCCATAAGAGCGAATATCACAACAGCGAACGCGACTATTGGTAATACTCTAACGTGCCTGAACCTCGATACTCCGAGCGAGGCCACCCCTATTATGAAGTATGTAGATATTCCCCCAACCATAACGAAGAGCTGAATGACCGCTAGGAGTGGCTGTTGGGCTATAAGGAATATTATTGCGTTGAGAAAGAATATGGTAGAGAGTGCCACGCCCACATGCAGCATGTCTCTGAACTTGAATATGAGCAGAGCCGAGACTGCCTCAGCCCCGCCGAACAGCAGAAATAAGAGCTCAATACCGCTTATCAAAAAAATCTACCCCAAATCCTCAGGCCTCTTAAGGAACTCTCTCCTGTCATACGCCTCAAAGCTGTAATCCTTAGTGAGTATCAGGCATTCTGTAGGGCAGACCTCCTCGCACAGTGCGCAGAACAGGCACCTCTCCCAATTTATCTGCGGCATCTTCTTCACGCCCTTATCCGTGTCCGTCTCGACCATCTCTATGGTCTGGTTAGGGCATATCCTCTCGCACGCGGCACAGCTTATGCACGTCTTCATATCAAGCCTGTGCAGACCTCTATAATTATCCGTCAACTCCTCCCTCTCCTCAGGAAACCCCAAAGTCTCCGGCTTCCCAAGTATATTCTTGGAGACCTCAACGAACGGTTTTATCGGGTTTTGCATACTATCATCTTACAAATAATGCGAATGTAATAAATAAATTGATTACCGATATGGGCAGCAGGTAGAGCCAACCCAGCCTGAGCACATTCCCTATCCTCATCCTCACAGTCGTTGCTCTTATCAGTATTAACAGCACAGTGATTGCCGATATCTTTATCATCAACCAGGCGAACGGCGGGAGTACTGGTCCGTTCCACCCTCCCAAAAATAGCAGTGTTATTATCAACGCCCCTACAAATACGCGTGTATAATCCAGGAAGAGCGAGAGTGCGTAATACGGTGCGCTCACATCCGTAAGCCATCCTGAGATAAGCTCGCTGTCCGCCTCCCTCAGGTCGAAAGGCGGCCTCTCCATCTCCGCTACCATTATTATAAGGAAGAGTATGAATCCTATCGGGATGATCGCCGCATACCAGATGTGCGACTGCGCCTCAACTATCGATGTGAGGCTGTACGAATGCGCAACAAGTGCTATCGATGCCAGAATGAGTATCAGCGGTATCTCATAACTAAGGAGCATGACTATGGATCTCTGCGAGCTTATCGAGCCGAACTTGTTCCCGCTGGTCCAGCCCGCTATGAAGAGGATTATAGGTACGAAAGAGAGCAGCATGAATACAAGTATCAGCCCTATGCTCGTACCTATCCCCACGAATGTGCTTGTGAGGGGGAGGAATGCAAGTACTAGGAAGTACAAGGCGTAAACCGCGGGAAGCGCAGCGAGGAAGAGCCTCTTATCGGCCATCTCTGGCACAATATTCTCCTTTATTATAAGCTTTATCAGATCAGCTATATTCTGGAGTATTCCGAATCTCCCAACGTAAACAGGTCCCCTTCTGGACTGCGCTCTGGCTATAATCTTTCTCTCAAGCCAGCTGAATACAACGACGAATGCGCTCACTATTATTGATAGGATTACCGCGAATATTATCAGTGATATAAGGAGCGCTACCCACACGTGATCCAGTGCCGGGGATATAGATGAGAGCAAGCTCTGTATGTATATGAATGCTCTATCTATGAAAACCGAGCTTATCATCACACTATCACAGATGAGAATATCAAGCAAAGTTTATATACATTCAATAGAGATCATATTCGATCAGAATGATTAATCACGAGGCGGAGCGCCTACTCGCAAAAGGGGAGCTCAGGATAAAGGTAAAGCGCTCTGGGATGCTGCAGTACCAGATATTTAAGGTGAGGAAGGTTCAGTTCGGTTCTGCCTTCTATGTCGAGCTATTCCTGGATAAGAATATCGAATTGTCAGAAGCGATAAGGGTCTCTAATGATATCGGCCTGCCAGTGCAGACAAAGACGCACAAGGTCTTCCCTACAGGAAAGAGCGCACACGACTTTATAATATAGGCGTCAAGAGAATATCTCTGTTATATTTACGCTCCCGTTTGTCTCGTGCGCAATCCCATTATATGTGTAATTCAACTCCAGATTGTAATTCATCATTGTGCCTACAGAGGCCGAGCCTATGCTCCCACAGTTCAGGCTTACATTTCTCTCAGATCCGCTAGGTATGATGCTGTTGAACACCGTCGGGCTTCCAAGTACAAAATAGCATTCTGCACTCCTTAGCTCTATGCTCTTACCGAATTCATTCCCTATCATTATATTAGCCGTATCTGTCGTATAATTGAAAGAGTTAACGCTGCATGAGAGACTCTGGTTTCCCGTCCCGCAGCTATCTTTGAAGTATGATGCGAAATCTACAGCTCTCTGATTAACACCCAGGGAGTTTATCAGGTTTATCCCGCTCTGATACGATGTGCTTATGTTGGAGCTGTTCACAATCGAATATACTGTAAACTTGTAATCTGGGAAGAACTCCGTGGTATTTGTCAATGCATATCCGTTCAGTGGTTTTGCCAATCCTATTATGCTGCTGCTGCATATGCTGGAGTTATCAGTCGCATTATATATCTCACCCGCGCATACAGGGGTGAAGCTCAACGCATTGTATGTCCTTGAAGATACAGTAGCGAAGTCCCCATATCTGTTATAAAAGAGGTCAACAATAGAGATATTATCCGGATTGTAAACGACACCTGTGCCTAACTGTGTTACATTGTTGGAATAAAAGAACCTGCCGCTATACCCCAACAGGGTATTGCTCGCGTTCAAAGCGCTACCTATCTTGTGCTCAAAACTCACATTCCTGCTGTTAACGAATGCTGTGCAGTTAACAGAGTTTGATGGATAGAAGGTTATCTTTGTCCACCCAGAGCTGTAATCAGAGCAGTAGCTCGAGTTACTGGAGATGCTGCCGTAGTACACCTTCACCCCATCTATGCTTCTGTTCTCAATACTTATATTCCTGGTCTCTAGCAGCCTTGCTATCACATACGGGCTCTCCGTACCCTGAATCCACGCTGTAAATGCCCTGCTCCCATTCTCGTATCTGGCGTAAGCCGAGTATATAGATGCTGTGTAAGGGGCCATATAGGTCAGAAGTACTCCCGATATCTTAGGTCCGAGCATATCTGTGAAGTATGACGCGTTGTATACGTTACCGAAAAGGTAAGCAGTCCCAATTCCCTCCGTCTTTAGCAGCGCATCCTCTGATTTTACGATTCCGTTCTGCGGCAGCGTCTCATACTGCAATGGCGTTGCGGCGCTGTTAACATCTATAGATACGGAAGATGTGGCAAGATTCCTATCGCTTATATCGAATATCCCGGCAGGGTCTGCAGTAGCAGTGAATGTGTAATTTCCCGAAGCCATAAACGTGTAATTTATAGCTATCGGCACAGACTCTCTGCCAGGTATGGTCGCATTGGTCGTATTGTATATCCTTCCATTAACGTAAAACACTATCGGCAGATTCTTTATCGCGCTTCCGCCTGTATTATTCACTATAATGCGCATGTATGTGGTGTTATACGGGTATAGGCCGTTATATGTGATATTTCCATTAGCGCTGAGAGGGAGGAGTCTCACATCTATTGAGTATGTGGGCCTTAACAGAGCTCTAGCCAAGATCAGCACCGCGGCAATGATTATCAGAGCCATTATTATATACAAAAGTGTGCTCCTGCTAATATTCAAATCATCTCCTCTTAAGCTCTTTTATCGCAGATTTCAGGTTCTCCTGTATGGGGTTTATCTCATTCGTGAAGTAGCTATCCACCCACGCGGCCTCATCGTATCTGTCACCCTTTTCAGGATCTACCATTGAGTATCTGCCCTTACTATTCTTTAGTATCCCAAGGTTTTTAAGCTGGAGCAGATGGTACCTCAGCGTCTTCTCATTCATCCCGCTCCATTTATCGCCTATATACTCCATCAGCTCTGGAATAGACGACTCTCTCTTCTTGTTGAACTGGAAATACAGTACCGCATCAAATACCGATAGCGCGCCTAGCCTGGTCTCTCCCGGATTTATTATGCCGAATGAGAGCGCGAGCCATCTGATCAGAGATCTACGGGTCTCAACAATCTCCCTGGTCATGGCCAGATTTCTTATCCGTATCTCTCTCCTAATAAGTGATGATTCATTGATCGCCAGACAATCGCCTCAAGACCCTCTCATTAAATAGTTGGTCTTACCATAAATATGATGGACAGCAATATTTATATTATATTGCAGCGAATCCTATCAAGGCGATTATAGAATGGGTAATATAGAGGTAAGGGTCAGATTAGAGCCACCTTCGATAAGACCTAATATTGATAGAGAGGTAGCTATGAGCATAGAGCTAGAGTCCAAGAGCGAGAGCGAACCCTACTGGTGCGAGTGTGATGTCGAGGTAGAGCCTCCACTCTCTCTAGCCCCGCACAAGGACCTCGAGAGCGGGAGGAAGAGGCTCGGGATAATAAAGCCGAAGTCAGGGCTATCACAGAGGATAAACATATATGCGGATATCACAAGCTTCCCAAATAACTATACGATAAAGCTGATCACATATGTGTATGACGCCGACGGTGCAATATCTGAGAGGTTAGAGACGCTGTCAGAGCTGCGATGCGGCGACGAGAGCACAATGCAGGTCAGCGAGCCCAGAGACAGCAATGATTAGTCCAGTATCTCAAAAGAGTCGAGGCTGTCTATATCGACCCCAGTGGCATCGGCCCTCTCTATCGAATGCACCTGTGGGCCGTTCTGCATATCTATGTCTATATCTCTCTCAAAAGAGTCCAGGTCTGACCGCTTGCCAACAGCACCCACCTCCACGCTCCCGTCAGGCAGATTCCTCACAAAACCCCTGATACCATACCTTATCGATGCCCTCTTTACAAACCATCTGTACCCAACTCCCTGCACACTCCCATGCACTATGAGCAGGCGTCTCTCAACTTCCGTCAAATACGCACCATCATGGCCTCTCGCATCTCTCTCGTATGCTGTCGAGCTTCTTGACGAACTCCGGTCCCTCTCCGGATGTTATGGCACTACCATCCTCCTTTCTGAGTCTCAGCCCTGCCTTATCACAAGCCTCAGCTATGCTCTCCCCATCCATTATCCTGACCAGAGCATCGCTCTCTGCAGATGAGAATCTGCTGCTGTTAAAGACGAAATCCTCGAATGCTTTATAAGCTACAGGAGCTACGGCCTTCACAACGTTAGCCACACCCTTCGCATACTCTCTGGTCTCGAACTGGGCATGGCTATCCAGCCTTAATTCGAGAAAGTGGAAGATGTTATGAAGATCCGACTTCCAGTACCACTGTGTATAGAAGTTTAGCGGTAGCACCATCCTGGCCAGCTCTCTTGCGACCCCGTTATCAAGGTGCCTTCTATAGGTTGTATACGCCTCCTTGGATATACGCTCCACATCATCTCTAAATCCATTCCTCAGCATATCTGGCAGCTCTCCCGATCTCCCCTGCTTATTTGACCTTGACTGCTGCTGTATACTCTCAAGCTCGGGCACATAATACAGCTCCTCTACCTCGGAATACCTCGCAGAATACTCGTTTATGCTTGCAGTTCTGTGCCTGACCCACTGTCTGGCTACGAAGATCGGCATCCTGGCTAGGAACTTCAGCTCCACCATCTCGAAAGGGCTGGTGTGCTTGTGTCTCAGCAGGTACCTTATCAGCCCCTCGTCCTCCCTGGCTCTCTTGGTACCGCTCCCGTAAGATGTGCGTGCGGCCTGAACTATCGAGCTATCCCCTCCCATATAATCTGTAAGCATTACAAAGCCATGGTCGAGGACCTTGAACTCCCTCCCTATCATCGCATCAGCGGCAGGTATGGATGGCCTAACCATAACGCGTTTCTCATCCCTATCTACCTCCCTCTCTACCATATGAATCTAAGATCTAACGAGAATCAGATATTTAATCATTTGTGGCACCCTCTCATCAACGAGTGGGCGGTCTCATACTCCTGCAGCTAAACCACTCTCTCTGCCAAAGGGCCAGCTACAATAACCGCTCTGGACTGCAATACTGGCGAAAAAATCAGAGCTGCCTGATAAGAGGGATGGCGCGCACACGATCTGTATGCGCTCTCTATAACGACCCCAATGCAAAAACCAATATTATCAGTACCTCCACCACTACAAATAATATTACTATAGGCAGGAGCCAGCCAGCAAAGGCTCTCAGCTTGCTTATATTATGTTGGACAGCTAGAGATACTACGAGCACGTATATGCTCCACAACTCCAGTATAATCGTGATTAACAACGCAAGTATAGTCGCGATTATAATCGGAATTATTACTACGTATTTTACAATAGGTATGAAGAGAAGCCAATAGAATAACACCACGGGCAGCTCACTGAACATTACCGCGGTAACCGTCTTCGATATATCTCCTTTCCATATCTTGAATATCAATTTTGAGAATAGCTGTAATATTGCAGCGTTTATTATTATCTCTACTGGTATCAGCACCAGGAATATTAACAACACATATACAACACTCAAAATTCCGCTAAGAATACCACCATGACCTGATAACGGTCCGAATACCGAGAATAAACCCATAGGGCCGTAAACGGATCCGAAAATAAATCCGAGCACCACGCTTACGATTAATGGTAGCACCATCACCCTATAATAGAATCTGATCGCCTTCTCAATGCTCATCTTGTCTCTATTCTTATTCGGATGAATTATCCTATCCAAACCATCCTTAAAATCCTTAACAATATCCATATAATCGGATAGTATAGCAAAATCAATCCTTAAAAACATTGCTCTAGTCGTTAGAGCTCTAATGGCATATGATTATAAATCTGATCCGAATAGAGAGTATCGATAGACATGGACACAGAGAAGCTGAAGTTGAGGATAAGGGCGGTAAACGATTATCCCAAGAAGGGGATAGTATTCAGGGACATAACAACACTAATAAAGTACCCGGACTCGTTTGCGAGCGTGGTCGATGAGATGGCCTCAAGAGCTCCCAAGGGTATAAACGCGGTTGTGGGTATAGAGGCAAGAGGTTTCATATTCGCTAGCGCCCTCGCGTATAAGCTAGGCGCCGGTATGGTTCCGATACGCAAGAAGGGGAAGCTTCCCGCAGAGAGGATAAGCGAGAGCTATGACCTCGAGTACGGTAGCGAGACCGTTGAGATACACAGCGATGCAATAAAGGGCGGAGATAGGGTACTGATTGTGGACGACCTGCTCGCAACAGGCGGCACAGCGTCTGCCGCACGCTCTCTCATCGAGAGACTTGGCGGAGAGGTATCCGCATTCGTCTTCGTAATAGAGTTAAAATCACTAAGGGGCAGGGATAGGCTTGGAAACACACCCATAATATCCCTATTGGAATACTGAGCCGTTTGTAAAGGCCTGGATGTCATATGTTCAGTACCGCGATGCGGCGTATCCGCTATGTAGAATCACCTCCCGCCCATGTTAATCTCAGTATACACCCTGTGTCTGGGCGTGCCCTCTATGATCTCCCTCCCTAACGCCGTCACCCTTTTGAAGTCATCGCTCCTCGTAAAATCAGCGAAGGCATCCATGCTCTCCCACTCGCTATATATCAGATATACATTCGATCCGACCTCCCTGTAGAGCTTCGCATCGATCATCCCTCTATTTGCCTTGAATATACCGACCACCTTCTCGAACAGACCCTCGAACTCGCTCTCATGTCCGCCCTTTATGGTATAATAAAGCCCTATATTTATCGTAGTGCCACCCCTACTCTACTGAACAGGAACGAATCATAGACCTCCGCCACGCCTCTTATCACTATGAATGCAACGGTCACCCCAACAAGTATATACGCTATATATATCGGGTAGGAGAGTACGAACACGAGTATCAGGTATGCGAATGTCAGAAACTTCAGCACGTTTATGGCAGCACGGCTCCAGTTGGACGTATAGAATACCCTGCTCATCCAGGATGATGCCTTGGATGACGTGCCTCTCGAGCCCATGAAAGCATCAGCCACGGAATGCCTTATGACCACTATGAGCAGTATGAAGAGCGGGATTACGTGAAGGAAGGTGAAGAGTATCCACATAACATACTCGGTTATCCTATCTCCTGCAACATCTGCTCTCGGCCCCCACGGCGCACTTTTCGCTATGCCCTCCTTTATCTTTCTGATCTTAGACGCTCCCTTCCTGTGCATTAGGTACTCTATATAATCGGATAGGCCGATCCTGCCCTTGCTACTCTCTCTTATCGCGATGAAGCCGTCTAAGCTATCCATCACTATAGATATCGCAAGCAGCAGAATAGATATTACTGCATCGAACCTTACTATAACCAAGTATGCGACAATCAGAACTATTGCTACTCTAGCAATGGTTACTGCATCGGCACCTCTCAACCTCACCTAACCTACCTGTCTATGCGGTCAGTCCTTCGTGGTTATACCGAGAATACCTCCTATCAATCCCAGAAGGAATCCTACGCCAAAGCCGCCAAGGCTGAATAGGCTCAACACAGAGAATATTACGGCAACAGTGCCCCACTCTGTCGTTATCTTCCTATTCCTATTATCATACATTGTAGCGGCCAGCATCACGATCACCCCCGCAATAACGCCAAGTATACCGCTCGCGTAAGCCCCTATCAAGAAGTTAGAGACATAACCCGCTGCGAGTCTGCTTGCGAATGCGCTTAGGAACAGCGTGAACAGCCCTCCTATAAAGATGAAGAACCCTCCTGTAAGCGTTATAGCGAACGACGCTATCGGTTTATTCTTACCCCTATATACCTTGCTTATCATACAATCATCTGTAGCACCATGCCAGAATTCTCATATGTCAAACACGTATGCTATAAAGTATAGGTGATAGCAACAAATAAAAAGCGGTTGGTGCCTCTCACAGCGTATCTACGCATATTCTATCTATAGAATCGGCAGACATTACGCTTACCCCATCAATCCTTACAGAGCTCAAATAGTTCGCGTAACTCTCCCGATTCACCAAGACGAGAACCCTATCAAACTCTCTGGATCTCCTCTCCAGCATTCTGATGGTGGCCTGGATAGACTTTCTGCCGGTCTCGTACTCCACGGCAACCCTCTTCCCATCATTATAAGCGATTATGTCCGGGCCCCTGCTGTTATCCACAATCACATGCCTCACACCGAGCGCGTTAAACCTATCCGATATCTTCCTCACGTATACCTCGTGCTCTATGCTGATATTGCCCCTCTTTCTCATAATCCAACTCTCACTGACTCCATTCCCGGTCTCCACATTCATGCTCTCAATATCCGGTCTGTCCCTGTACATATCTCCATCTGTAACAACCACAGGCTCACTCAAATCCGGCTCATTCCTTGCAGTATCATCGCCCATACCCGTACCTCTTACCCCTCCCATTATCCTGTTTATATCGTACATGCGAACCACCCTCGGCTCCCTATGAGATGTGGATATCACTATCGCCTCGTTTGTATTGAGTCTGGTCAGCATGCCCTTAACGGCATCACCCTTGCCGGAGTCCGACCCGCCGATTATCCCGGCAGTATACGCAATCTCGGACGGCTCTCTAGCCCTGAATGATATGAAGGTCGAGGCATTGGCTATTACCGCCTTCGGCAATCTGGTAGACATGTGTGTCGCCATCACGACCCCGAACCCGTACTTCCTCCCCTCCTCTATCAGCTTCCTGATTATCCCGCTCTCGTTAGCCGCATCATCCACAAGGAACTGCGCCTCGTCTATGAAGAGGTAGGTTTTTACCCCAATCTCCCTGTCTGAGCTGTGCATGCTATTATACAGCCTCTGCATCAGCTCGTGCATGTACAAGAACCTGGTCTCATTGCTGGTCAGGCTCCCTGTAGTGAATAGGACGACTCCCGATATCTTATTGACATCTATAACATCGTTCCTGAACGCTCCGGAGTTGAACGCTGACAATCTGTATTTGAGATGCATCAATGTATTCCTCTCCCCGGAGGTGTTGGAGTTCTTTATGAATATATCTAGCTCATTCATAAGATCAGAGAAATTCGGCGGAGTGGCAGCTCTCGAATCCCTGCTTCTGGCTCCCTTATTCCTATAACAGTACCACAGGCAGCTGCCCAGCTTTGTAGCCTGTATATACCCAAGACCGTACATGGATTTGAAGACGCCGACGAGCTCCGATATACGCTCGCCAATGCTCATCCCGTCTAGCGCCAATATATTTATACCACACGCTCTCGGGTCGTACACCCTTCCCCCAATCCTTCTAACGAGCTCTACATGCTCACTGTGCGCATCGAAGATTATGATCCTCTTGCCCCTGCCGCTCATCTTGACTATGAGCGACTTTAACAGCGTACTCTTACCGAATCCGCTCATCCCCACAATTACGATGTGGGGGTTCGACTCTCTCTTCGGATTGATATAGAATCCTCCACGCTTCCTCATCCACCTGTGATCGAGGTATGTGCCGC
Source organism: Microcaldota archaeon (assembly GCA_021801785.1). Lineage (GTDB taxonomy): Archaea > Micrarchaeota > Micrarchaeia > Micrarchaeales > Micrarchaeaceae > JAJYXL01. Next base: position 15,944 of record JAJYXL010000025.1, read on the forward strand.
GCTGCACTCCGGGTCCTATGCTCACATGCCTTAATGCCCTTAGCGCCCAGCGGGAATCGCCTATTTCCATCGCCGCATCTGTATCCTGCTCCTGTAGACCACGGTCCACATATCCAAGCAACTTTTTTATACTATCTATAATCATATAAACACCGAGAATTACGAAAAAATGCCAGGGTGGCAGAAACTGGTATCGCGCTGGTCTTGAATTTTCAAAATATCAAGAGCTGATTAGTGATGCAACAAGCAAACCAGTGCCCGCAAGGGCTTTAGGGTTCAAATCCCTACCCTGGCGCATACTCATATACAATCTAATATCTAATCAACCTGCTCAAGCACCAAACCATAGGCAGATGTATATCCTAGATTATCATAGCAGAGGGCATCAGCCTCCCACTCTAACAATATAGCCATCAGTAATCTTAGACACATTCAGTCCGTTTACGCTATACTGCGAAGGTATCTCCAATACATCCCTACCAATATGGCATATGCTGTCCCTGCTGTACGGTTGTGCATCGGCTACCGCAGTCACTACGTAGTAAGATCCATTCGTGCGGTTCAACCATATCTGTGTGATCGGAAATTCGGAGTTCTCCATCCAGAAGCACTCCTCCTCTGTAGAATTGAAAGCGAACAGCATTCCGCATTCTTCTCTGCACGAATAATTACCACCTGGAATCGAGACATTCATATAGCCCTGCAGCTGCTCGCTGTATGTCGATGCTAGATATACTGTTGTGTTGTAAGATACCCCGTTGCCCACCAATCTTATGGGCATGGTGCTGAGCACGCCTAGCTGCTCATACCCATGGCCATTATCCAGTATGTGTGCGATTATGATTCCAGATAAGGCGAGCGCAATAGCCAATAATCCAAGGATTATCGGTAGTCCTTTCAGTAAAACACCATAAGAGAATCTTAGTAAAGGTATTAATACATAATATAGAGAGATAGAATCTTACTGGTGGTAATATGATTGAAGGAGAGGAGCTATACAGATTGATAACGGCAAAGCCAGAGATGACGTATAGTATAACGCACACTGCCGATTTCGATGGGGTGGGGAGTGCCGCGATAATAGTCAATTACACCAAGATGCCTCTAGACCACATATTCTTTATAGGATATACAAAGGAGGACATCGAATCAGCACACAGGTGGATATCCGATATAAGACCATCCGGCTCAACGGTGATATTCACAGACATATCAGCAAACGATACCCTGCTCCCATATATTATCCGACTATTGGGGGAGATAAGGTCTAATGGGAATACGATAGCATGGATAGATCACCATCCATGGAGCGATACCGCGATAAAGGAGATAAGGGAGTATTGCGACCTTATAATATGCGGCGAGAATGAGAAATACTGCGCCGCAGAGCTCACATACCAGATAATGTCATATGGCGGCAACTCCGCAGAGCCTATCGCAAAGACCGCACACCTCACAGATTTCAATTTGAGAACCGAGAAGAACAAAGGGCTTCTCGATAAGCTCGCATGCACTATAACCTTCATAAATCACAACTACTCCGGATCGGACAGAATGCGTGAGCTCAGGAGGATGACCGGTATCGTATCCGGATGCGATTTCGATAACGAATTCATAAACGAGACATTCGAGGCTTATACCGTAGAGGCAGAGAGGAATCTCGTACTCTTGAATCAGAATGCGGAGTCATTCCAGGTCGGCAGATACAGGATAGGTATAGGTTACGGGAAGAATATACATACGAACGCGGCGTGCGCTCTGATACAGGATAAGCTAGACACAGACATAAGTGTTATGATATTTACCGATACCGGCCAGATCAGCTTTAGGAGCAGGAAGGGTGTCGACTGCTCCCCGATTGCGAGGGCGTTTGGGGGCAACGGGCATCCAAATGCCGCCGGGGCAAATCCAGAGAGGCACAACCTGGGGATAGAAGAGGTCGATGCACTAAAACGAGAGATAGTCAGGATAGCATCCTCAATATACGCAATGTAGAGTCGGTTATGCATTGCGGGAAAAGTGTATTAAACCATAAAGTAAATAGATAAGTGATAAAATGTCAGACACGTGCATGGCGATACAGAAGAGGCTCGATACGCTCCCTATGTTCAAGTTCCCATTCTCTAAGAGGCTGATTCCGGAGGACGGCATATACTTCTTCTACGAGGAGGGCGAGTACTGGGGGCATGGCGGATCCAAGGAGAGGGTGGTTCATGTCGAGGCTCACACAAAGGGCAAGCTCGCCGATGACCTAGAGAAGCATTTCAACGAGGAGTATCCAAACATGCACCTCACCAAAGGCATGTACGAGGCGCTATCTAACATGGATAAGCGCAGGGCCTCTAAAGGCAGGAGCGAGCGCGATTTCATAGAGATGCTGAGGAGAAGATTATCATTCAGGTTCATAGTTGTTGACAGAGAGGCGGAGGGGAGCGAGCTGGACAGGTATCTCGCATCTGTCCTATCCGAATGTCTATACTGCACCCCATCGCGAGACTGGATAGGCAACGAGTCTTCAGACCCAAAGGTCAGGAGCAGCGGTATGTGGCGACCTCCCAAAGAGGGCAGATCCATGACCAAGAGAGAGCTAGATCTATTCGAGAGGTATCTCGAGATGACGTACAGATGGTTGGAGAGGAAGGGTATACTCGCCCCTGTACTGAACTACTGACCGGATCTCCTGCCTCTCTCTATCCTCTCGAGTATTCCGGCCCAAGCCCCTGTGCTCTTGAGGAACGCCTGCAGCGTCTTACCTGCTAGCGGCCTTCTCGTATAACCCGATATGCTATCTATACTCTCTATGTCCATCTTGCTGAGCTTGAAGTCTGTAGATCCGACATTCTCCTCCACATGCCTTATGCTCCCCGCCTTCGGTATCGCCACACATCCCTCCTTCGAAACTATGTAATTGAGCACAACCTGTGCCACGCTCCTATTATGCCTCGCAGCAATATCTTTTATAACCCCATTCGCCTTAGACCTCTCATCGAACACATGGCCCCGTGCCAGCGGGCTGTATGCTATTAGGGTGAGATGCTCTCTGACGCAGAATTCCGCAATACCGTCCTCTACGCTCCTAGCTAACGGGCTGTACTCTACCTGATTCGATACTATCTCATACCTTCTCATAGACCCCTGCGCCTCGACCATCTCGTCTACCGAGAAGTTGCTCACCCCTATATGCCTTATCCTTCCAGAGTCCGCCAGATGCTCCATCGCCCTCATAGTCTCAGATATGGGTATACTGTGGTTCGGCCAGTGTAGCTGGTACAGGTCTATGCTCTTTACACCGAGCCTCTTTATGCTGGCCTCGCACGCCCTTATGACATCGTCGTAATGGAAGTGGTTTGGGGATACCTTCGTTGCAACGAATATATCCTCCATTCCGGCTATCGCCCTCCCGACCAGCTCCTCATTCGCGTAAAGCTCAGCGGTATCAACAAATCTGGCACCGAGCTTGAACCCCTCTCTCAGGGCAGCGAGAGCGCCTCTCGAGTCTACCGGCATCTTCCATGTACCTAGGCCTATCGCAGGAAGTCTCTCACCGGTCCTCCCAAGCTCCTTGTAGATCATACTCTTAAATGCGACTCAAAATTTATATTGCTGTGTAATAATGGGAGGCACGCCTCCCCATAAACATAGATGTACAGCAATCAGGAGCTGGCTGACGGTCTGAGAGAGCTACCTTCTCTCTCTTGCCTTGCCTCTCAGAGATATGACCCTCCAGGACTGCTCTCTCCTGACAGAATCTGTTGCATTCTTTCTCAACATCATATTCCTCGATCTGTTGCCTCTTACCGATTCGTTTACAATCTTTTTCATAAAATCATGATGTAGGGATAATATAAGATATTTAACAATATCGAAAGCCATTCTCTTATAGTCGAACCCCTCCAATGTGCTACCTGCCACTCCCGAATCTGAGCACCGCAATCCTCTCTCCCTGGAGCTCCCTCTCGCAGACAACATCCGCACCGAACATCTCCACATCCTGTTCATAATTATTGAGAGAGCTCTCAATCATCAATACCACATAATCCTCACTCACATATCTCCTGAACTCGCCCAGGAATCTATCTATCGCCTCCCTGCCGCTCCTCCCGCCATCGGTCGTAAGGTCATCCACACTATCGGTCGGCACATATGGGGGATTGAATATTATCGTATCGTATCTACCCTCAACCTTATCGAACATATCGCTGAGTATAAACTCCCCGTCAACACCATTCAGCTCCGCATTTCCTCTTGCACACTCCAGAGCCCTCGCATCTATATCTACGAAGGTCACCTTGCAACCCATGAGCGCTGCGCATATCCCCTGCACCCCGCTCCCAGTTCCTACATCCAGCACCCTCCCATAAGCGTACCTCTCCACCGCATCCATGAGCAGGAACGAGTCCTCTCTCGGCTCGTAGACGCCATCGCACCTATCTATCCTAGGTCTGTGCATACTCTCATTATACTAGAGGCATCACATTTTAAACGTTAGGCTAATCGCGATAAAAAAGAAAAAAAAAGAAAAGAAAACAGACCTCAAAGCGAGGCATCCGGGGCTCTTACAAGGGCGGATTTCGCAGAGAGCTTCCTCCTGTACATATAGTTCGCAGCAGCCTCTATCGATGCATCTATGGCTATATATGACGCCTCAATTGCCGCTGTCAGGTTCTCTCTCTTCATATCTATCTCGTCTCCCGTATTCACTCCCATAGCCTCGTCTATGGATTCCGCCAGCCTCTCAAGTCCCTCAAGCAGCCTCCTTCTGTAAAGCTCCTTGTAACATCTAGGGACAAGCTCCGCTAGCTCCGACTCAGGTTGCCTACCACTCATGGTATTATCTCAGGATTTGCCATCGCCTATCGGCTGCGCTCAGTAGCCATTCTTTCCGGTCTCAGGATCAGCCTGTGCTTTGCACAGTATGTCTATCTTCTACGGCGCAGACAACGCGCGACTCTTCCTACATTTACTTAGATAAAAGGATTTATATTACTTTCTATATTATTTTACATAAGTAAACAAATATTTATAATAATAAAAAGTATTAAATACCTTAGCCGAGTATAATATACTGCCAGACTTATGGCAACTCAGGAACGCCTGTGCCGAAAGGCACAGGTATAACGCTACTCCTTCCTTCTCGCCGCATAGCCTATTGACTCTCTAGCAATCCTCTTAAGATTGGATTCCGGGATACCACTCTCCATCCTGTCGAACTCTGCTATTGCTCTATCCGCAAAATCCCCTGCCCTCTCCTCCGCGTATCTTATGGAGCCGAGCTCCGCGAATGTGTCCAATACGAACCTTATATCATCCCTGCTCTTCTCCCCGCTCCTCTTCGAGTACACCTCGTTCAATCTGCTTAGGACGTTTTGTGACGCGTTCTGCACCGCATGCAGCAGTATCAGCGTCTTCGTCCCCTCCTTCACATCATTACCTATCGATTTCCCGAGACTCTCCTCTGTAGAGGTGCAATCCAGGATATCATCTCTTATCTGAAAGGCGTATCCCGCATAGGTGCCGTACCTCTCTATCCTCTTAAGCGTCTCGTTGTCTCCTCTGCCAGCGATTATAGCGCCGCACTGCATCGGCCCATAAACACTGTAGTAAGCGGATTTCATGTGTATCGATCTGTAGTAATCCTCTTCTGTAAAGTTGCCTATATTGAACTCCTTGACGAGCCTGACATCAAGGTACTGCCCATAGATCGTCCTGAAGAGTATATCGTAAACCTTATCGAAGTACCTGCCGCTCCTGTCGCCGAGGCCATTGGCCGCGTCCCTTATCATCCTCCACATCACGACATGCAGGGCGTCTCCTCCTATTATGGCGTACTCTGTCCCATACATCACATGTGCGGATGGCCCGCCCCTTCTCAGCGCGTTCTGGTCGAGTATGTCATCATGCATAAGTATCCAGTCCTCGGATGCTTGCTGCACCGCTGCCGGCAGTATCGCCTCGCTCTCCTTACCTCCATACAGCATGTTCCACAGCATCAGGTAGCTCGGCCTCCTGTACTGCCCCTTCCTGTCCACATAGCACCTCATTATGCCATTCATGAATGTGGTGTCGTCATCGGGTATGTAGTCGCATATCCTCATATACACTCTCTCCTTGTACCTTCCGATAAAATCCTTGAAATCCTTATACTCCTCCATAGAAACACTATATAGAACGGTTTATAAGAAACTCTGTCAGCTCCTTCATCCTCGCCTTTGCCGGAGACTCGCCTATCGCTCTGTCAATCTCACTCCAAGCATCCCTCACGAGCTCGAATGCGAGCCTCTCCACCTCGTCGCGCGAGTTATGCTCTGTTATTATCGATATGGCCTCCTTTATGAGTCGTTCATCCTTCGTATGCATTCCCAGTATCTCGATCAGCCTCTTGCGCTCCTTCTCGTCAGCGTGTTTGAGGGTATGTATCACAAGCATGGTCATCTTCCCCTCAGATATATCGTCGCCCACGCCCCCCTTATTCTTCGAGAGGTCGCTCTCGTATATATTGAGTATGTCATCCTCCAGCTGGAACGCTATCCCTACCGTGGCCCCATACCTTCCGAACTTCTCTACCAGCGCTGTATCTGCCCCCCCTATTATAGCACCGAGCTCGCATGCGAATCTCGATAGCGCTCCGGTCTTGTCGTGAGCCATCTGCAGATACCTCTTATCATTTATCAGAGCGGTATCTATCAGCCCCCTGTGCCATGCGATATCCACTGCCTGTCCTAGCGAGACCCTGGTCATCTCCCTTATATAGAACGTGAGTACTGTGTTCTTCGTCTTATCGTCCAGCTTCTTGCTGTCTACCAGCGCCCTCATGGGGAAGAAGTACATGAAATCGCCAAGATTGTTTGCTATATCCGTACCGAACCTCTTATGTACGGCCAGATTCCCCCTTCTCATATCCGAGTTGTCCTCTATATCGTCATGTATGAGAGTAGCATTGTGTATGACCTCCGGTATTATCGAGAACTCTATATAATCCTTGGGATTCTTCCCAAGAGCCTCTATTATTAGCAGACAGAGTATCGGCCTCCACCTCTTCCCTCCCTGATCTAGAAGGTACCAGGCTGGCTCGAGTATACTCTTAGTTATAGCCTCCGTATCATACTCATACCCCGACCTGCCCAGCAGGTTCTCTATATACCTCTCAGACGACCTCCTCTTGAGGTATATCTCCAGCTCAGAGTTGATAAGCTTGGCATTCTCCGCAATATACTCCTTTATTGACATCTTACCACAGATTGAGATATATCAACAATTATAAAATATGCATGGTGCCCTTCACTTAAAGATGTAGGGGTGTCATCGGTCGATGACCTCGGATACCACTCTCTTGAGAGGAAAGTCGTGAAGCGGGCACTCTAACTCCCTATCATCTCCGTTGAAAATACCTATATATTACGCCCCTTATATTCTAATTCAGAACCGGGCCTATTAGAACATCAGAACCGGTCGAATAGGATAGCTGTAATCTTTTTATACCTTCCCATATTATACATAAATGTCAAACGGTAATAGGAGTAGGGAAACGCCCGATCCCATTCCGAACTCGGAAGCTAAGCCTACTTACGATATGTGTGTACTGCTGCAA
>JAJYXL010000008.1 GCA_021801785.1 Microcaldota archaeon
GCGTCGAAAGTCAGTATCAGTCTGTTCTCTCTGTAACACTTGCTGCATATAAAGTAATCGTTGCAATCGTTGTTCACAACATCTGTCGTGCTGTTCGATCTCTCTGAGATATAATCGAAAAACTGGTAAGCCTTCCTGTCGTCTATGTACCAGGTAAACGACAGCCAGCCGTCTTTGTTCTTAGATACATTATAATTGGTTATCCCATAGCCCTGTATTATGTTAAGTATGCGCCTTACTGCGTTGATCTTCATATCAAGTATGCCGGCTATCTCCTCGTCGCTCCTCGGCTTCTTGAGCAGAGATATGATATCTGTAGATGCCTTTCCGACGTTTTTGGTAAGATAATCTATCGCGTCCGGATTAGATCCGAGCTTCTCTATAAACGGTATAACGAATTTCTTGTAAATATCTCCCTTGAGTCTGTTATTCTCCTTCTCCTTGGCCCTCTTTGCCTCCTTTCTTGCGTTCTCCTCTACCTCTTTACTCGGACCGGACCACGATCTCAGCTTTGCGTGGCGCTTCTGGTGCTTCTCAACCAGCCCCGCCGGTTTAAAAGAGCGTATCTTATGCTCGGCACCCCCCTTAGATTTATGCCTGTCACTCCTAACCGTCTTGCCTGTGTGGTAGCTTCCGCCCCTCTTCCTACTACTATTTTTTCTATTCTTATTATTCTTACTCAAATAAACACCCAGGAGACACATAATACTATTTAATAATATTTAAACCTTCATACACGCTTCTTATACCGGAACAGACAGGCCGCCAATGCCTTATATCTATTATGCACATTCAGATATTTAAACATTGATAAAAACTACAAAAAACACAAAATCTACGAGAAAAGCGACCCACTTCCATTAAAGTCGCTCCGACTGATACATATAAAAATATACCTATTAATATATACATCGCAAAATCTGGGCTCTAGTCGGAAAAAGTTCAGGTAATGCAAGAACTAAGACCTAGTGATTATTTTGGGCGCTTATAGCTATATCAAAGAGACGATAAGATCGGAATATAAGAACAGAGACGATGTATACCGAGAGCGTCTAGTGCAGTGGAACAGAGAGCCGACAATTACACGCGTAGATAAACCAACGAACATACCGCATGCCAGGAGCGTCGGTTACAGAGCTAAGACCGGTGTGATAGTCGCAAGAGTCAGGGTGAGGAAGGGCAGACGAAAGAGAACCCACCAACACGGCGGCAGAAAGCCGGCAAAGAGCGGACGATTCTTCTCCAGAGCAAAACCAATGAGGGCCATAGCAGAGGAGCGGGCGGGACGCGAGTTCTCGAACTGCGAGGTTCTGAACTCATATTTCGTAGGAGAGACGGGCAAGAACACATATTTCGAGATCATACTTATAGACAGGAACGCCCCACAGATAAAGAACGACAGAATTTACAGCCAGATTATAAATAGGACCGGAAGGGCTGAGAGAGGTCTTACCAGTATAGGTAGAAAATACAGGGGCTACAGCAGATGAGCGGCTCTAATAGGAACAGAGCGACAATAAAGATACACAAGAGATATAATATTAATTACAAAAGAATAATGTCAGGACAGAAGGTAAGCAGGAGGAGCAGCACCGAGATAGATGAGAGGCCCGGTGTCGTCGAGGTAAAGATATACGCAGATGATATCTCCTCGTTGAGGGCGTCTATCAACGCAGTGATGCGTGACATCAGCTCGATAGAATCCTCGATATCTGGAGCTGACAGAGCGAGATAATCGAATGTAAAGGTAATAGGTATGTCAAGGTCATTACAATACTGGAAATCGAGGCGTGCGCGGTCTAGGCTACCTAGGGTAAGGAATCATTCAACCAGCGATAAGACGACAATATCGAATATCGTATGTTTCAAAGCGGGAATGGCAAGAGCATTCATATTAGACGACTCTAACAGCTCTACAAAAGGGAGCGAGGTGATGAAGGCGTCGACAGTATTGGAGGTTCCTAAGACAGAATGCTATGGCGCCAGAGTGTACCGCAGAGACGAGAACACCGGCTATCTCATACCCTCATATGAGGTGTATTCCGAAGAGGCCGCCAAGAGGGCAGGGATAAAGAAGGTTGTATCCGGCAAGAAGCTTGAGGATATCCAGAAGGATAATAATACGGCAGAGATATCTGCCCTGATGGTCGCATACCCAGATACCACAAACTCCGAGCAGAACAAGAGGGTCAGATTCGAGAGCAGACTTATCGGGAATAGCAATGATGAAAAGATAAAATTCATACACGATAATATAGGCAAAGAGATAAAGAGCTCTGACATATTTACAGAAGGGGAGCATATAGACATAACATCCATAACAAAAGGTAAGGGCTGGCAGGGTGTGATAAAGCGCGGCGGGGTAAGGAGGAATAACCACAAAGCCACAAACAAGGTGAGACACGGCGGACCTCTCGGCGCATTCACTCCCGGAAAGGTTCTATACACAATACCACGAGCCGGTCAGCAGGGTTACAACTACAGGACCGAGCAGAACAAACGCATACTTAAGATAGCAACGAATCAGGAGACTAAGAGTATAAATCCGAAGAGCGGCTTCAAGAACTACGGACTGGTGAGGAATGACTTTCTTGTAGTACAGGGCTCCGTAGGCGGTCCTTCCAAGAGAATGGTAAGGATAAAGAAGGCAATACGACACAACAGCAAAAAAACTACAAAACCCAAATTAACATGGATTGGTTAGATGTCTAAAATATCTGTATTATCTATAGAGGGAAAGGCCACATCGGAGATAGAGGCTCCGTCCCAGCTCAGCTACCCTTACAAACCCTGGCTGATAAACAGGGCGGTTCTCGCAGAGAACACGATGAGGCTCCAGCCACAGGGCCACTACCTGCTTGCAGGTATGCAGACCACGGCGGTATATGTCGGAAAGATGCATGCATGGAGGACCGGACGTCACGTAGGCAGAGCGATAAGACCGAGAGAGAAGCTCGCAGAGGGCGCACTTGGTAAGGTGAGGAGAATACCCTCAGCTGTTACGGGGAAGCGCGCCAGTCCGCATCTTATAGAGAAGACACAGGTAGAGAGAATAAACAGGACGGAGTACGTAAATGCGCTATACAGCGCCATAGCAAAGACGCTTAAAAACAGAGAGAGACCTCTCGTATTCGTAAACGAGATAGAGGGGCTAAAGAGATCTAAGGATGTCGACGCTATGCTCAGACATATAGAGATCAACACCTCATCAAAGAGCAAGATACTGAAGAGGGGTGTCAGGAGATCATCGAGGCAGAGGAGGTATGCGCACGTCGCGACAATAGTGGTCAATGAGGACAGGGGCATCGTCAAAGCCGCAAGGAACCTCCCTGGTATAAATGTATGTACACTCGACAGATTAACAGTTGGCAAGCTGATGCCGGGAGGCACAGAGAAGGGGGTATCTATCTGGAGCGAGAGCGCGATAAGGCAGATAGGCGATATGAGATCTAAGATAAAGATGGTGTGATACTATGTCTATACTGAAATTCCCGTTAGCAACAGAGAAGTCCGTAGCACTTATAAGCAGGAACAACACTATAACGTATATAGTTCATCAGAGATCCAAGAAGGACGAGATAAAAAAGGAGTTCGAGAGGCTCTACAGCGTAAAGGTCGATAGTATAAATATAGTCAACACCCCGAAGAACGAGAAGAAGGCGTATATACGCTTAGCCAAGGGGTACGATGCGAGCAATATAGCTATGAAGTTAAAGTTGGTGTGATACTATGGGAAAGAGACTTAGACAGCAGAGGAGAGGGAAGGGTTCAAACCTGTATACAAAGCACCCTGGCACCTTCAACATCTCTGTTAAGTACGATGATATAAAGGACATGTATGGCGAGGTCGTAGCACTGAGGAACAGCACCGGCTACACCGCCCCGATAATGACGATTCTGTACGAGGACTTCTCCAGATCCGATATGATCGCCCCGGAAGGGATAACTGTGGGGAGCAAGCTCTATGTAGGCAGCAAACCGATGTTCGCACTCGGCAGTGTGATACCGCTATCTATGATACCTGACGGTACGCCAATATACAACATCGAGGCTAAACCAGGAGACGGTGGCAAGTATGTGAGAACGGCAGGCGCTGTCGCAAAGGTAGCAGGAAAGACCGATACATACGTATCAGTTATACTCCCATCCAAGAGGACTGTGAACATCAGCCCAGAATGCAGGGCGCAGCTTGGCATAGTCGCAGGGGGAGGCATGGACAGCCTTCCGATAATGAAGGCGGGAAAGAGCCATTATATGTATCATGCTATAAACAGGACATGGCCGAGGAACCGCGGCGTAAAGATGAATCCTGTCGACCACCCGTTCGGAGGAAAGCAGCACCACAAAGGTAAGAGCAGCTCGACATCCAGGAACGCGCCGCCAGGAAGGAAGGTCGGTCATATAGCATCAAGACGTACAGGAAGGAGGAAGAGATGATTATATGGTAGAGAGAATAACATTCAGAGGCAAGCTCCCGAGCGAGCTGCAGAATATGGGGCTGAGCGAGTACACCAAGCTCATAAAGTCCAGGCAGAGACGCTTCCTTACAAACAATCCGATAAAATACAAGCGTCTGCTCGAGAAGATAGCGAGCGAGAGGAAGCGCGGCAGGAGCAAGCCGATAAGGACGCATGCGAGGGAGGCCGTAATAGTCCCGTCATGGATAGGTATGACCTTTGCCGTTCATAACGGGAAGGAGTTCAAGGAGTTCGTGATCGATGCGAGCATGCTCGGCCACAGGCTCGGAGAATTCGCCTATACGACAAAGCGTGTGCAGCACTCCGCTCCTGGAATAAAGGCGACAAAGGGTAGCAAGTTCCTATCACAGAAGTAGGTGCATATATGAGATACTCATTCAATACCGACAAATCGAGAATAGCGCTGGGATGCGTAAATGAGGCCAACGCCAGCTATAAGGATCTATCGGCGGTATGCGCAGCCATACGATACAGACCCTACTCTCAGGCGGTATCCATACTCAACAGCATAAGCAACGGCATGCCTATAGAGTACAGGAGGCACAACAAGGGGATGGGATCCAGGCACGAGCTAGGGGGCAGGAAGGGGCGCACCCCGATAAGGTGCAGCAAGATAGTAAGCAAGGCTCTCATCAACGCAGTGAACAATGCAAAGAACAGAGGCATGTCAGAGGATATGCTGGTGGTGGTCCACGCGTCGGCAAACAAGACATTCACAGCGACAAGGCGTCCGCCAAAGGGCAGACAGCAGGGATCGCCATATGGGCGTTACGGCTACAACACCATGGCGCACAGCGATCTCGAATTCTCTAAGGTCGAGATAGGTGTCTCGGCAGAGCCCGAGTCGTTAAAGCTCGCAAAATCATCGATAAAGATGGTGGCGAGAAACAGGAAGAGAGGGCTTCCGGAGAGAATGAGGTCTCTCGAGTCAAAAGCTTTAAATAGCGGAAGGAGAGATAAGAGAGAGTCGAAGCAGCACCAACAGAAGAAGCACCCGCTCCAGAAGGGGCAGGTCAAGCCGAAGACGGAGTCGGAAGAGAGGGGTGTTGTAGAGAGCACAGATGCCAAAGAGGTTAGAGAATGACGATAGAGCGCAAGTTTATTGAGGGATCCGTAATAAAGCTGAACATCTCCAAATTCATGGAGGATGCTCTGACAAAGGCAGGATTCTCAAGGGTCGAGATACAGAGGACCCCGGTACTGACAAGGATAACCGCGTATGTGCTCAATCCGGGCAGAGTCATAGGCAGGTCGGGAAAGTCGATAAACGAGCTCACAGAGAGGATAGCCAAACAGTTCAACATAGAGAATCCGCAGATAAATGTGATAGAGATCAATGACAGGATGCTGGAGCCCGCAATAGTCGCAAACGATATAGCATACAAGATAGAGAGGTCAATAAACCCGAGAAAGATAATACAGAGGACACTTAAGAACATATTCGACAACGGGGCTCTGGGCGCAGAGATAGTGATAAGCGGAAAGGTTGCAGCCAAGAGCGCCAGGAAGAAGAAGATAAGGAAGAGCATAGGTTACATACCTAAAGTGGGGGATGTCGTATCTCTGGTGCGTGAGGGCAGGGCCACAGCCTATCCGAAACACGGCGCCATAGGGATAAAGGTGAGGATAGTTCCACCAGGTACCGTATTCCCGGACAGAGTGATAAAGAAGGTAGAGATTCCAAGGGAGATATCGAACTCGTAGTTTAGGTGTTTAGACGTTTGATTTAGCTGCAACAGTGATCATCGCATTCTTAACACTATTTATACCAGGAGAGCTTCTCGCGCTAGCGCTTCTCAGGAAGACGAAGCTGAGCCTATTCGAGATATCCGTGTTCGGATTCATAATAGGCCTCATAGCCCCCGCAACGCTTACATGGATTGAGGCATACGCAGTAAATTACATACACGCATTCTCATTCTCGCTAGGGCTCTTCGAATGGAATGCTGTCCTACTCTCGGTAGTTGGATTCATACTATGTGTGCAGCAGGGAGTGATCTCTATCAGCACATTCGGGAAGACCAGATCCAGGAGCAAGGAGGTCAGGGAGGAGACCAACGAGATAAGGGCGAGAGAGGCAGAGTACAGGAAGGATATAGGGGAGATAAGGTCCAGGCTTTCAAGATTCGAGGCGGCAAAGGCCGTCATAAACAGCCACGTAGAGCGGGAGAGGATGCTCGCGAAGAGGCAGGAGGCCGAGCTGCAGAATGTATCCTCTCTGACGGCAGAGGAGAGGGAGACGATATCGGATGCTCATAAGCGCGAGATGGAGCGCATAATAAAGGATCATGAGCAGGAGGAGCTCGCTCTCCTGAACAGGCTCGAGAGGGATCCTGACATAAAGGTAGAGAGGGGAGGGATATCGCTAAACCTCTCAAAGAACTGGGTATGGGTCGCACTGCTTCTGATAATCCTGGTTGGATTCTCTATAATGTTACTTAGCATAGCCGTAGCCCCCAACTACTTCGAATTCGATCCATATTTCGACATGCTCGCCGCAAAATCAATACTCGTGTTCGGACACCAATTCTATAATTCGTCATCCGCATGGCCGGTAAGGCCTGCAGGAACCGTAACGAGAATACAACCGCTTATACCTTACCTAGAGGCGTACTGGTACTCCCTCGCAGGGTTCTTCGGAGCGAACATATCAACATTCAATACATCGTTAATGAGCTATGTCGGCGGTGTGTACCCGCCAATAGCCGGAGCGCTACTGGCGTTCGTCGTATTCATACTCCTATACTACGAGTATGACAAGTATATCGCTCTGATCGGCGCAACGCTCGTGATACTCACACCGATACTTATAACAACGTCAATAGCCGGAGAGCAGCTCCTAGAGTCATGGGGAATCTTCTCTCTCTTCCTGTTCTTCGCGACCTATTCTCTGGCAATAAAGAATATGGACAATAAGCGCTATGCGATACTGGCAGGGCTGGCGTTCGCATCAACATTCCTTGGAGCTCATTACTATACAGTTGACGCCGGAGTGCTCGCACTATACATAGTGATACAGGGCATTGTCAGCGTATTCAGGCACGAGGACATGAAGCCATTCTACAAGATGAATGCGATAGTTCTATCCATAATCGCGATATTCCTGATAATATACCACCCATACCACGCAACACTCTCGGGAAGAATACCAAACCTTCTTGGAATACCGATAACGCTATCGTTCCCGCTGTTCGCGTTGGTGCTAGTCGCACTATTCGAATATATACCGGTGATACTATCAAAACGCCACATAATATTCAACAGACTGGATAACAGAGAGTATCTCGAATGGTTCATCCTGCTTGCGGTGCTTATCATAATACTGATAGTGGCCACACCTGTGGGCAAACCCATAAAATCATATCTCGCACTGAGCAAGAAGTTCACAACACCATCATCGCCGCTCTTCATGACCGTACAGGAGTACGCCTCTACCGGGATAGGTTTCAACTTCTACTCCGGAGGATTCGGCCTAATTGGCGCCAACATATTCGGCATACCGATTCTCGTATGGGGGGTGGTCATACTCTCATTCATACTGATACTGATAAGCATAATATTCAGGAACAGCAAGACCGGAATACTCTATCTCGCGATCGCAGCGCCCCTTCTTGTAGCTGCCATATCTGAGGTGAAATACCTTCCCCATTTCGCGGTCGTGTATATCATACTGTTTGGAATACTTCTAGGAGAGGTTATATACATAATAAAGAACGGTAAGTATTGGGAGAGAGGGAGCAAGCATGGACAGAATACCAACTCTCTTGTATATCCTGTACTCTCATTGGGCATATTCTTCATATCCCCAATACTCGCCATGGCATTCCTGCTCTTCATAATATTCACAAACAGGGTCGAGATCAAGAGCTACTCATGGGCGTTATTCGCACTCTTCCTGATAATATTCATAGCCGGAATATTCGTAAATCACACCATAATGATCGGAGCTGTCAAATCGTTTATCGGCTCGTTCTCCGCAATGTTCACATACTCGGCAAATCCATCCGCAGCATGCGCCATATTCTCGAACAACGGGAACGGTATGGGCACCTCATTATACTGCAACACCATCCCAGAGTACTGGATCAACGCCACGAATTGGATGAGGACGAATATAGGTCCGTACGCCCCACGTATCCTCGCATGGTGGGATTATGGCGACTGGATCAACTGGTTCGGAAACTCTAACGCGGTGCTTCGCGGAGATAACTCGGTGCCAGCGGAGGATTACGCGACAGCCGCATCGTTCGTACTCGGTCCCAAGTATGGGTTTGGTCCGTCAACACTCTCAACAATGATGAATGGGAACCAGTCAGAATATCTGCTGTTGGACAACCAGCTAGTTCCGAAATGGGGGGCTCTAGACTTCCTAGCATGTATAGATATAAACGCCACAAGCGAGGCGTACGCCATATCTCAGGCTAAGGCACAGAACGTCTCATCACCATACCTGCTCGGCACCTCGAACTGCGAGGTCACACACGACCCGCAGTACGCCCTAATACCTCTGTCGACGCTGGTGCAGAATATATCATCCTCGTCCCTATCGAATTACTGCACTCTTAATACATCCACGCCGTACGCCAGGACGCTACTCGTCAACGGCTTCTCTCTGTCCAATGAGACCGTGTGCGTAGATCCGCAGCCAACGTCAAGCGGCGTATTCAAAGTTTACGATACCAACGGGACGCAGTTAAACGCAGTTCTGCCTGAAGCTTACGATCAGGGCATCGTGACAATACAGGGATCGGATTTCGTCGAGTTCCTCGTCGTTTATACCCCGAACAGCAAGAACGGTACCATAACAGATGCGCCATCTCAATTCTACGATTCTAACTATTACAGAGGGTTCTTCTTAGGAGATCTGCCGGGATTCACCCAGGTGTATCCAATAGTAAACCAGATAAATGGTACCAACTATGTGAATTATACAGATCCGTTAAGGATATTCAGGCTGGACAACTACACAGGCGGGATACCGACCCAGATACCCACAAAACCGTCTTACGTAAAGAACAATTACACAATGCCGTAAATACTGCTTGGGTGATATGACCCGAAAAGCAGATTGCGAAACGAGAGAGAAAATTTAATAATACCAAGTTATAATCTGTAAACTATGGGCTTGTAGCTCAGCCTGGTCAGAGCGGCGGTCTTATAAGCCGTAGGTCGAGAGTTCAAATCTCTCCAGGCCCATGATTAACCTAGATGACATATATGGGAGGTTGTACATTCTGTGATATATATAAAAAACCTGGACGTACAGAGATAATAGTAAGGAAGAGTGACCACTACGTCATCTTCGACAAGTATCCCGCATCAAAGGGCCATCTCCTCATAATCTCGAATAAGCACTATGAGAACATGCTCGAGACTCCTAACAAGACCATAATATCTATGATGATCACCTCTAAGATGTTCGGCAAGCTGTTTATGGACAGGCTCGATGCCGACGGGGTGAAGATAACTACAAACATAGGCGCAGCTGCGAATCAGGTGATAATGCACACTCACATACATGTGATTCCTAGATATCTCCCACATAAACATAAAGATTTCAGACCTCATGAGGAGATACTCCACAACGAAAGGGCTGAATTAAGAGTTAGGATACTCAGAGCTCTGAAAAAGTGATACTATGAGTGTAAAGGAGTTTTCCGTAAGCTGCGCCGACACCGGCAACACATGCGAGTTTGTATACTCTAACAAGAGCCAGAGAGACACCCTTCTAGCAATGGTAGCACACCTAAAGGAGGCGCATTCTGTAGATGTAGACGAAGCGGTAATGGCAAAGATACTCAATATCATAAAGACTGTAGGATGATTATGTGATTATGAGCGTCTCTTATAGAAGATGTGCCTCTCCTTACCGCATCCGCATCTTACTATAATATACCCGTTAGAGCCAGAAATCCTCACCGCCGTCGCCGTATTCGGAAGGAGTATCCGTCCGCAAGATGCACATATATTTCTCTTTATCTCGCCATCCAGCCTCCTCCTGTACTTGGTGGAGATCCTCTTCATCAGCCTAATATAGCTGGCAGAGAGATCGGGCTCTCTAACAGCGCTATCTCTGGCAAGACGGTACAGGATATCTATTCTCTGCAAGGCGACATCGTCGCGCGGAATCTTTCTGGCCAAACCAATCACGCAGATGTAAGTGTTTCTACAAACAGTTTCATCCCCTCCTCCATATGTCCTATCTCTCTGTCAGATATCGTTATAATTCCGCCATCGCTCTCGACACTCCTCTCCGAGGGTATTCCGTGAAACAGCCTTATAGCATCCATAAGTGTCTTATCGTTATTATGCACGATTCTCCTATCCCTAACCAAATTAGCTCTCACTATAGGTCTTATCCCGCTCCCTATGCCGCAGACCAGCTTCCTGTTCCTGTTGAAGACTGTAAGAATATCGAGGAGCGGTCTGTATTCATATAGTTTGTAGTTCTCTATACCCTGTCCGCCTATAACTATCACCCCATCATAGTTAGACGGGATGACCGATGATGTATTCACATTTACTCTTTGCACATGGCCCTGCGAGCCCTTAGCATCGGACGAGGTATAACTCGAAACATCATAGCCTATGCCCCACTTATCTAAAAAGAGTCTCGCCATCTTGAGCTGATCATCTTTGAAGTTGGATGGGGATACAAATACCAGTATTTTCATAGTATAAGCATCTGGACAAAAATATTAATAGCTATCGAGAGCCCGCTACCGCCAAAGTCATCGGCAGAGATGTACAGCAGATAATGTCAGAAGGTCAATCCTCCATGTAAGGTGCCAAGAAGTATATGACCTCCGCATCCCCTATCTTATAATTAATCATTATCGGCTCATTGCTCTTGAAAGACATCTTTATCTGATTACCGCTAGGACATGCACTAACCATTCTGTCTAGGTATTCGAGGTTGAATGTCGCCGACGAAGGGCTCTTTACGACCAGATTCTTTATCACATCTGCAGATCCGAGATGCTCCTCCTCAAGCTCTCCCATATCCCCCTTTGCCATAACTGTGAAAGAGCTCTTATCCGTCTTGAAGCCGATGTAAGTTGAGAGCAGCGCAGCGTCCTTTATTATCTCCTTTATAGATTCGCCTCTCACCTCCATCTCCGATTCGAACTCCACTTTCGGCTCCTTGTCTATATCCTTCTTGGTCTCTATCATCGGCAGCTTGTACCTCCTCCTGCTATGCTTGCCTATGAACTCTATTAGAAATCTGCCTCCCGAATCCTTCATAAGGAGCTGCTCATCGCCTCTGGCGCTTGCAAGTATCCTATCAAGATTCTCGAGGTTAAGCCCGACTCTCATCTGTTTATCAACATCGTATTTAGAGAATGCCTTATTCGGTATACTGAACGATACCATGCTTATCCCTGAAGGGTCCATGGCCCTCAACGTTATACCCTCCTTAGATATATCGAAACTACCCTCGTCTACAAGCTTGACTATGGCATCTACACAATTCTTCCAATACTTTGCATCATCTATCTTTATCTCGAACATAGATACTCACCTTAGAAAACAGACACCGAATAAGAATATTAGATAAACGATAAATAAGACTATATACCTTATTACACGCCTCTTAACTCTCCCTCTCTTCAGCTACTACACATTCTTTCCGCTCAATATAGCTACGGTCCTCCTCCCCCTATCGGCTCCTAGCTTCCTAAATGCAGCCAAAGACGCGATACCTCCTAACTCCACAACAAGCCCATTACTGATATAGAAATCTCTCTGCTCCTTCCTCATCTCAGCATCGGTTACTCTCACAACCTTGCCGCCTGTGGCCCTGATCGCCTCCACCGCCTGCCTCCAGAATGTGGGCATCCCGACAGCTATAGCATCCGCATCCGTTCTGGGCCTAACATATCTCGCGTCCCTACTCTCATCTAATGCGTCTGCTATTGGCGCGCATCCTGCAGCCTCTACGCCGATAAGTCTCGGCATATCTCTGATGCGCCCCATCTTGCGCATCTCCAGAAGGCCCCTGAAAAAGCCGCTGAACAGGGTAGCATTCCCTATCGGGACTATTATATCATCTATGCCTCTTGAAGAGTGCATTATCTCATAAGCCATGCTCTTCTGCCCCTCCTTTCTATAGCAGTAGTCCCCGGTCAGGAAGCTTCCGGTTCGATCCGAATATCTTATCGCAGCGGCCTGTGCATCTGTAAAGTCCCCATCAACTCTGACTATCCTCGAGTTGTTGGTAGACCTTATATTCCTTATCTTATCTCTGTTAGCATCCCTGCTTATAAATATCACAGAGCGTATACCATAAATCTTAGAGTAATAAGCGACAGAGTAAGCCATATTCCCTGTAGACGCGCATGTTACCTCATGATACCCGAACTCCTTCGCCTTTGCTATCTCTACCACAGATCCCCTGTCCTTGAAAGAGCCTGTGGGGTTATCGAACTCGTATTTTAACAATAGGTTGTCGAACTCGGTGCTCTTAGATAGCCTGGTCCAACCAACGTCTAGATGCCTATAATTGGAATCGGGGAATACTCCCTCCATATCCCAGAAGCGCGACGGCCTACCAATCCGTACCGCCCCTGAATATACAACATCGAGAATTCCGTCACAGCTGTCGCATATCTGCCTATCATAGTCACTGCCATACCTGCATCCGCATCCGGTACACACCAACGTATAATTCATAATACTACCTATCCAGCGCGCTAACCTCTCCAAGATCCGATTCCAACCTGCGCCTATCCACCTTTAGGTCAAGCATCTTCGATATATACACCATGTCATCTATCGCGCTGGCGAGTGCCGATGATGCTCCGGGCGACGGGGTAATATTGAATATCATCCCCTCTTTATAGAGTTTAGAGGCTCCGATAGAGAACGACTTCGATCTCTCGTCAACTATCTGCGGTCTTATACCTCCCATGCCCTTGCCATATCGGAGATCCTCATACTTTATAGATGGTATTATCTTGCGCACCTCATTCTCAAAGAACAGGTATTTACCTACGAATGGCAATCCGTACACCGCGTTAGTGAACAGAATCCTCCGTATATCCTCGTTGCTAACCACCCTCAACATCGTGTCTAACGTATCGATATCATAACTGAACGATTTGAGATAATCTATGAACGTGCCTTCCCTGACCTCGAGCCCGAGCGGCATGTTCACTGTCGGTCCGTACCTCGTTATACTATCATTATTTATGTCAGGATCTGCATGAACTGCTGCGAACGGGACACCACCCTTCTGTACCCTGTATACCTTGCCCTTCAGCATGCGTCTGGAGATATAGTAATCCCCTCCTACTGATATTATCGATATGTTCTTATCGCAACCCATAATCTTGGCAAAGAGGAGGCTGTACGATCCTGAAGCGAACACCACGAATCTGGTTTTGAATACGCCCCTGTTTGTAATCACAGAGTAGTCCCCACCTCTCTCGTTTATCGTCTCAGCTTTCGTGTTAAACATCACATTTATCTTAATACTCTTATTCCTGACGGCGCGATTGACGAAAGATTTAGATAGGCGTGAGAAGTCTACCATATATCCACTATCGGAGACGAGTGCCGCCACATTCTGTCCAGGATCTCTACCTCTCATAGTATTGGGCTCTATCCTCCTCAGCTCGTCCCCTCCCACTCTTTTAAGCCCTGGAAACACCTTCCTGATGCCAGACGAGTATATACTGTCTATAGACTCTACCTCCTCGTCTCCCACAGCTAGGACCATCTTCTGGCACCTCCTGATTATACCGCTCCTCTCCTCTGTATCCAACAGTTTAGAGTAATGGAGGACGCGCTCGGCCTGACTCTTCACCTCTACCGACTTCTCCAGCGTATAATTGGTCTCAACATCTCCGAAATGCAGTGTCTGGCTATTGCTGCTCGGGCTTGTGTTCAGAACTCCTATATCCTCATACTTCTCTATCAGCAGTACGCTAGATATGTCGGTATATGCGCTCATTATGTAGAGCAGCGCCGATCCGGTCACCCCTCCTCCTACTATAATCAGGTCATACCTCCCGGTCGCCATAAATGGATTCACCTTCTCGTTAACCTCCTTAACACGTAATTGAGTATGCCTCTCTCCATGTAGTAATTCACCTCGACGGGAGTATCCACCCTGACCAGCAGCTCTGCGGTCTTACTCCCACCATCTCTGTCAAAATAATGCATAATCGCAGTGCCTCTCGGCCTCAGCCTCCCTTCCAGCTCTATACTTACCGGCTTTGAGAAGTCTATAGCTGAGTAAATCCCATAGTCTCTCTCGTTAAGCTGCAGCGGCAGAACTCCCATGCCGACAAGGTTGCTCCTGTGTATCCTCTCGAAGCTCTTGGCTATCACAGCCCTCACGCCGAGCAGTGCAGGGCCCTTTGCCGCCCAGTCTCTCGAGCTTCCCGACCCGTACTCGCTCCCGCCGAAGACCAGAACGCCGCACCCCTCCTCCGCGTACCTGATCGCCGCATCGTATATGCTCATCTCCGCACCATCCGGAAAGTGCTTGGTCACGCCTCCAGTAACGTCATTCATTATGAGATTCTTTATTCTATTGTTGGCGAAGGTGCCTCGCATCATCACCTCATGGTTACCCCTTCTAGATCCATATGTATTGAAGTCTTTGGGCTGCACGCCCTTGCTTATAAGATACCTTCCGGCGGGGCTATTCGCTCCGATAGCTCCAGCAGGGGATATATGATCTGTGGATAGCGAATCCCCAAAAACTGCCAATACTGCGCAGTCCTTCATCTGCGGCACCTCGGCTTCAGCATCACCCTCCAAACTACTGAAAAACGGCGGCAATTTTATATATGTGCTATCCTCGTTCCACGCGTAGCTCAGGCTATCTGGCACATCTATCTCATTCCAGTAGCTGTTAACATCATATATATTCTTCCCGTATGTATTCTCGAACATCTCCTCCTTTACCACTCTCTTTATAACCTCGTCTATCTCGCTCTTCTTCGGCCATATATCCTTGAGATATATGTCTCTACCGTCAGCTCCCTTTCCCAACGGCTCTCTTGTCAGGTCTATCCTCACACTCCCCGCTATGCCGAACGCTATGAGTAGTGGAGGGGACATCAGATAGTTAGCCCTGACATCTCTGTGTATTCTTGCCTCGTAATTCCTGTTTCCGGAGAGCACAGCGGCAACCTCCAGCCCATTCTTGTTTATCGCATCGCTCTGCTTGTCTATCAGAGGGCCGCTATTGCCTATGCATGTTATGCACCCATACCCAACAAGGCTGTACCCGAGAATCTTCAGATATTCCATAAGTCCGGCCCTCTCAAGATATGTGGTTACCACCCTCGATCCCGGGCCGAGGCTGGTCTTCACCCTCCTCGTATTCACTCTCAGGCCGAGCTCTACCGCCCTCTTTGCCAGAAGTCCTGCCGCAACCATTACCGAGGGGTTGCTCGTGTTGGTGCAGCTCGTTATGGAGGATATCACAACATCCCCGTCGGAGAGATCGTACTCATACCCGTCATCACACCTTATCCTAACGCTCTTAACATCGTTATGTGTGGGGGCGTTCTTCACCCTCCCGCTCTCCGGAGCCTCGCTCTCAGCGGACCACCTGGTGGAGTCCTCGCGGCTGAGCCTCTCCCTCTCGCTACTCTTGTTAAGGAATACCCTATCGAACTCCCTGCCTATATCCTGAAGCGGTATCTGCTCCTTCGGCTGATCCGGACCGGACACGCTAGGTACTATGCTTCCTAGGTCTACTCTCATCAAATCGCTGAACTCCACATTCCTATAATCTATATTCAGCATGCCCTGTGCAGAGTAGTAGCTCCTCACAAGCTCTATCTGCTCCGCGCTCCTCCCAGTAAGCCCCATATAATCAAAGGTCTCCTCATCTGGAGGGAACACTGCCACTGTGGCTCCATACTCTGGACACATATTGGAGAGTGTGGCGCGATCCGGGAGCGAGAGCCCTTTAATACCATCGCCGAAGAATTCTACAAACATGCCTACCACACCCCTCTCCCTCAACATTCTCGTCAGCGTAAGTGCGAAATCCGTCGCGGTAACCCCGTCGCCCAGTGCGCCTACCAGCTCTACACCTAGAACCTTCGGCGTGGTGAACGATACCGGCTGTCCCAGAAGTGCAGCCTCGGCCTCTATCCCTCCAACTCCGAATCCGACGACACCCAATCCATTTACCATGGTTGTGTGTGAGTCTGTGCCGACGAGCGTATCCGGCATAGCCACCATCCTCCCTCCGACCTCTCTCACAGACACGCAAGTAGCCAGATACTCCAGGTTTACCTGGTGGCATATACCTGCAGAGGGCGGATAGACCCTGAAGTTCTCAAAACCTCTCCCCGCCCATTTAAGGAGATGGTATCTCTCAATATTGCGCTCTACCTCCATCTGCTGATTTATCCTTATAGAGTCAACGGTATTGAACGAGTCCACCTGTACGGAGTGGTCTATTATCAGGTCTACTGGTATGAGGGGCTGTATAATATTTGCGTCATTACCCTTACTAACAGCATACTCTCTCATCGCCGCAAGGTCTACGACAGCAGGCACGCCTGTAAAGTCCTGCATAAGTATCCTCGAGACCTTGAACGGTATATCCCTATCGCCAGGGTCCTTACCGTTCCAATTCGACAGAGAGATTACATCATCATCGCTTATCACGTCCCCATCCACATTTCTAACCAGTGACTCGAGTACAACGCGTATAGAGAAAGGAAGTCTGGATACCCTTCCGGCTCCAGCTCTCTCAATATCCGGCAGGGAGTAATAATATACCTCTCTCCCGTCAGATAAACCTAGCTTGCTGAGGGCGCCGAACTTAGAAACCATACATATCACAAACAGCTATGTTAAAAAAACGATATAAGGCTTTCCAATCGCAAAATGGACTGCATCGGCGTTATGGGTGCAAGGATAAATAAGTTATGCTCCAATATACTCATGGTGCGGGATTGACGGAGAGTAAGCCGGAGATAAGGTCGGGGCTGGATGGTGTATACTTCATGGAGTCTGCCATATGCAAGGTTGACGGTGCGAACGGCAGGCTCTACTACTACGGCTATCCTATAGATGAGCTGGCAGCCGAGTCGAATTTCGAGGAGGTCTCATATCTACTGATGAACGGGAGGCTCCCAAATCTGAGCGAGCTGAGCTCGTTCAGAGAGCGGATGAGGGCCGCGAGAGCCATACCGGGAGAGGTTATAGATGTTATAACCGAGCTATCGGAGAGGAGCACCCCGATGCACATACTCTCCACAGCTGTCGACATGATCGGATCTCTGAAGAGAGAGGGACCGGATAGGAAGAGCACATACATAGAGATAATATCGGAGCTGAGCAGCGTCGTAGCCGCTATAGGGAGCATATCGGCTACCGGAAGGTATACAAGACCAGAAGACTCGCTCGGCCACATAGAGAATTTCCTATATATGCTCAAAGGGGAGAGGCCCAACAAGGAGAGTGTAGAGATAATGGAGAGGATGTTCATACTCCATGCAGAGCACAGCTCCAATGCATCCACATTCTCGGCGATAGTCACAGCATCCACATTATCTGACATCTACTCATCAACCGTATCCGCAATAAATACGTTAAAGGGTCCGCTACATGGCGGAGCCGACGAGATGGCACTACGAATGTTAAACGATATGAGAGGTAAGGATATCGCGAGGTATGTCGATAATACGATAGCATTAGGAGGGAGGATAATGGGCTTCGGACACAGGGTCTACAAGAGCTATGACCCGCGCGCAACGATAATAAAGGGTATACTGGAGAGCGTACAGCCAAAGGCCAGCGCAGAGGTGCGGGAGCTTACAAAGACCGTGCTATCCTTGGAGGCTGTGATGAGGGATAAGGTCTCATCTAAGGGGATATGGCCGAATGTCGATCTCTTCACCGGGCCGGTATACCGATACTTAGATATACTACCCGAGCTATTCACACCGATATTTGCGGCGAGCAGGGCTCCGGGATGGTGCAGCCATATACAGGAGTACTGGAAGAGCAACAAGCTCCTCCGCCCGACAGTATTCTACACGGGGGAGGTGGGTAAGAGGTACGTTCCAATAGAGAAGAGGCAGGGAGAATGATAAGGGTGAAGAGGGTTTACGAGGCGTACTCCAGAGATGATGGGGTAAGGATACTGGTGGACAGGCTCTGGCCACGAGGGGTTAGCAAGGAGGCGGCAAGGGTATCGCGATGGGAGAGGGATATCGCACCATCGGACGAGCTGAGGAGGTGGTTCTCCCACGACCCGAAGAGGTGGGGCGAGTTCAGGAGAAGGTACATATCAGAGCTCAAAGATTCGAAGGACAGACTTACAGATATTGCCAAACTATCGAAGAGGTCGAATGTGACGCTGGTCTACTCCGCAAAGGATACAGAGCATAACCAGGCAGTCGTACTCGCGGAGATGATAGAGAGGCTCTCCACATTCAAATAAAACTATTGGTAGTATGGCTCGCGCCGATAAAGGGAGAAAGGTCAGCTACGACGAGATAGAGCGCAGCCGTGAGATGAGGTACGGAAAGAATTACAAGTGGATAGCGCTATCTAACACCACCCTAGGGGCGCTGATGGCAGCGATAAACGGAACCATTCTCATAATCTCGCTACCCGCAGTATTCAATGGGCTTGGGGTAAATCCGCTCGTTCCGAGCAACATAGCTCTCCTACTCTGGCTCCTTCTCGGATATATGCTCGTATCCGGTGTGGTAGTCGTCACAATAGGGCGGTTATCCGATATGTTCGGAAGGGTGAGGCTGTACAACCTAGGATTCGCAATATTCACGATAGGCTCAATAGCACTATACATATCCTCATTATACATAACCGGAGTGAGCGGCGCCATATCTCTCATAATACTGAGGCTATTCCAGGCGATAGGGGGCGGATTCCTCATGGCCAACGGCGTAGCTATACTGACAGACGCATTCCCCTCCAACGAGCGCGGGAAGGCGATAGGCTTCAACCAGATAGCCGCTGTGGGCGGGAGCATACTCGGCCTTATTCTGGGTGGTCTGCTCTCGATATTCGACTGGCACCTGATCTTTCTTGTAAATGTACCGATAGGTATAATAGGCACCATATGGGCTTATGTCGCGCTGCACGAGATCGCAACAATAAGGAAGGGTCAGAGGTTCGATATAGCGGGAAATGTGAGCTTCGGCGCCGGAATACTCCTCGTACTTATAGCTCTGACATACGCGATACTCCCATACAAGACATATTCTATGGGGTGGAGGAGCCCCATAGTATACATACCCATGGCCATAGGTATCGCACTCCTGATTCTCTTCATATTCGTAGAGAGGAGATCGAGAGACCCTATGTTCAGGCTCTCTCTATTCAAGATAAGGGCGTTCTCCTTTGGGAACCTGAGCCTGCTTCTCGCCGGCATCGCGAGAGGCGGCCTACAATTCATGATAATAATATGGCTACAGGCGATATGGCTGCCTCTGCACGGGGTACCATTCTCCCAGACCCCATTCCAATCCGCGATACTCATGCTACCCCTCCTAATAGGCTTCATCATTCTCGGGCCGACCGCAGGATACCTCTCCGACCGTTATGGCGCGAGGGTATTCTCCACTGTAGGTATGGTTATAAATGGGATCGGCTTCCTGGCACTGATACTGCTCCCTGTAGACTTCGGCTACGCAACTCTTGCAGCTATACTATTCATATTAGGGGTCGGACAGGGCCTCTTCGCATCGCCAAACACCACGGCGATAATGAACTCGGTGCCGCCAGAACAGAGGGGTGCGGCCTCCGGAATGCGAGCGACGCTGACAAGCATCTCGCTGATATTCAGCATAGCAATATTCTTCACCGTGTTGATTGTGGGCATGTCTCACACCCTATCCACAACACTCTACAACGGACTGATATCTGAGGGGCTGCCGGTATCAGAGTCGCTCAGAGTAGCATCCCTCCCGCCCACATCTGCGCTATTCGCAGGGCTCATAGGCTACAATCCGATGAGATACCTGATTAACTCCTCGGTGTTAGCGTCTCTCCCGCAGAGTAATTCTACATATATAACCGGCACCAAGTTCTTCCCAGAGCTGATATCATCCCCGTTCCATAACGGGATAGGGGATGTGATGGTCATAGGATCGGTAATGGCATTCATAGCCGCCATAGCATCTGCGTTCAGGGGGAAGAGGTATATTCACGGAGAGGGTGCGGGAGATACCGGAAAAGTATAAAAATCTGTGCTTAGAATGATAACTGGATATCTGTGGCGAATGTACAGCACGAGCTTGAGAAGAGGCGTGTATTTCTCTTTCTCTCGGTATTCTTCTTCATAGCCATGCTACTAGATGGGTTAGGCGAGCTTAACATTCCGCTGCACGCCTTTGACGACATAGCAATAGCCATTCTGGCGCTTATCGCAATAATATATCTTATCATATCATGGAAGAGGGTGGGCCTGAAGAGCCTGATCAAGCAGAACAACAACATATTCATACTATTCGTGATAGTACTGATCGTCCAGATAGTCGGAATTATAGCAGAGGCAGGAACTCCAGACTTCGGAGACGAGATCCCGGTACTGATAGGAATAATAATAACGCTCGTTAACAGATTCACATAGATTCATCGTAGCGCAATACCGATCAGTCCCTCCTTATAGGTATGTCGGAAATTCTCCTAAATATAGTCATATTATTCTTCTTAGCAAAGGTCAGCTCGTTGTCTGCGCCCTTAGATTTGCCCAAGTAATACAGGGCGTCACACCTCCTGAGCAGCGCCATAGTGAACCCGTACCAGTAATCATTCTCCTTCCTGTCTCTCTCGTCCATCGCTATATGCATGTAGTGCCATAGGTGCGGTACTAACGGGTAGTGCCCCCTCCTTATGATAGCTATTCCGGCGAGGTTAGCGCTCTCCACATTCCTATTTGCTATCCTGGCCGCATCGTGAACATCATCTGTGTCCGGGGTGTAAGGCCCTGCCACATAGATCAATAAAGGTCCGCGGTCGGATTTCTCTAGCTTCATCATAAATCAGAAGTCGCACTATAATATATAATCATTTCTAAGAGATTCGCTTCGCGCCTCATTCTAAACAGATTTTTAAATTTATCCATATAATCATAAATCGATAATAATGGTAAGGAGCGTTGATATCGCGATTGCGATACTATTGCTAATACCCTTAATCGCCCTGCTAGCAATACCAACCTATAATCACATCAACCCAACAATCGGAGGGCTCTCATTCTTCTACTGGTACCAGATGCTCTGGATGCCATTGAGCGCAATACTGTTCTACATAGCAGCTGTGCTGTGGAACAGGCGCGAGAGGGACGATGAGGCGAAGGAGGAGAGGAGATCCAAGAGGCGTAGGCGATGATAGACTCTGTATCCATTACAGTATTCGTTGCGCTCTTCGGAGTGTTCATATTTCTGGGATTCTATGGTAGTAGGTGGAGGAAGGGCGACCTCAGGAAGCTGAAGGAGTGGGGAATGGCCGGAAGCAGGATAGGCACGGCTGTGGGATGGTTCCTGCTTGGAGCAGACATATACACAGCATATACATTCATAGCGGTGCCCTCATCGCTGTATGCAAAGGGATCGATATACTTCTTTGCAGCACCATATGTGATAATAACTTACGCTTTTGCGATGTGGCTGATGCCGAAGTTCTGGAAGATAGCTAACAAGAACGGGCACCTCACAGTAGCCGATTTTGTAAGATCCCTATTCAATAGCAGACTTCTCGCCATATCCATAGCTGTTGTAGGGATAGTTGCAGAGCTACCGTACATAGCGCTACAGATTGTAGGGATGCAGGCTGTATTGATAACACTGCTGTCCGGCATAGGTGCAGTGAATCTGATAATAGAGATCTCGCTCATACTATCATTCATAATACTCGCAGCATTCACATGGACGAGTGGACTTAGGGGTGCAGCCTTAGGATCCATAATGAAGGATGTACTGATACTAATTACTGTGGTAGTTGTGGTGCTCGTCGTGGTGACGATAGGCGGATTCCACACCGCGCTACTGACAGCGCCAAAGACGATAAGCTACTTCACGCTCCCACCCAGCCTATATAATGCATACTGGAGCCTATTCGTGCTAAGCGCTCTAGCTCTCTACCTATACCCTCATGTCATAAACGGTACGCTGGCTCAGTCCGATCCGAAGAAGGTGAGAAAGACCGCATCCCTGCTACCATTGTATAGCGTAGGATTGGGATTCCTCGCAATGTTCGGATTCATGATATACGGCGTTCCAGCAGCGCTTAAGTACGTCCATCTATTCCCATCTTCAGTCCAGGGGACACAGGTCGTTCCAGGGCTCATAATAACATTACTGCCGTCCTGGCTATCCGGCGCAGCGCTGCTCGGAATATTTATAGGCGGATTGGTACCTGCAGCAATAATGGCAATAGCCGCAGCAAACCTCTTCACAAGGAACATAGCAAAGGAGATAAAGCCTAAGATGACGCCTCACGGTGAGACGAGAACCGCACAGGTCTTCGCCGTGATATTCAAGTTCCTGGCACTCGGATTCGTGTTCATAATACCTGCAACATTTGCGATACAGCTCCAGCTGTTCGGAGGTATACTGATACTGCAGACGCTACCGGCATTCGTATTCGGTGTGATAACCAAGAGAATGAATAGGAGAGCTCTCTTCCTGGGGCTGCTGGTCGGTGTGATAGTGGGATTATACATGATGGTGGCAGCGAACCACTACGCCACATGGACCACAACGCTGATAGCGACAGGGTACGGCCCGGTATTCATAGGCCTGCTGGCACTGCTGGTAAACATAGCCGTTGTGATCGTCGGATCTCT
>JAJYXL010000031.1 GCA_021801785.1 Microcaldota archaeon
GAAGTCTTCGAGCATTGCTAATAGATCATTCTTCAGCTCCTCCCAACTTTTTGGCCTGCTTGCAGTTGGGATAAATGGATTTGTAAGATTGCGCATTCTCTTTGGATTGCTCTTTTTTAGGCGTATGATTGATCTTTGCATGAATGAATCAACTGTTTCTCCCTCTCCCTCCGATTTCAGCATCAATTCAGTTGCAGTCTTGAGCACCCTCTTTGAGCACATGGGCAACGCCATGTGAACGTCGTATAAGTCCTTGCCTTCTGCACGGTCTGCGAGCGCATGCATCTTTCGCGCGGTCAGATCTTCTATAGAATAGATTGGTATGCCGCTTACAGAAGAGTGCGTGAACTCAGAGATTATCTGGTTATTCTCCAATGGCTTGGCAGTGAAGAGCCTTTTTGAAGCTATATCAACCCTGACGTGGTCCTTTCCGCCCAACGGCGTCTCGTACATACAGTAAAATTGTACTGTAGAACGCACTCTGCGCAAATCCGCAATCTCATAACCATTGATTTCACTTGAAAGTTTTCTGCTAAATTCGTAAAGTTCTCGGCTTGAGTTCTTTGTTATAAGGTCAAAGTCGGCGTCCTCAGAAAACCTCTGCATTTTTTGCATATATACCTTATTGAGTGCGGTGCCACCTTTGAACACCAGCGAGCTGTGCTTTTGAATCGTAATTGAGGCTATTTGGGATATGACATCCATGAGACAGAACTCTTTGAATACAAATTGGAGAGGAAGCCCGTAGCGGATGGCAATCGTCCTGCATATCTCTAAGTCCAGCTCCATAAAACTCAACCTTTACCGATTATCTCTCTCTTTATCTTGTCGAACTTGGCGCGTCTTCTTTTTGAAACGAAGCGTTTCGCATACGAATCAAATTCCCTTAGTTCGTCTTGGCTTAATTTTGCTGTTTTATAAGCCTCGATAAGTTTATCTCTTTCTATCGAATACCGCTCTAGATAAAGGCAATCGAATAGGGTCTTTGCTCTGGTGGAGACGGTCAAGCCTCCGACATTCTTGAATCCGATTGCTTTCTCTCTCATCGCGATAGCTCTAAACCCATATGCTCCAATAACCGTAGAGGCTGATTTATGTGATGTAACTACAGTTACAATGAACGGGAGTTCTACAATTAGCTTGTGCACATATAGCGCACTTGAAAAACCGATGTATCCGTTGTAGATACACTGTGCAGCTGTGAATGCGTCTCTTATTGGATTTGATGAATATACACCGCGCTTCAGTCGAATGATCCTGTTTGATTTGCCTAATCTGCTCAGTGTTGTTTTCAGGGTAAATTTGTCACAGAGTTGCAGACTCTCGAGTGTTTCTAACCTAGCAATCCCGTCCGGTGAGTTTTCGACCGCACGCCTAATATTTTCGGTCAGACTATCCATATATCAATAATAAACAATATGTTTATTTAAAGCTTTTGGTAATTATACGATATTTAAACTCCTTTTAACGATATGGGCGGGAAATCCATGCCTATCCTTCTAGCCATATTTCACACCAAAAATAACATAAGATTCTAAGCCCAAGCTGCGCCTGATACCTGAATAGGAGGCGGAACCTGTCAGAGTCTATCACGTGGAGGAACCTTTGAAGTTGTATATCGGAAAACGCCTTCGAGAGCGAGCCATATTTCGGCGTTTTTCGCTTTCCGGCAAACCTCTTGGCTTGCGTCTTGTGCAATACTGATTGCAACTGCTGTAATTGGTGCCATGAAACGCTCATGGACACCTGCTTGAGGGTTTATGAGAAATCTTCGGTCTTTGAATACTTCCTTTTCGGATTTCCGAACCCTGCTTTGACATCGCAAATTGAATGTGCAGGGGGAGAGATTTGAACTCTCGAACCCGCTAAGGGAGCAGGCCCTGAACCTGTCGCATTTGACCAGACTTTGCTACCCCTGCATCACTGATTTATTCCTTTGCAAAGATATTTGAATGCATTTGCATAATTTGAATCTGTTGGTTTGATGCCAAGGAACAGGATAAGCGTGCCGCTCGCCATAGGCGTCGGGTTGGGATCCATAATAGGGGCCGGGATATTCACCTTGAGCGGTACCGCGATAGCTCTTGCCGGTGCGGATTCGATAATCGCATTCATACTCGTAGGAATAATAGCAATGATAATAGCCTTCGAGGTGAGCGAACTTGTGGCTATAATGCCAGATGAACGCGGAGTGACCTATTCGTATATACGGAAGGCCTTCGGGAATGAGCTGGGATTTATAAGCGGCCTGCTCCTCTATTTCAGCTACTCGACCGCGATATCCGTCATAGCGCTGGGGTTCGGCTCGTACATGTCAGATATACTCGGCCTATCTATAGTGTATAGGGTAGCTCTCTCCATAGCCCTCATATTTGTGGTATCTATTGTGAACCTTATAGGGATAAGGAAGGCTGCGCGCATAGACTCCGCCTTGGTAATAACGAATATAGCGATACTTGGGATATTTGTAGCATTCGCTATAATATTCAGCCTCAGCACTCCGGGCTTCAGCTTTGTACAGCACCTCTCCTCAACTCCGGCACAGGGCGGTCTGGTCCCGATATTCGACGCGAGCGTTGTGATATTCTTGGCCTATTCTGGTTTCCAAACGATAACCACGTTCACAACCAACATCGAGGGCAAAGCGAGAGGCGCTGCAAGGGCGATAATCTTCTCGGTGCTGATAACGATAATAGTGTATGTGTTTGTTGTCACCGCCCTTATCACACTGGTTCCGGCAAAGCTGTATCCGATAAACCCGGATCCCCTCCAGTTCGCTCTAAATTATATCAATGCGCCTCATTTCATATCTTTTATAATAGATATCGGCGCGCTCATTGCTACGGCTTCTACCGCCCTTGCGATGATACTCCGCGTATCCAGAATGTCATACCAGATAAGCAAGGATGGGCTCCTGCCAAAAATTTTCAGGAAGTACAATTCTAAGAAGGATGTAGCCTCTAGCGGTGTGATCATAGCGGCGATAATATCAGTAATTATGATCTTCTCAGGTAATATCTACGTTATAGCATCGATAAGCAACTTCGGGATACTATTCTCTTACCTTCTCGTAAGCTTTGCGCTTATACATTTCAGGAGAATCGGAAAGAGCGGGGATTTCAAGATACCGTTCTACCCATACCTTCCCATAATCGCAATAATCGGAATAATAACATTTATCTTCGGCATGCCTAGAGAGGCTCTGGAGATAGGGATAGTTGCGATACTGGTTCTTATAGTCGTTTACTATATGCTTATAGAGGCGACAGAGGCGAAGGTGAATAGAGTGAGGCTATTCAAATAGGGTGTTCTATTGCTGATAGGTATAATCGGCGCGCCAAACAAGGGGAAGAGCACACTGTTCTCCGCGATAACATTGAACAGTGTTGGGATAGCCGACTATCCGTTCACAACGATAAAGCCGAATATGGGAGTTGCTTTCGCAACCACAGAGTGCGTGGA
This sequence comes from Microcaldota archaeon, assembly GCA_021801785.1. Classification (GTDB taxonomy): domain Archaea; phylum Micrarchaeota; class Micrarchaeia; order Micrarchaeales; family Micrarchaeaceae; genus JAJYXL01. Next base: position 3,463 of record JAJYXL010000031.1, read on the forward strand.
TAGGTCTCTTGGAGTCAGGTGCAAACCTCGAGGCGCTAGCTGCAAGGATGGGATAAGGTACATACCCATAAATGTGATAGATGTGGCCGGGCTTGTGGAGGGCGCACACTCCGGAAGGGGTATGGGAAACCAGTTCCTTAACGATCTTGCGGTTGCAGATGCCCTTATACTTGTGATAGACGCTAGCGGAAAGACCGATAAGAATGGGAATCCGTGCACATCATGCAACCCTCTTGATGATGTTGATATGGTTAAGAACGAGATTGCAGAATGGATTGCAGGAATAATCGAGAGGCATCAGAGAAAGTTGTATAGGAATAAGGAGTGGGCGAGCGAGCTATACAGGATAATGGAGAGCATCGGCATAGAGAGGGAGG
>JAJYXL010000018.1 GCA_021801785.1 Microcaldota archaeon
AGCCTCCGATGAGGAGCAGGAGCCTCGACGCATCCCTATTTATGGACAGTTTCGGTAACTTATATCCGTCTATAATGTGGGATAAGAAGGTATCGAATATACGCGAGATAGATTTCGATATATCGCGGATATGGCGGAGCGATTACGTAAACGAGCTCAGGAGAGAGATACGCGAAGGGAAGGAGCCTAAGCACTGGACCGCGTGCGAGGCCTACCAGTCTATTGTAGGGAATATTCCAGGTATATTCTAACTAGAACCTATCAGTATTACTGAAGCGGTATACCGCATAGATTAACAGAGCTGGCTGAAAATCCCGCTCTTTAGAGGCAGGGTATATTGCTCTCTATTAACAGCAATCACATCCGCATTTCGACTTTTTACCGGAGCAATGCGCACAGCTGCAGCATGAACAGCATTTCGTACAACAACTCTCACTCGCCTTACTCGCTCTCTTCGTAGATCTCGCCATATTATCATTATAATACAACCAGATAATTATTTATGGTCTATTCCATCACACATATACTTTCAGACCCTATTATTCATGTACCACTACGCTATCTCTAGTCGTATCACCGGTGAGATACACAAGCCTTAAGGCTGTTGGTATCTCACTAAACATATATCCCTAACTCAAATCCGCGTCTCGGATTAGAGACCCGTCTGTCCCAGTAAATTGAAGGTGCAGGGGGTGAGATTCGAACTCACGAAGGTGCTAGACCACTGGATCTTAAGTCCAGCGCATTTTTCTGTGGTTAGCAAACCAAACCAGACTTTGCTACCCCTGCATACGAGTACAACTTATGCATACATCGACGGACCTGCCTGGTCAGGCTCGCCCTTCAAGGTCTGATGTGCGCTCTTGTTCTTCTCTATAAGCTCGTTTATCTTCGCCTCTACCATCTTCGCCTCCTTTTCGAGCTCTGTAACATCTATCTCTAGCTTCATCAGGTTATTTATATTCTGTATCGCTAGCTCTGCATATTTCGGGTCAGTTATCCCATCCCTGACCGGCACCAGTATATTTATATTATCTATCTTGTCTTCGACAGACTTGAGCATAAGGACCGCGCCGATGCCTGTCGATACGCCCTCATTTACTCTCTTCATACCCATCTTAACGGTTCTCGCAGCGCACTTATCGTTAGATGATATGGAGAAGACCGTATCGAGATACTTCTCATCCCCATCTCTCACCGGCATTCCCCCTATGGATATTATCTCAGAGAACCCTCCATCCCTGACGAATTTTATTATCTTGTCGGATATCGGATATACCAGCTCCGGCGGTATGGAATACTCGGACAGTATGCATACAAATCTCCCCTCCTTCGAGTAGTACAGCCTTATAGAAGGCATCGGAGTGCCGCTGTGCACCGACATTATCGGCGGGAGCTCGTCCCCCTCTATGTATCCTATATATACTGGCTTGAGCTTCTCTATCATATAGCTTATCGTCATAGGCCCAACCAACCCGGCACCAGGAAATCCCTCGACAAATGTCATGCCTTTAAAATCGATACTCTTATTTAGCCTTATCTCTACCATCATAATCACAGTATTACTTCGGAGGCAATTATTAATAATCCTATCGAATCAGTCGTGAAAATCATGTCATAGTTTGGCGATTCCGTGTATCCTACTGACGGCAAATCAACGACAAATATTTAAATTTACTCATAGAAGGGATATCGGTGAAACCAATGGCAGAAAGGGTAAGTAACGAAAGAGTGGATAGAGAAGACGGGTACCTCTATTTTGTGGGCAAGGACGGGTTCGCGTGGAGGACACCGATGAAGTCAAACCCAAGAGGTAGGAAGAGCAGAGTAGGGAGTGAGAGAGTCGACAGAAGAGATGGATACCTATACTTCATAGACAAGAGCGGTTATATCGCTAGGACATCTATGAACAGAGGAGGTAGGAAGCGCTCTTCGAAGTCGAGAAGCAGACCGGCAGCGAGAAGGTCAGCAAGGTCGAGCAGATCTAGCAAGAGTGCCAGATCAAGAAGCAGACCGAAGGCCAGAAGCAGCAGGTCGGCAAAGAGAAGGAGATAGGTAAAGAATTGGATGATTGGGTAAGCATAATCCAAAATTGTGTTTACCCTTCCATCAACCTTAATAATCAGGTCTGAATCTGGCTATATCCCCTATACATATACGGGATCTGCTCACAGTTCCAGAGCCGAATTCTATTATAAACATATCATCCATACGCGGATAGTAGGTTGTGCAGCCCGACAGGCCCTTACAGGGCTTGGCTCTCTCCACAAAATCCACAACATGCCTCTCAGCGTCGAGCCAGACGATATCTATGCTGAAGAGCATGTTTCTCATCCATATTCCATGCCGTCCAGCTCTGTTGAAGACGAATAGCATGCACTCCGATCTACCAAGCCTATCCCGGAACATAAGCCCTATCAACCTCTTCCAGAATGTATCTGCTACCAATGCATCGAAGCTGCCGCTCCCAACCCTAAGTCTGATGGTCTTGTAATGCTGCATACCATATATGAACTTTAGCAGGGCCAACACCTATTCAGCAGCGAGAGATAGGCTCTGCTCACGCATAAACTGCTCCAGATAGAATCTGCTGCCTGTGCCCTTCCCGCTAGTGCCGCTCCACTTCCAGCCAACGAAGGTGTGCCGCCCGACCATCGCGCCGGTCGTGGCGCTGCTCTCTCTGTTTATATATACGACTCCAGCATCTATCATATCTGAGAAATACCTGATCTCCTTCCTATTCTTCGAATAGAGGGCCGCACATAATCCGTATTCCGTATCGTTCGCCATGCGCAGAGCGTCCTGTATATCCTCATAGCTGGTTATCGCGAGTATAGGGGCAAACAGCTCTCTGCGCATAAGCTCGTTATCGCTCCCAACCTCCACAACGGACGGCTCGACGTAGAAGCCCCTCTCAACGCTCCTCACCCTGTTCCCTCCATAGAGCACCCTGCCGCTCCTCTTAGCAATCTCTATTGCCTCAGCATACCTCTTATATGCGCTCTCGCTTATCAGGGGGCCTACGTAGTTGCCCTTCACCAGCGGGTTCCCTATACTCAGCTTTCTAGTCCTATCTATAAGCCTGCTGATGAACTCCTCCTTTATCTGCCTCTGCACGTACACTCTAGAGAGAGCGCTGCACTTCTGCCCGCTATAACCGAACGCCGCACTGACTACGCCAGATACGGCCGTATCTATATCTGCGTACTTAGACACTATTGCAGGGTTCTTCCCGCCCATCTCCACAACGAATACCTTATGCATTCTCGCATCTAACCCCTTCCTCATCATCCCAAGCCCCGTACTCTTAGATCCGGTGAATACAACTCCAGATACATCTGGATTGTTAGCTATCTCATCCCCAACATCGGATCCGGGACCTGTCACAAAGTTGAATACGCCGTCTGGCACTCCGGCCATCTTAAACACATTGTATATCTCCAGACCTGTAAGCATTGTCATATTATCCGTAGAGGACGGTTTGAACACCACAGTATTCCCGGTTATCAGGGCCCCGGTGCTCATACCGACCGATATCGATATCGGGAAGTTGAATGGGGCGATGACTCCAAATACGCCATAGGGTCTCATCCTTATCGATATGCTCTCCCCTCCTCCGGGCGAGCCCTGAAAGCCGAGGGATGCCCTCCTGCCTCCGACTATCCTCTCTCTCCTGATATACCCCCTGTTTCTGATAATATCGGATGAATAATAGTTTAGAAAATCTATAGCCTCATCCACCTCCCCCATAGACTCATATCTGCTCTTCCCGTTCTCTATACTGAGAATCGCAGACACCCTGAACTTCCTCTCCCTAAATATCTCCGCAGCTCTAACCATTATAGCGGCTCTCTCCCTATACCCGATACCTCTCCACGCCTCGAAAGCCGCCTTTGAAGAGCCTATTGCCAGACGGGCATCCTCTCTCGTCCCCTTCTGGAAATAGCCTATAATAGCCCCGTCGATAGGGCTCCTCTCCTCTAGCACATCGCTGCAAAATCTCTCCTTCCCGTCTATATATATGGGGTGCCTCTTCCCAAACTCCCTCCTAACCTCTATAACGGAATCCTCAAACCTCCTATCGAAATCCGCCTCACGGCCCTCGTCTACAAACCTCTTATATGTGCTCTCATTACTAAACGCTACAGACGCCAAACAACCACCAATCCAAGCTATCCTAAAAGAACTGTAAATACCGACATACATAAATTGTATATCCTGTTAGAAATGGTACATAAAGGTTTAAATATCGTAAGCAGGACAACTGATTTACAGAGATAAATGAATAACTGACAGTGGTAGCTTATGCCGGATATAAATGATAATAATCAGCTGGTGGTCCAGGAGGAGTCAGAGTACCGGGACAGGTACGGATTCAGGGCCGATACGGCATACTCTGACCTGAAGAAGGGCATATCTGAGGATGTGGTGAGGGAGATATCCAGGATAAAGGATGAACCGGAATGGATGCTCAAAAAACGCCTTCTCGGACTGAAGATATTCCTAGAGAAGCCCAATCCCAGCTGGGGCCCAGATCTCAGCAAGATAGACTACGATGACATATATTACTATGTAAACCCGAATGCGAAGAGGAGCGTCAACTGGGAGGATCTCCCATCTGAGATAAAGGAGACATTCGACAAGCTGGGAATACCAGAGGCGGAGCGTAGGTTCTTCGCAGGTGCCGAGGCGCAGTTCGATTCAGAGGTGGTATACCATAACCTAAGAGAGGAGCTGCACAAGCAGGGTGTCATATTCACAAATACGGACAACGCGGTCAAGGAGTACCCGGAGCTGATGAGAAAGTATTTCGGTACTATAATCCCGCCGTCCGATAACAAGTTCGCAGCGCTTAACACCGCTGCATGGAGCGGCGGCTCATTCATATACATACCTAAGGGCGTCAAGGTCGCTATACCATTACAGGCTTACTTCAGGATAAATGCGGAGAAATCCGGGCAGTTCGAGAGAACCCTTATAATAGCCGACGAGGGGTCGGATGTCACATATCTGGAGGGATGCACAGCAACAATATACTCAACATCATCCCTGCACTCGGCTGTTGTAGAGATTGTTGTACACAAGGGTGCGCATGTGAGGTATGTGACCATACAGAACTGGTCCAGGAAGGTATACAATCTGGTCACACAGCGCGCATATGTGTATGAGAATGGACATATGGAGTGGATAGACGCCAACATAGGGAGCGGAATCAATATGAAATACCCGAGTGCCTTCTTGAAGGGTGATGGGGCAAAGGGCGAGATACTCTCGATAGCTGTTGCGGGAAACAACCAGATTCAGGATTCAGGAGGGAAGGTATACCATCTCGCGCCAAATACGACCTCAAAGATAATCTCAAAGAGCGTATCAAAAGGGAGCGGCGTTGCATCATATCGCGGCCTAATACATATAGACAAGAGGGCTACAAACTCCAAATCCGTAGTGAAGTGCGACGCCCTGCTACTGGACGAGGGAGCGCGCACTAATACATACCCATACAATGAGATATACGCGAGCGACGCCATGCTCAGCCACGAGGCCACTGTGGGTAAGGTAGGACAGGACGAGCTATTCTATCTTATGTCAAGAGGCATGAGCGAGGAAGACGCAATAGCCACTATAGTTACGGGATTCATAAGACCGCTCATAGAGGTCTTGCCTATGGAGTATTCGCTGGAGCTCAAGCGCCTGATAAAGCTCGACACAACGAATTCTGTCGGTTGAGGGTCTGAAGGTTTTCAAATGTACAATAATTTTGTAGAAGAAGCAGTTAGGATGTATCGCGAACTCCCATACGAGAATAATGAGCTTTATAAGAGATACCGCCTAAAATTCGATCTACCTGAGATAGATAACTCCAGATCATATACGGAGAATGTGGGGCGATGGAGTAATATTGCAGAATCGGTCTCTAAGGATATAAGGATAAGGTTCGATGCCGTAATATACAATGGCAGGTATCTGCATACGTCAGACAGTACAAAAACCTCCATATCCGCCATCAAAACATCCGATATGCCGAGAGAGATGATGGAGCAGAAGCTGTTTCATAGCTCCGACGACAAATTCGCTGCATACACACACGCATATTCTAAGCTATCTATAGAGATAACCGGAGAGGGGGACGCGGCTGCTAACATACTGTTTATAACCGATTCCGAATCGGAGTCGCTCCCTATACAGCTGCAGATAAAGGGGAGAACAGGTTCGAAGATCTTGATAAATGAGTTCTATGTATCCTCCGGAAATAATCAGACAGTCTGCGGGGCGATGCATGAGATAATAGCCCATAACGGCTCGCACGTGGAGTTAACAATGTTGCATATTGAGGGGGGCAATGTAAATGCATTCTCATTGGTAAAGGGAGAGGCCCACGGGAGTGGTATAATAAAGACCAACCTGATCTCTGCCGGCGGGAGAATGTTCCGTCACAGGAATGACCTGGTTGCTAAAGGTAAGGGATCCACGCTCGAGACGAACGATACAATAATAGGATTCGGTTCACAGAGTATCGACGTCGGTACAAATACCAGAAACGCAGAGAGAGCTACAAATTCCAACAGCACAATCCGCGCCATAGTGCTGGATAGATCATCCGCTTTCATAAAAGGTTTCGCAAAGATAGAGAAGGGGTGTAGCGGATCCGTATCTAGGATAAATGAGCATGGCCTGATCGGAGACAAGGACGCGTTCCTATATCTAATCCCAGACATGTCAATAGATGAGAGCGATGTTATAGCTACGCACTCTAGCGCATCGGCCCCTATAGATGCCGAGAAGGTATTCTATATGCAGTCTCGCGGCATAATGGACAGCACAGCCCAATTCCTGATAATGAATGGCCTAATATCTGAGACCATCTCGAAGATCACAGACAACGAGATGCGTATGGTCTCCTACTCCGTAGCCGCAGACCGGGTGAAGAGCAGGAGCCCGGGGGCTAGCGAGGCACATAATATAAGCGAGCTGTGGTTGCATAAATAGCTATATATTTTATACCTAAAATTGTGATATTATGATAATGGAGATACGAGATCTATATGCCTCCGTGGGGGAGAGGGAGATACTACACGGTATAAGCTTAAAGGTGGCGCAAGGCGAGTTTCATGTTGTTATGGGTCCGAACGGATCTGGAAAGACCACTCTTGCCAAGGCTATAATGGGCCACCCCGGGGTAAAGATAACCGGCGGAGAGATACTGGTAGACGGGAAGAGTATAAACGATTTATCTCCTGACAAAAGGGCGAAGCTGGGCCTATTCCTCCAGTTCCAGAACCCGGTAGAGATAAACGGCGTAGGGTTTGTGAACTTCATCAAGGCAGCAATGGAGTCCGTAAGTGGCGGAACGATAAACACCAAAGAGATGATGAATGACATAAAGGGTTATACATCAAAGCTCAAGATAGACAACGGGATAGTCGGCAGATCGCTGAACGACGGCTTCTCAGGCGGAGAGAAGAAGAAGGGAGAGATACTCCAGATGGCTCTATTAAAACCAAAGATAGCAATATTGGATGAGCCAGACTCCGGGTTGGACATTGATGCAATAAAGGTTGTTGCGGAGAACATAAACGATGTGTCTAAAAAGGAGAACATAGGATTGGTAATGATCACCCACTATAACCGCATACTATCCTATATGAAGCCGCAGTTTGTGCATATACTTGTTGATGGCAGATTGGTTTACGGCGGCGGTGCCGAAGCGGTAGATGAGATAGAGAAGGGCGGGTATGATAAATATATAAATAAAAGTGTCTGAGATGGCAGGGATAGACGTATCAAAGATAAAACAGGATTTCCCAATCCTCAACAGGGTTATAAATGGAAAACGACTCGTGTATCTCGATAGCGCAGCGACATCACAAAAACCGAAGCAGGTAATCGAGAAGATAAAGGACTATTATGAGAATTACAATGCCAATATACATAGGGGAATATACAAGATATCGGAGGAGGCAACAGAGGCATATATAGATTCGAAGAGGGCCGCATCAAAGTTCATAAATTCGAGCTCGTACAACGAGATTATATACACCAAGAACGCCACAGATTCGATAAATCTGGTCGCATTATCGTGGGGCGAGCAGAACATAAAATCCGGAGACCATATCATGATATCCGAGATGGAGCACCACAGCAATATCGTGCCTTGGCAGATGCTTGCCAAGAGAAAGGGTGCGGTATTGGACTTTGTCCGTGTAAATGACGATCTCACCTCTCTAGATAAGGATAGCCTAGCGGAAAACCTAGACAAGTGCCCTAAGATAGTGGCATTAACACAGGTATCAAATGTGCTTGGTACGATAAATGACATAAGAGGGATATCGAGAGAGGCTCATAGCCGCGGTGCTATGGTGCTCGTAGACGGGGCCCAATCCACGCCGCACATGCCCGTGGATGTAAAGGATCTAGGTGCGGATTTTTTTGTCGCCTCAAGCCATAAGATGCTGGGCCCAGCAGGCTTGGGTATACTGTATGCGAGCTCAAAGGTACTGGAGGAGATGCCACCATTAATCGGAGGCGGAGATATGATACTCACTGTAGAAAAAGAGAGGAGCACGTGGAACACGATTCCATGGAAATTTGAGGCCGGAACCGCAAACATAGAGGGCGGGATAGGATTCGGTGCCGCAATAGAGTATCTCAACTCAGTCGGGATGTCAAGAATAAGAGAGCATGAGAAGGAGATAACGAGATACGCTTTGGAAATGATAGAGGGTATAAAAAATGTGAGAGCCTATGGCTATCCTGCAAATAATATAAAGGACAAGGCCGGAGTGATATCGTTCACGATAGATGGCGTACACCCTCACGATGTCGCAACAATATTCGATAGCGATGGGGTGGCGATAAGGGCGGGGCACCACTGCGCTATGCCTCTAGTCAAATCTGTACTACATCTGCCTGCCGTATCTAGGATGAGCTTTTATATATATAACGATGAGAGAGATGTAGATGCAGCTGTTGAGGCTATAAAGAAAACAAAGACAATATTCAAGAAGGTCTAGTGATACAAATGCCGCTTGATATATATGCAGAAGAGATAATATCGAACTATGAACACCCCCACAACAAGGGCAAGATAGACAGTCCCAGTGTGAAGCTCCATGAGAACAATCCGGTCTGTGGCGACGATATAACCATATACTGCGCTATAAAAGGCGACAGACTAGAAGACGTAAAGTTCGAGGGGGACGGATGTGCGATAAGTATGGGAACTGCAAGCATGTTGACTGATTTTGTAAAGGGCAAAAGCCTAAGTGAGATTGAGAGAATGGACCTCAATACTATAAAAGAGCTAATAGGGATGGATCCAGGTCCGGCAAGAGTGAAATGCGCTACCCTCGCACTAAAAACCCTGAAAGGCTCTCTGTTTCTATACCAGCATAAGGAGCCAGACGCATCTACAAAGGAGTTATAACTAAACCAGTTACAAGCCGTACAACTCCAATAAAATAACACGCATCAGTAAGGTTTAAATATATATCTAAGTATATATAATTATACTAAAGTATAAGAAAATATACATAGGTAATAGGATGGGTTGGGACATATTAAGAATAAAAAGCACAAAAGCAGAAAATATACTAAGGTATATCGGAATACCTATAGTAATAACCATAATATTAGGGACGCACACCGCCTTCGGTGCAACGCCGCAGCTTGTAGGCGAATTAAATTCTATAAAATCGCTTCTAGCACAGATAGGCCCGATACTGAGTGCAGTGCTATTTATACTCGCAGGAATGTTCTATGCAATAGGACAGATGCTACCACCAGATAAACGCGCAAATTTTCACACAACAGCAATAAATATAATTATCGGGGCAATAGTTATCGGTGTTCTGAGTTTCACATCCACATCTCTAGCTGTTGCATCATCTCATCTGTTAAGCAATTCTACACAGCTAGGGTAATCTATTGATAGGATATAATATAGCGATAAGCATAATTGCTATAATGTTCTCTATAGGTGGAATAATACTCGGTATCGGGTACTCCATAAATAATAGGAAAATGAAAGAATTTGGGTTAGAAGAGATATTCCAATCCGCAATAAACGGCGTGATACTTGGCGTCTTATTCGTATCATTTATGCCTAATGGCTTGGTGTCAAATTCCATAAATAATATAGTTACATCATCTTCGGTCTCTGCAGAATGTCAGGGATACATGTCGGGTAATTATGCGATATGTTTTGCATATAACTATCTAATAGGGACAAATCCGGTCTATATAGGGAATCAGACATACCCCTCATTGTTAACCGATTCAGAAAAGTTGCTAATACCGATATCAATAATATACGGTACGGTATCGGTGATTAGCGGATTAAGTATAAACGTGATAGTCGCTTCAATCAATTTCGGGAACCTACTGGCTCCAGCAATCACAGAGCTCGGATTTATAATAAGAACAATACTAACCGCAATAATGGGGATATACGTCCAAGCCTCATTACTTAGCATTATAGCCTCTGTAGCCATACCTCTAATACTGCCAATAGGCATAATACTCAGAACATTTTACCCGACCCGTAAACTAGGCGGGGCGATCATGGCAATATCAATAGGGTTATTTGGAATATTTCCGCTTACCTATCTATTCGATGCAAGAATATCTTCATATTTTAACAGCAGTCTCTCTGGAAATAATCAGACATCACAGTTAAATGCCGGGGTAGGCAGACTTAGCGGAGCCATATCCTCAATATCAAGATCTAATAGTACAACTACAAAATCGATACTCTCAACTTTATCATCAGACGCATCAAGCATAACAAGCGCTTTTTACTCTTGGGTAAACGGCATCATAGATGCGCTGTCTCTATTGATAGTCCAGGTATTCTTTCTACCTATATTTAGCATAATCTTAACTATAATATCAATAAAAGAGCTCGCATCAATTCTTGGAAGCGAGGTATCACTCGGCAAATTTGATATCTTTTAGGTAATCATATGGGTATGGTGGATAAACGAATAGTTTTATCTATACTATTATCAGTCGAGATTGTACTATCCCTGATAAGTGCCATATCCAAATCGATTATAGGAGTCATTGTAACCGGATTATGTGCGCTTATCTTACTGGTATTATATTTAGGTTGGGACATTATAGACACACTCATATTCAAACATACCGGAATTGTATTAGTATTCGGAAATTATGAATTAGGTAATGATAGGTTAGTAGCAACCTCAAACGCTAATGGTAATTATTACTCCATCTCTGTATCCGAAGTATTCGATATATCGAAATGCAGCATTGACCCAAAACGATTCGAGAGAATGATTGAGAAAACAAATATACCATTTAAGATCGCAATCCATGTTGAGAGGTTAAAAACAAACCGCCTTGTCGAAAAACTCGAAACCAAAAAATATACCAAAGAGATTGCCCTATCTCGGGTGGTTGGCAGATCGTCAAAAGCAGAGCTTAAGAAGCAGCATATAAAAAACGAGATATCTTATTTAGATCACGAAATATCTGAATTAAAATCAGGCGGGATCCCTGTCGTGACCAGATACTATATAATGTGCGCAGGCAACTCGAGTGACAGATATAGCTCTGAGAGAATCGCATTATCTAATATGAATCAGGTTTCATCGGAATTTGACTCATCTTTTTGTGTAAAGTCAAGGATTGTATCAGGAGCATCTCTGATCGAATTTTTAAAATTAGAGTATATGATACTATGAATACTATTATAAATTCAAATTCGTTGTCTAAATCAATCTTAATTATCCAAATGTCTGAGATAATGGCGGATAGGTATCAGGATGGGGATAAAGTCTACATTGGAAAATCCAAGATATATAAAATCCCTATTTATATAGATCTGGAACGCTTCATAAACCCGCATATATCTATAATTGGCACAACAGGTTCTGGAAAGACGCATCTAACAAAGAATATAATTGTGGGGCACCGTCTAAAGATGGGATATAACATAATTATAATTGACTGGAGCGGCGAATATAATAAAATCGTGGAATTTATTAACGGTAATATATACGTAATTAGAAATGAGAGCACAGTCGAAGACCTTCCAAAACACATGATCTCAGGTACCGGCTCTGGCGCTATATCTATCGACCTATCTAAATTGGAATCGCAAACGGAGAAACAGAAGTTTGCAAAGGCTGCAGTAGATATCATACTATCCGATATGTACAACTCCGGTCCAAAGGCTAAACTTACAAATATGCTAATCCTAGATGAGTCATGGAAATTTTTGGGTACAGATAACGAGTTAGGAAAACTTTTCAGGGAAGGTAGAAAATATGGACTTAGCGTTGTTGTATCCTCCCAGTTAGTTACAGATATAAAAAATGAGATAATGTCAAACTCGGCATGTTTCTTTATATTCAAAATAGAAAATATGTCAGACATATCGATACTGAGAGGCAGCGGGATAATATCAGAAGAAAATCCATCTGACCTTAAGCGAGGTAGTTGTATTATCTCGATTTCAAAGCAAGAATCATCAACAATAAATCATTTCGTAATTGATAATATAGATCCCTTTACTATCGACGCTTATAATATAAAATGTGGTTCTATGTTAGTAAACATAAGTAAGGAAAAATTCCTGCAGATGATAGATAAATATGTAAATAATGCAGAGAAACGGAACGATATTCTACTATTTATAGAAAGAAACAAGGATAGAGCAGATCTGTCCGCACTAATCCGCATTATGGAAGAGTGCGGTACCGATACATCAGGAATAATATCGGCATTATCAGAATTGGGAATAGATGTATTGTCCATAATCGATGCAATAGGTTACAATAAAGGGGTTGCTGTTAATGCCTGATGAAAATTCTGCAGTTAGATATACGTTAGATGTGGGATGGAAGCGTAGGCCAGAGATACCAGAAATTAAAACAAAACTCTCTACAATCCCATATTTAAAGATAGTAGCAGATGGAACTAGCATAATATACCAGATAAATAGCCCACTTACCAGCACAATAATGTTTTCCAACGATGGGATCAGGCTAGATATATATTCAACTGATACAAAATCAGAGAATAAGAGAAAAGGTGTAATCTATTTATTGTCTATTCTAGTCGCAACAAACTACCTGATTGATGTCGACCTACTGAAATTATACTCTGACGTTATCGACTGTCTATCTAACATCCGAGAGTTAAAAGAGAGCTCTTCAAATGCAGACGCATATATATGCAGGATAAATGCCATAAACAAGGCAAATTTAGGTCTGTACTACAAGATACTACTACTAAACAAAAAATGTGCTTCATTAGAGTCAGAAACTGCAATTTACAAGGAACTATGCTATAAAACAATGAGCAAGGTCGTATACTCGAAAGACGACATCTCAAACTATCTAAAGAACATGTTAAACATGCCAGAGCCTACTGCCAAGAAATTTATAAACGATTATATGTTATGGTGTAAAAATGATACTCAATAAAAAACTAGTTTTACTATTCTTATTATTAAGTATAATATTCATTATACTAGACAGAAATCTATTAATGAACTCCGGTATCCAATATCTGTTTATCGGGATATCAATATCTGCCCTTTTATTTATAATCTCTAGCTCTAATTATATAACAAACCGCATAAAAATCCATGTAGGCGCAGATAATTCTACTCTGCAGTTTACCACAATAAGCAGAAATGATATAATAAATTATATAGAAAACATAGATAGATCCAATAAAAAGTGTGTCTACTACGCAAAATCTTTTCTCACTCTAGATAGTATACAATCTTATGTAAGCAAGAGATACAACAGCTTATATACTAAAGATGCTGTTAATTATATCATTGACTGCGCCATAGATAACGGTGATATAGGCTTCTTTTGCGGTGTTATCTCCAGAAACACAGACCCGTCTAAAGACATATCGGATTACTTAATATATAAAATGTTTTTAGATAATACTATTATGAAGTTACCTACTAGAAACGAGTTTTCCTCTCAAATCCTTTTCCTATACCCATACAACATCAAAACCTTCAAGGCTTATAACCTTCCAGAATGTAAAAGCGCCATAATAATTAAGGCAGTAACACCTCGCAAGATGGGCGAGCTAATCAGAAATGCAAAACTACCTGTGAAAAATAATGCTGTACTCCTAGGTCTCTTAGTCTCAGGTCTATACGTGATAAAATGAATATGCTATTAATGAAAAACCTATCTATGATTATCATAATAATAAACCTAATTGCGATTAGCTCTTACAATCTAATGTTACTGCTAAATGGGAAGGCATATCTGAAGAATGGCATATCAAGGATAGCCATCACATCAGCTTCTATGATTATGATAGAGGTTGTAACTATAATCGTGTACACAAGGCTATAAGATGTTTAGACGCCTAAAGTTTATAAATAAAAAATCGCCAAGCCAAGCTATTCTAACCTGTGCAGAAATTGGTTTTCTGGTGCTGTTTATTTCTATTATGTTAAACAATCTTTTTTCAGAAATAGGCCTGAAACAAATTTTGTTTGTCATCTACGCTCCGATAATATTAATCCCCATCGGGCTTCTATCATTCTATAATATTAAAAATAAACATTCTATCGATAAAACCATTCATTACATAGTGCTAACTAATATTCTTATACTACTTCTCATTTTGGTGTTTGTATGGAGATAAATGCATTCAAGATTGAGTCTATGCCTAATATCCCAATTGCTCCGGAAAGGTTTTTTGAAATAATAGGGAAAAACCCATCAATCATAATATACGATATCAAGAATGGCTCTACCTCACTATATATTCATTCAGACAGATCTGATACTATAATGGGAGATATAGAAAATTCTATTATGGGATTAAAATTTAACAAAGATCCAAACATCATATCCACCAACGGAGCAATAATAACCGTAATACCATACGTAAAACCTTTAGAGAAATCAGATCAGCACGCATTTGATGATATCTTTGAAATGTTTAAAAATACTGGATTCATAGCAATTATATCTTTACCGCAAGATGAGGGTTCTATAGACTCTGCAAAAAATATTATAGAAGCAGAATTAAGTGGTGTAGAAACAAAGAAAAGTGCGGTTTTACAGAAATCTAAATCATCTAATATATCATTTCAATATGATATATTCGAAGGTTCTGAAGACGCAATAGTCTTAAATGATATTCTCGGATCTATAAATTTTTCAATGACAAAAAACGGCATAATATACAAATGTTTTATAGCCATTTCCAGTCAACCGAGCGATCTTATAAACTATGTGGATTCGAGAATTGTTGCATTCAAACATGACACTATCTACCCAAAATCCATAAACGATTTAATACTAACCCTGAATAAAACAGAGTCTTTTCTGGTAGGCATAGATATACTAAAAAGATTCTTTGGGATTTACGGGCACGATAAAGTAGAATACATTATGCCCACAATAACCCCAAAGACGTCGGGCGATATCGAGCTAGGAAGCTATCTGGCCAAATCCGTTAACCTAACACAAACGCCTGTGCAAATACAAAAGGAGACTCTCAACCTCGGATGTATAATAAGTGGTCTTCCTGGTTCTGGGAAAAGCAGGGAAGCCATGGCAATAATAGACGCTTTATATAAATCGAACAGCAGAACCAAAACAAAAATAGTTGTAATAGCACCAACAGAGGAATGGGATAACTTTGCCATATCTCATAACATGAACCTATTACGATTACAGAAAGATATGGTACCTATAAACTTCTTCAGGTGCCCAGACAATGTTGACCCCCAAAAATTCTATACGGATTTGGGCATGATAATAGCTGCAGCTTCTACAGCCGGTCCATATCGCGATCCAATAGAGAAATGCCTAATAAACGCTTTCAGGTCTATCTATAAAACTACAAATAACCCAAATCCATCACTGGTTTTTGATAGAATAAACGCCTCAATAATAAAATTGCATGGAAAGATAAGCAATGCGGGCGTGAAGTATACAAAACACGGGGAAAATATAAAATCATCATTAGAAGGCTTAATCGAAATAATATCTAGGAGGGAATACTCTGGGGCTAACGGTATAAAATTAGAAGAATTAATCGAGGATGGAGTTGTATTCAACATCTCGAACTCAGGCCTCAACTCCCGTTCATATCTATATTCATTAATCCTTAATCAAATATATGCAATATCGTCAACATACGATAACAACGGTGATACAGAACTGCGTCTACTTACGTGTATAGAAGAAGCCCAAACTATATTTAAAGACCCAAAATCGCCTGCGGTTGAAGATATAAAATTTAAAATTCAAGACTTTAGAAAAAAGGGAATAGGACTTATGTTACTCACTCATAATATAATAGATATAGATGCATCTATACGTAGGTTATGCCAGACTAAAATATATCTAAAACAGGCACCGGATATCGCCCCAATCATATCTAAAGATCTAATATTCACATTTTGTGAAGAAGATGATATAACAAAGAGGTTGAAAAACATAAATTCCAGAGTTGCTGCAATAAATTATGTATCAAAAGATGGTAACTCTAAAAAAACAAACGAAACAATTTTTATATTAACAAAAGACTACCCGGACATACCTATAAGCGATAGTACACCTAAAAATTTATGCAAAGCCAAATATGTAGCTGCCCCATCAGATATTGAGACAAAAATAACCATAGCATATTCACCGGATATGGAAGTAATGACAGACAAAATTGCTAAAATGAGATACCTTCGTATAAATTATTTCCAAGAAACTATCTTTGAAATAACTATAAAAACCAACCCGATAATTACAAAATTAATAGAGGGCCGGGACTACACAGTTGAATTATTAGACGATAAAAAAAGAGTAATAAAAAGGGAAAAGATAATAGCCGAAAGAGATATACGGATTGAGGTTGGCTGACTACCTTATCCTAATCTTCTCTGGTTTTACCTCTATTCTTCTAAGAGTATCTTCGTACTCCTTTATCAATTTGTTCTCTTTCAGCATGTCGCATTCTTTAAGATGCTTTAAGTTTATGAAAGTGTCGGTTGCGGCAAGCACCCTCTCTTTATTCTCGGGATCATAATCAACTGATAATATCGAGAAACCTCTAAGCGAGTCGCTCACCGGTATGCCTACGGTCTGTGGGAATCCAGTATCTCCCTGCATCTGTGCACCAGTAAACACAACCTTTCCGCCCCTAATTACCATTTTATGTATGTGTAGATCACCGCCTATAGCAACCGGCTCATTCATGTTCAATCCATCAATCATCTTTCGCGCTACAACATTATGCGAAAACAAAATGCCAAGGTCTCCTACTGAAATATTATCATGGCCATAATCCCCGCCATACACTCTGACAGCCTTTGATCTTATCTTTTCAGGCGCAGATTGTATAATTCCCCTAAATAGCTCTCCCGATTCCGTAATATCCTTTCTTATATAACTCTTATTGAGGTGATTTCCATCAGCAACAACAATCCCAGAAACCCTGCCGCTATCATTTATTAACGGTTTTAGTCTCTCTATAAATGCATCTACCTGCGAATTTGTGTTCGCAATTGGTGTCTTATAATGCAGCCAGGCTATATACTCATTCATATTTTTATCATATTCCTGGCTACCCTTAGATATGCCTTTACTCTCAAGAAATTGTCTGAATCCAAACTCATTTGAATAATCATTCTCTATATGCATCTCATTCTTATGGTCTCTCAGATTTCCCTCTATATTATCCCCCATCAGGCTAAGCACGAATCTATCTCTAATATTTTTATTGATATATCCTACTGCCGCGTCTAAAAGAAGCTGGTTTGGATACCCTCTTCCCGGACTACCTATGTGTACATCCGTAACTACGACAAAATTGGTTCTACTTATCTCCGTGTCAGATTCTTTTGGAGCTATGTAGTTAGAAAAGAATTCGATAACTTTATCTCCTATTCCCTTATCCTGGCTATAGTTACCCGATCTTATCATGTTTGCAAGGGACTTTCTATCCTTAGCGCTCTTTCTATCAAATCCAAGTTCCTCCACATATGCGCATAACTTGCCTTTATTGCTTATCTCTCTAGGGAGTTTATTCTCTATCTGTATCCTATCTTTGTTATCTATCGCTTTAACAGATTCGTATGTTCCAGATCTCTCTATCATCTTAGCAAGTACCCCTGCCTGGTCCCTCTTCTCTTTATCAGCATATCTGTTCAATAAATTATCTGTAAAGAAAGTATGTTTAATCCTGCTTCCTGAAATCACCAATTCATCAAATCCTGATCCTATTGTACCCTTACCCTTTGTCAATATCTCGGTAAACCACGTCTTTACCCTAGCATTCCAATTGTTAACAAGTGCGGAGGTGTTAACAAATGGCGGGCTGGTAAGAACGTAACAGAATTCCTCGCTCTTATCATGCTTTGGAACGTACGTTGACAAACCGGAATGGCTTCCGGATGTTATCATTATATCCGCATTACTGTAAAGTGTCCTCAATGCCCAAAGCGGACCATTATTTCCTATATCCGGTCTCTCTACAAACATATGAGACGTATTTGACGGTTTATTGCTAAGGAAGATATTCTTATTATTTATATTGATTAACCTATAATTATCTGCCACTATATCTATATCTATCCTTCTGCCAAAAACATCCTTTATCCTGCTTATAACTATCTTTGAAGCAAGCTCATTAGCGATCCTAGACATGCCTGGGGTGCCTGGCATATTATTTGTAAATCTAAGTCCCTGTCCCAATCTATTGGCATAATTCCTCTCCTCCTTCTCTCTCTCACCAACTATTATCTCATTAGATATTTTTGTTAAGAGATTTCCTATCTCTTTAGATCTCTTTTCGAGCTTTGCTATCTCTGCAACACTCCCGTTCCTCTCTCCAATGCTCTTTATCTTCTGTATTATCTTCTCTAATTCAGTCTTATACTTCTTACTTAATATTTCAGCATCCTCTCCTCTGTAAATGCCTATGATGTGGTATAATTCATCATCTAAATAATCGCTAAAATTTTCAAGTATGTACTCCAAGCTCTTTCTCCCGTCAATCAACCACGTGTGTATGAGTTTTGTATAGAGGTCTTTAATCTCACCAAAATCATTCCTCTCGCTCATTTTTTGTGATCTCTTCTCAGATAGATCCACTATACTATCTCCTAACTTTTTCATCGTTTTAGAGATATCTCCTCCACCCGTCTTACTGCCTTTTTCAGATATCTGCAAACTCGGGCTATCCATCTTCTTTTCTTTTTCAGATATCTGCAAACTCAGGCTCTCTATCTTCTTATCTACGTCTGATAGAATATCTCTATACCTCTTACGCATTACAAAAAGGTGTTTCGGGTCATAATTGAACGCGTTGTTCAGTATATCGTACTCTCTCTCCAGGTTCATCTGGTCGCTATGGCCCATTATATAGACTATGCAGGTATTCAAGTTTTTGGCCTTTATTATATCCGTTATTCTAGTGAGGTGTGGTTTCATCATAACCGCAGATTCGTCAACACTCTCAACAAGTTCTGATATGACCAAGCTTCTCTGTCTACCGCCCTTAGATATGAATCTCGGTATCTCGGGTAGTAACTCTCCGTGGAAGACTATCATGTCCGGATGATTCGAATTAGATACCCTGTCTTTAAACATTCTATATAGTCCGAGAAGGTTATCTCTCCCAAAATAGTTGGTTCCGCCTCCAAGCTCTCCAACAGACCAGATTATTGTCTGCCCGTTATCCTTCCTGTTTTTATCAGATTTTGACTGAACACTCTCATCTAGTACTGCCTTCCTGCCACTACTCCTTGAATTATCTCTTCCCCCCATTCAACCAGATCTGTTAATCTGTTCAAATATAAATAATTATCCACAACCAACGTCTCTTAATCGATACAGATTTGATAGGAACCTATTTATTAGTTCCCAATTCCAATGCAAAATTATATACCAAGAACGATATACCTCTACCGCTCTCTCCTGTGTCCAAATCCTGTACCGGAACGTCTGCGTTGACCGCCTCTGTCCCACCCTCCACGCCTATTGTTATCATAGCCGCTCCTTCTATTGCCTCTATCCCCTCCTCTGTCATATCCGCCGCGTCTATCGAAAGATTGCCTGCTATGTTTATGTAAATCTATTGGTATATGCTCATAAGGGCCAGTCTCTAAGAATATCTTCTCAACATTAACGCGCGCCTCGAACTCTATATCTCTTATTATACCGGTCTGTTCTCTTGTAACAATTGAGAATGCACGCCCATTCTTTCCCATTCTCGCGGATCTTCCTACTCTGTGTACGTATACGCTTGGGCTGTCTGGGACATCGAAGTTTATCACATCAGAGATATCGCTTATGTCGAGCCCTCTGGATGCAACATTTGTGGCAATTAGGAATCTACCGCCCTGCCTGAACCTGCTAAGCGCACTACCTCTTCGAGCCTGTGTGAGTCCGCCATGCATAAGCGAAGCGTCATACTTATTCTCCAGAAGAAATGAGTGTAATATATCAGCCTCCCTCTTAGTCTGCAAAAATATTATTGCCTTTTCTGGTTTATACTTCTCTATATAAGCCAAGAGCATGTAGAACTTCTTTGTACCGTTCGCTATACTGTATAGGTGCTTTATGCTCTTTACTGTAACCTCTTCCGGATCTCCAACAGATATTATCTCAGGGACTCTCATATGTCTCTTTGAGATGTCAATTATCTCTCTCGGCATCGTTGCGGAGAGTATAACCGTCTGTTTATCTGACGGCGTCCTCTCTATTATATAGTTAACATCATCTATAAATCCCATATCCATCATGACGTCGGCCTCGTCAATAACGAGATGGTTTATCGCATCAATCTTCAGCGCCTTCCTTTCTATCAGATCTATTATTCGACCTGGTGTTCCAATAACGATATCGGCTCCCCTTCTCAACGAATCAACCTGCATGTTTATCGATGATCCCCCATACACTGTAACTATCCTCCTCCTGTCTATCAGTTTAGATGCTACGCTAGAAATCTGGAGTGCAAGCTCTCTTGTCGGTGCCAAGGCGAGGAGTATCGGGGTATGTCTGTTCCCACTACCCTTTACTATCTGTATTATGGGTATTAAGAAGGCCAGTGTCTTGCCGGTTCCTGTCTTAGCTCTTATCACCGCATCCTTGCCGCTAAGAAGCTTCGGTATCGCTTCTGCCTGTACATCTGTGGGCTCTAATATATCCGCTGATTTCAAAGCCGAAATCATATCTCCATTTAATCCTAAATCTTCAAAACTCAGAAAAACACCATAATAACTGGAATAAGACCCCAGTCATTTACAGACTATTAGAATACATCAGTTATATAATTGTTAGTGATTGCCTAAAACCTGCGAATTTTGAGCAGATGGGCCCGCGGAGAATCGGACTCCGGGTCTCCCGCGTGTGAAGCGGACGTCTTACCATTCGACTACGGGCCCAGTAATGTTAAACAATTACCATGAGGGATTAAATAGTTTTACCTCAACAATGAACAGATAGTGTGGCAGAGAATACCTATTTTACCGGAGTTGGGGACGGGGGGTATACCGTTATAGGAGATACCAAGGTTAAAAAATCCAGCCCGATAGCAGATGCAATAGGAAGTATAGACGAGCTAATCTCGTATCTTGGCGTGGTGCAGTGTGGCGATATAACGGATACCATAAAAGGGCACATACAGACTATACAGGATCGCCTTTTCGCAATGAATGCCGATATCGCAGGAATAATAGACAAGAGGTTTGTGCCAAAGAGGCCTCTGGGCAACTCCGATATAGATACAATAGAGTCTTACATAAAGGCGGTAGGTGTCGGGGTGCCAAAACTTCGTCTATTTGTCATACCTGGGGGCTCTAGGGAGAGTGCAGAGCTGGATTTTGCCAGATCTATATCCAGAAGGGCTGAAAGATCTTTCATAGTATTATATGACACTTACGGCCTAGATGATAATAGATTCGGTGCATCTAGACGATACCTAAATCGTATATCATCATACCTCTTCTGGGCAGCCAGATATCTGAACGCCGAGAGGCAAGTAAGAGAGAGAAACCCTGGAAGCGACTGAGTTATTTCAGGGTAAAATACTCCCTAAACTTCTGGGTTGTATTCAATTTCTTGGTTCTGCCATATCTGGTTGCCGATATAAAATCACCCTCAACCAGCTCCTTTAAATACTGATATATCGAAGGTCCAAATATCTTCACCATATTACTCTGCATCACCGGCTCATTCTTGCTGATATACGCGAGTGCCCTCAGTGCGCTCTTTGTGAGGTCTGGAGAGCCAGATATCCTACCAACTCTATTCGAATACTCGCTCTTCAACTCCATTATATATTTATCACCTATTTTTGATATCTTTAGCGCCGTATCAGCCGCAGCATACTCGCTCTCAAGCTCTTTCAGAAGCTTTCCTATCTGACCGACAGAGGCCAACCCAGATGCGTCAGAAATCTCATTCAGGCTTAAGGCTCTGCCGGACACAAAGAGCACAGCCTCTATAACTCTCTTTGACTGTAAGCCCTCCTGGTTCTGCATAACAACACCCTATTTCACGCTTATGTATATATCCCCAAAAAATACATCCTGCCTAAGAGATATCCTCCCGTTCTGTTCTAAGAAAAGGAGCGGGACAAACAGATCCGACAAGATCGAATTTCTATCAACATTCTTTGACAGCTCATCGAATATTATCGTACTGTTCCCGTTCGAACTCGCCATTATCATGTCATAAATTCTATCAACCTTATCGTCCATATCATCTATCTCTACTACAAACTGCTGTTGGGTTTCGGTTCTCTTGAAGTACTCTTCGCGCTTATGTTCGACTCTTATCACATCGTCCAACGCGCTCATAAGTTCCTCCAAGGTTATCTTACGGTTTGGCGTCCGCCTAACTCTGAACATCAGGTCAGGTATATCCGGCACATTTCTATCGCCATACGCGGCCTCTACCTCCTCCTCCTGCTCTGGGGCATTCTGGAATATCTGTACAAGTTCACTCTTCAATCTCAATAAGAACGACATCGCCATAATGATATTGGCAGGAACGGAGAGGTCCATGAGCTTCATACTATCTATAGCTGCAACATAATCGCTAACCACTCTCGATATATCTATATTCCACGGATCCAACCTGTTCTTATACACCGAATCTATAAGCAACTCTCTCCAACCGGTATTGCTAACAAGGGATTGGACGTCGAAGTTCCTCTCCAATTCCACTATATAATCATCACTCCTTTCAGAGATAAACTCATCAGACATATACAGATCGCCTGAACATATATCTCCAGCATAATATTTATATATAACGATATCCTTACTATTACGGTACTGCTCTTGCAAAGGCGATTGATGTGTATATACACGTAATAGATGCAAAGAAGGCGATCGGAAAGCGGGTAAGGTTACGCGGTTGGGTGCATAGAAAGAGAGGGAGCGGGAGCATCATCTTTGTGGTTCTAAGAGACCATACCGGTATAATTCAGGCATCGATAAAGAGGGATGCTGTAAGCAAAAATGGGTGGGAGTTGGCCGAAGCGGCGACAACAGAGTCAAGTATAATTATAGAAGGGGTTGTAAGAGAGGACAAGCGCGCTCCGACCGGATATGAGATAGATGTATCGAAGATATATGTTACGGGCATATCGGAGCCATACCCTATAACAGAGTACCAGAGCACAGAGCTGCTACTGGATAAGAGGCATCTATGGCTAAGGAGCGTTAAGATGGTAAATATAATGAAAGCAAGATCAATGGTATTCAGGTATGCCAGGGAATTCTTGGACAGGTCGAAATTCTTTGAGATCTCCCCGCCGCTTATAACTGGCGCTGCTGGAGAGAGTGGCGCGGATATGTTCTCTTTAGAATACTTCGGTAGCAAGGCGTACCTAACAGAGAGCTCTCAGCTATATTCCGAAGCTATGATATATGCTCTAGAGAAGGTATACTCTTTTGCACCATCGTTCAGGGCAGAGAAATCGAGGACCATAAAACACCTTGCCGAGTATTGGCATTTAGAGCCGGAGATGGCATATTACGACATAAAGAAGACGATGGTGTTGATAGAGAAGCTTGTCTCTCACATATCGATAAGTCTGGCGAAGCGGAATCAGGATATCCTAGCTGCGCTAGGTGTGGACCATACCTACCTGTTAGATATAAGACCGCCGTTCAAACGCATAACTTATGAGCAGGCTATAGACCTACTCAACCAAAAAGGGAAGAGCCTCAAGTGGGGGGATGACTTCGGCGTAGAGGAGGAGCGCCTCCTAACAGAGGATGAGCTCAAACCGGTGTTCGTAACGTACTGGCCGCGCGAGCTGAAACCTTTCTACATGCCGATAAATCCGAAGGATGAGCGCACCGTGCTGTGTGCTGACCTGCAGGCTCCGAAGGGGCACGGCGAGATTGTCGGATCGAGCCAGAGGATACACAAGTATGACGAGGCTATAGGGCGCTTTGAAGAGGTTGAGCGTGTAAAGGGGGTAAAGTTCAACATGGATAATTACTCATGGTATCTAGACACACTCAGATATGGGAGCGTCCCGCACTCCGGATTCGGCATGGGGATGGAGCGCGTTATCAAATGGCTTTTGGGGCTGGATCACATACGCGATGCAATCCCTTTCCCAAGAATGAGCAACAGGCTGAGCCCTTAAAAATCAAGCACCGCCTTCGAGTCGAGCTTTAATACCCCTAAATAGCTCTATTGTATGGTCTACAGAGTCTACATTTATGCACTCCACACCCTCCAGTTTTACCGGATAGTCATTACCTCCCTCAACTATTTTATCACCGAAGAATAGCATCTCATCGATGTTGTAACCTAGGGTCTCAGTTATCCTCCTTATACCATAACCCTTGTTCATACCCTTTCTGGTTATGTCTAAAGAAGTAGATCCGCCTATCATGACCTCATACTCGGGTATGAGTTTGTCAAGCTCCGCCTTCATAACAAATCTCTTTCTCATATCGGGATCCCATGCCTTCTTCAGATCAGCAGGAGCATCCTGTCCCAGTGCAGAGATCGCTATCTCCGTATCCCTATCCTCTATTAATTTACCATATATCTTATCCGGCTTTTTGTATATGGGCTCCTTTAATATAGAATTAATACTCGCGATTATCTTTGCTTTCTCATCTTCTCTCAATCTCTCCGCATACAGCTCAATCCATCTCCCCCCGTCGAATCTGTACATCGATGCTCCGGATGTTGGTAATAAGTACAGTCTAGACATAAATCTCTCTTCCACCTTGACTCTCTTAGCAAACTGCCCTTCTATCTGCTTAAAACTAGCTCCGCTTATCACAGCAAAATCTATATACCTCAACAGGTCTCCTATAACTCTTCCCATCTCTTCGCTAAGCTCCTGTTTTGTCTCTGCAAGCGTCCCGTCCAGGTCTGCTATTATAATCTTCTTCTTCGATACATCCAAAGAAACACCCCAATTAATTATTGTACAATTGTAATATTTATAGCTACATTACGGTTAAGTTTTGTAGTTTAATTACTAATAAAACTACAAAGATTCTATTCTAATAAGTTTAAATATAAGTATGTCGAATTGCTTATATCTACAAAGGCGATTATCTGATAAGGCTTATAATGTTCGATTTAGGCGGAGTTATCGTAGATTTCTCAGAGCAGAAATATGTTAGATATATGGTCAAGAGGCTCGGCCTTGATTATAAATACATGTTAGAAGTTATCGATAGGAAACTGCCTCTGCTAGAGACAGCTAGGATAAACCAGACAGAGTACGAATCTTACTGCGTAAAGATGTTGGGATTAAAAAGCAGATCGCAACTCGAGTGGTCGAAAGGATTCAACACCGTTGCAAACACTGATTACGACGTGTTAAACCTTGCCAGAGAGCTCCATAAGAGATATCGTACAGCACTGATAACCAATATAAGCAGAAGCAGGTATGCGACTGCATGCAGAAACAAGTTCGACAAATCCGTATTCGACAGGCGTTTCACATCCTACGGTCTCCGGATAAAAAAACCGGATAAACGTATATACGAGATCGTTTTAAACAGGATGGGCGCAAACCCCGAAGAGACCGTATTTATAGATAATATGAGAGAGAATGTAGACGGTGCAGAGTCTATCGGGATACATGGAATTGTTTTCAAAAACTACAAGCAGCTTATTAGAGATCTTAGGAATATCGGAGTGATCTGATGTGCAGTGCAATATTAGAGCGGGTGCTATCCGGGAGGTGGATAGCCGGACCTTACATATCAGATGCAATCAATCAGGCCCAAAAATTCAACGGATACGGCATAACGCCAATAATCAACTATCTTGGTGAGGATTATAGTGAGAGGGCCGATGTTAAAAAGTCTATAGCTGTGTACAAGGAACTAATAGCCAGGATATCGGAAGCTCGGATACGGGCCGATATCTCGGTAAAACCGACTCAGCTGGGGCTAAAAATAGACGAACAATACTTCGAGAAGAACTACATATTACTGTCACGATTAGCACTGTCAAAGAATATCCGTTTATGGCTTGATATGGAAACGGCAGATTATGTGGACCAGACAATATCCGCATACAAGAGGGCCGTTCATCTCGGGAACGTGGGAATATGCATACAGTCATATCTGCGTAGGAGCCGCAGGGATATAAGAGAGCTGTTAGATTATGACATCCATGCAAATATTCGGCTAGTAAAAGGCGCTTACACCTCTAATAAATCATCCGCATTTATCGGAAGGGATAAAATAACTGATAATTATCATACGCTTATGAGGTATCTGTTCGAGAAAGGGAGAAGATTTACGATAGCTACACATGACGACAGGATAGTAACCGAGGCGATAAGGATGAATCTGAAGTATAAACGGGATGTCACATATGCGATGCTGAGGGGAATAAGGAATGGGTACCTTATACAACTATCTAGGATGGGATTTCAGACCTCTGTATATGTCCCGTTTGGAGACGAATGGGTGTCATATTCATACAGGAGGTTGAAGGAGGGCGGCCACCTCTCTCTGATAATAAGGTCGCTCTTCGACTACTCGATATAAAAGATATATTAAGCTATTGTGGCAATATTAAACGATTCGATGAAGGCAGAGGTAACAGAGAACAGAACGATATCCGCAAAGAAGGAGGATAACTTCTCGGAGTGGTATGTACAGGTTATTATAAACTCTGAATTTGCAGACTATTCGGCAGTATCTGGATGCATAGTTTTCAGACCGAGCTCGTATTTTGCATGGGAGCAGGTTAGGGATTACGTAGACGGGCGTTTCAAAGATGATGGCATAGAGAATGTCTATTTCCCAACTCTGATACCGGAGAGGCTCCTGCAGAAAGAGGGTGAGCATATAATAGGCTTCAGCCCGGAGGTTGCATGGGTGACTCAGACTGGAGATACTAAGCTGGATGAGCGCCTCGCGGTAAGGCCGACATCAGAGGCGATAATGTATGATAACCTCTCCAAGTGGATAAGATCTTGGAGAGATCTACCAATGCGTCTCAACCAGTGGAACAGTGTAGTAAGATGGGAATTCAAACATCCAACGCCTTTCCTAAGAACCAGAGAGTTCCTATGGAATGAGGGGCATTCGGCATTTGCATCAGAGGAGGAGGCGGAGGCAGAGGGGAAGGTAATACTTGGAATATATCATGATGTGCTGAAGGATTATCTCGCCCTATACGGCATACCTGGTGAGAAGACGCAGAAGGAGAAGTTCGCCGGAGCTATCGCAAGCTTCAGCATCGAGCATCTAATGCCTGACGGTAAGGCGGTACAGGGTCCGGCATTCCACTTAGACGGGAACAACTTCTCAAAAGCTTTTGATATAAAATTTATCGATAATAACGGCGAGAAGAGGTTTGTATTTCAGAATACGTGGGCGATATCAACCAGAGAATTTGGTGTCATGATAGCTACCCATTCTGACAATAAAGGGCTGGTGCTACCGCCAAAACTCGCAAAGATACAGATAGTTATAGTGCCGATATACAACGATAAGAATAGGGACGAGATTATAGGCTACTCTACCGAGATATACAATATGATAAAGGGCGAGTTTAGGGTGTACCACGACATAAGAGACGAGTACTCGCCAGGATGGAAATTCAATGAGTGGGAGCTCAAAGGCGTGCCGATAAGGGTGGAGGTGGGCAAGAGAGAGATGGGTGAGAGGAACATGGTAGCTAAAATGAGGCATACGTCTGGATCAGAATCCATCTCTCTAGATAATCCTATAGAGGTTTTGAAACTAATGCTGGAAAAGATACATAATGACCTATACGAAAGTTCTAAGAGGTTCGTCATAGATAACACCCACGTTGTCGAGAATTACACAGATCTAAAGGAGGTAATAAAGCGCGGCGGGTTTGCGCAGTCTCCATGGTGCGGATCACAGGATTGTGAGGACAGGATAAAGGATGAGACGATAGCAAAGGCTACAAATATGCCATTTCATGTACAAGAGCTTGCGAAAGGTAAACGCTGCGTACTCTGCGGCAAGCCTGCAAAACATATAGTTAATTTTTCCAGATCGCACTAAGTATTATCATATGTGAGATACAGCCCCGTCATCTAGTGGCCAAGGATAGCGGGCTTTGGACCCGCGTACATCGGTTCGAATCCGGTCGGGGCTAAGATAGATCAGAAGCCCAGGTTTGATATATTGGTATTCATATAGTTCTCTTCAGACTCCTCCATCATCTGGTACTCAACACCCTTCGATATTAGGAGCAGTATCATCGAAGCGAACGATATGACAGATATGAAAAGTATGTAGACCCTTATATACGACAGGTAAGCATAAGAGAACAGCATAACAGAGAGCATATTTAATGTTACCCCATATACGAAAGATCTCTTAGTATGTCCCATTACGGTTATGCCTACAAGAAAGCTTATCAGCGTCAGTACAAAAGCTAGAAGCGGGAACGCGTTCACAA
This sequence comes from Microcaldota archaeon, assembly GCA_021801785.1. Taxonomy (GTDB): domain Archaea; phylum Micrarchaeota; class Micrarchaeia; order Micrarchaeales; family Micrarchaeaceae; genus JAJYXL01. The sequence continues at coordinate 28,899 of JAJYXL010000018.1, forward strand.
AATTGTAGAATTGCGATATAGCCACAAGTCCATGCCCGAGGTTCGGTAATGATACGATCAGGCTATTCAACTGGTACGCAAATTGTGAATACCCGAAGTATAAGAACATTATAAATGTGAGCATCATAAGTGCTCCGGATAGCATCCCGAAAGAGCCGAGATCTCCTCTCGCCTGCTGCATCTGTATGGGCATCTTATCCACATCCTCCAGGCAGTAGAATCTCCCCTCCTTCTCTACGATATCCTCGAAGCAGTAAGGCTTGCCGCAGTAACTGCATATCTCATAAGCCTGCCTCCACGGGTGCCATACGCATCTGTATTTACTAATCTCGCTAGCTACATTGTTGTTGCTCTTCCCGTCAGCACTAACCCCGAAATACTCCGGGTTTATCCCGCCTACAGCCTCTATCTGATCCACAGTGAGCTCCTTCTGCCTCCTCTTTATCGCCGTCTCACTATTATCTATCTTAACGCTGGTCGAATTCTTTGACAGATCCTCTATCCTCTCCCTATTTATATTCTTAGCTTTGACAGTGGCGGCTCTCTGCTGTGCCGGTATGTTGGGCTTCGTCGCCTCGGCCGAGGCTCTCTCTGATAATATCATATTCTGTAATTCCGTTATCCTCTTAGTTAGAGACTCCGCATGTTCGATCATCTTATTCAGTCTCTCCCTATCCTTATCGGGGTTTGCGCCCCTCTTCACCGCATCCGCTATCCTGTCCCTCTGTGCGATTATACTCTCTGCCAGCTCCTGCGCCTCTCTTACCATCCTATCGAGATTAGCTCTCTCATTAGCCATAGTATACGCCATTAACTCTCTTTCTCGGATAGCGCTCTCTGCCTCTCGTTTATCGTCTTCATAGCATCAAGCATATCCTTAACCTTCTCATCCATCTCCTCCATCTCTCTCTCATTCTCCGCGAGTATTGATGGTGCAGCCTCGCTCTCGGCTACATTTTCGACCCTCTTCTTTCTACCTCTACTCTCTGCCGATCTGACTATCGATCCTATGCCTTCGGCTATAGGCCTATCTATCCTCTCAAGCTCTCTCTTGGCAGAGGAGAAGTCTACCTTATGTGTAGACCATGCACTCCTCACACCCCCTCTCTTGCCCCCGGCATCCCTCTCTCTCCTAATCTTGAATATCAGCAGATCATTGTCGGGGTCTATTACCATCAAAACGACCTTTCGGCCCTGGCTATGGCCTCTCTCTTCTTCCTCTCAAATATCCCTCTGTGTTTTGCACAACTCACACAGTAATATATCTTCCTCTTCTCGAAGAGTCTGACATCCTTTGTGGTATTCATACCTGTTCCTATACTCAGAGCCTTCTCGTAAGCTACAGCCTTATTTCTGGGGGTTTTCCTGCCGCACGACTCGCAGACCACCAATGTATTTTTTCCTCTCAAAGATAACACCTTTATTCTATATATAATGAGAAACATTAAAAAGATGAGCTAAATACCGACGAAGCTCCTTACCCTATCCGCTTCTTGGATACGAGAATCTCGCTCCCAGAATTCTCCATCTGTATTCTCGCTACATCCTGCTTCCTCCTAAAGCCCGGAAGCACCGAATCCGAGTATCTCATCCCCCTGGTCAGATCGAATATCCTCTTTATCATACTATAATACCTCTCAGCAGAGTCTATATCATTCTTGCTCAGCGACTCGGTTACCTCCCTGCGCAGCTCGCCCACAACATCCATCAGTCCTAACAGATATGCATCAGGTTCAACCCCGACATCCCTATATCCTAGAATGCCCCTCCCCCTACATATCTCATAGAATATAACCGCCTCTGAATACTCCTGCATTGCCTGTATGGAGTAGTACCTAAACTCCCTCTCCGGCTCCAGCCTATCCAACAGCGCCTTAGCCTCAGCTATCCTATCCTTCACATCCTCTCCGTTATGTATCATCGTTATTATCTGACCTGACATGCGTATCAGCGCCCTCGAATCCTCATTCACCCTATCAATAGCTCTCTGCTTATTGATTATGCTATTCTCTATCTCAGTAATCTCTCTATCTATCTCCATGGTAATCCCTACATACTACTCTGACTTGCAGACCTATTATATCTATCCATAACATTCCTTCCATACCAGAATATATACTGCTGTGCAAAGCCCGCGGTATCGCCCCACCTCTCTCTTGCAAAATCATGTATCTCTCTGACTCTCCTCGCCTTCCCGTTAAAGTACATCCTCTCTACAGTCCTCTTAATCCATACATCTATGGGGAACGCCTCGAACCTCCCGAATCCCATGAGGGCTATGCAATCTGCTACCTTGTCGCCCACACCCTCGATCTGCATCAGCTCGCTCTTTATATCCTCATAGCTCCTGCCATTCAGTCTATTAAGGTCTATGTTATCCGTGCAGTATTCGGCCGCGCTCCTTATGTATCTCGCCCTAAATCCGGCACCGCATCTCATTATATCATCAACCTTCAGCTCTCTTATTACATCTGCCTGCGGGAATGTGTGGAATACCTTACCGTCCGGACCATATATCTCCTCTCCGAAGTTATCGATAATCTTCCTAACTATCCCGCGTATCCTCTTGACGTTATTGAATTGGGAGACTATGAAGCATAGGGTCGTCTCCCAAGGCTCATTCAGCGTGACTCTCATTCCCCTGTACCTATCTATCGCGCCGGAGATCATCTTATCCGTATTTATGCGCCTATACAACTCATCAATATCGTCTCCGAGCCTGAATCTCCTCCGTATCTCATCCTTCAGATCTATCCTCCTGCCGTTGCATCTAGCCTCTATCCTCTTATCCTCAGTATCCCCAAAAAACCTCGCCTCTACTATAGATCTGCCAGTTACATACACGAGGGTGCTCTCATCCCTATAATAATCGGAATGGAATGTCAACGGCTGTGCGCTCTCTAAGGTGTACTCCTGATTAAGGATACCGGCATACACCCTCTCTATTCCCCTCATGCCTATCCCATCTCTTCATATCTCTTGCGCTCCTGTCTCATATCCCTGATATCTCTTACAGTCACTGTTCCGTCCTCCAATGTCTTATAATCGATAGTTATCGAGTAAGGTATGCCTATCTCATCAGCCTTGGCGTAGCGCTTCCCTATGCTTCCGCTCTCCGAGTATAGGATATCGCTCCCTCCTCTCTTTAGCAGATTTCTTACCTCTATCGCTTTGGAGATCAACCCCTCGTCTCTCTGTAATGGGAAGACGGCATACCTGTAAGGCGCCAATCTTTCGTCAAGCAATAGCACATCCCACTCCCTGTTGCTGTCCTTATAAAGAGAGTTGTACATGGCAGCCCAGAACAGCCTATCCGTCCCGAAGCTGGTCTCTATAACGTGAGGTACGACCTTCTTATTAAGATTCACCACATCCATACCCTTCTTCGATGCCCTCTCATGATTCCTCAGGTCAAAATCCGTTCTATACGCATTCCCAATCACCTCCTCATAATTCTTGCCTATCATAACCTCCACATCTATATTGCATTTGGAGTAATGTGGTAGCTCCTCGTTCGTAAGCACCCTGAGTCGTATGGATTCATCCGGGATGCCTAGCGTGTGCAGGAAGCCCAACTCCTTCGATACAAGATAGGCATAGAGCCTGTTCGGGAAAACCTTGTTATCATATATCTCGCTCAGCTTTACCCTCTCAACCTTATCGATACCGACGCCCTGTGCCTCTTTAGACAGGAAGTTTACCTCAACGCTCAATAGATCCTGAGATGTGTCCATATCTCCAATGACCGGGTCGATCTCCGGATCGAAGAAGTACTCCATCTCCATCTGCGAGAACTCCCTCATCCTTATTAGCATATTTCTCGGAGAGATCTCATTCCTGAATACCCTCCCTACCTGCCCTATCCCGACCGGCAACTTCAGCCCGTGCGTTCTAAATACCTCCTTGAAGTCCATGAATATTCCCTGGGCTGTCTCCGGTCTGAGATAACCTCTCTCCCTATTTGCAGCCCCTATGCTTGTCTGGAACATGAGGTTGAATGCGCTTATCTTCGAGAGCTCCCCATTGCACCTCGCGCATCTTATGCTGTTATCATCCATCATCTTAGATAACGTCTCGTTGTCTGCGCGCTTCACCCCCTCCATGCTCTTCGTATCACCTCCCTTTTCGAAGTGCTCCTCAAGCAGCTTGTCAGCCCTGTAGCTGCTGCCGCAGCTCTTGCAGGTAACTATCGGATCGACGAAATTCTTCAGGTGTCCGCTAGCCTCGAATACCACCTCTGGCGCCACGAGTGTCGACTCTATCTCAATATTCCCTAAACCCTCTACAAATACCGACCTCCACTCATTCTCTATCCTGCGTTTTATCTTAGTGCCTATCGCTCCGTAATCATAGAATCCGGCCCGCTCGCCGTATATTCTGAACGAGGGTATCACTATTCCCCTCCTTGCACACAGGTTTATCAATCGCTCCAGCTCTCCTCTCTCCATGACATCAACAACGCGATAACCGATAAGATATTTAGATAATGCAAAAGCTAATAAACTGAACCATGCCTAATAATCTGACGCCATGCTACAAAACAGTAGCACGTGAAAATTATAAATACTGGTGTGTTTTTCTGAGAGATATTGCCGAGTTAAGAGAGAGGATGATAAGCAAGGCTAAGGCCGGGATAAAGAGCTCATACAATAGCGAAGAGTATGCACTAATACAGTCGGTAAACGCTATAAACGAGCTGAATAGGTCATACAACCTTATATTCGAGCGACTCTCCGAATGGTTCGGGATATACTTTCCAGATGTGAAGGTAGGAAACCCGTACTCCCTGTCCAAACTCGTTCAGGCTGTCGCTTCAAAAGGACGGCTCTCCAAGGATGACGTCGAGAGCATTACGGGAAAGAATGAGACATCCGATGAGCTATACGAGAAGATGTCAAATACGATAAGCAGGGAGCTAGGCGAGGAGGAGAGGTCTGCGATAAGCAGGTACGCCGAGATCGGGGTAAGGATGGAGGAGTCAAAGCTCGCCTTAGAGTCCTACATAAAGGCATCTACGGAGCGCCTACTCCCAAACACCGCATTCCTTACCGACAGCACGATCGCCGCAGAGCTTCTGAGCAAGGCAGGATCATTAGATAGGCTGGTCATGATGCCGGCAGGCACAATCCAGCTGCTCGGCGCTGAGAAGGCGCTGTTCAAGCACATAAAGTTCGGCAGCAAACCTCCGAAATACGGGGTTCTGTTCAGATTGCCTGCCATAGCTCAGGCGAGGGCTGATGTCCGCGGCAGGCTCGCAAGAGCCTACTCAGCAAAGATAGCGACCGCGCTCAAAGCGGATATCATGACGAAGAGGTTCATAGGTGATGAGCTGAAGAGCTCTCTGGACAAGAGCGTAGAGCGCATACTCCAATCGCCGCCAAAGCAGAGGCGTAGCAAGCTCAATATGAATCAGCGCGAGATTCAGAATCGGAGCAATGAGGGATCGATAGAGAGGGATTACACGCAGGGTAGGCGCAGCACCAAAGAGCGCAGATACATTAATAGAGCCGAACAGAAGGCAGGATCCGATGCGCGATCAGAGTACGGCGACCGCCGTGATGGCGATTATAACGAGAGGCACGGGCGCGATTATGGCGGCAGTAGAGAGGGTCGTGGAGATGGTAGCCGTGAATATGATCAGAAGGGTAGAAGTGAATCATACCCTGCATACAGGAACAGAGACAGGAACAGCGACAGGAACGGGGATAGGGACAATAACAGGGATAGGAACAGAGATGGTAAAGGGGGTTGGGATAGGGACAGAAGAGGGAGGAACGGGGATGGAAATCGGAGGTACAGGGACATGCACGGCGGCAGTGCAGGCGGCACCCAGAATATGCAGGCCGGAGAGAGAATCTCAAACGAGAGGCACTATAACAATGAGAATGCGCCATACTCTGGCGATAGGGCTGGTAGGCAAGAGGGGAGGATGGGTAGAGGTCACGGCAGAGAGGGGTACGGCAGGCCGGACGCTCCACACAAGAGGTATAATAAGGATTTAAACAAGGGTTACCATAAAGACAGGGATTATGGTAACGACGATAAAAACAGGAGAAAGAGGTTCAAGAAGCAGAGAAGATAAGTAAACACAATTTTATCTACATAAATAATTTTTATCTAAGTATCTATTATTCCACTAATCCTATTCAAACCATACATAGAGATAAGCTTTAAATATATATTCTATCACCATTATATCATGATTGAATCATGATTGTTATATGATAAGATTGTGGTTCTATCGGGTGTTGGTGGGATGAACGCGAAGAGAAGGGTCGGAATAGAGAGGGATCTTGTAGAGCTTAAGAGGCAGGTATCAGAGCTCAAATCCAAGAACACCGAGATAAACAAGCTAGCATCCTCTGCCAACTCGGATAAGGATGCAACACCACAAATGTTCCTTCTCCTAAAGTATATGATAGAGGAGAATAAGAGGACAACAATGTTGCTTAAACAGATATCTGATTCTATATCTAGGTTGGAGAATGAACCTGATACAGAATCGATGGCGAGCGACCAGAACAGATATCATACACAGAATGAGGTGGCTAAGCAGCAGCCCATCGAATTACCTCTCTCAGATATAGATGTAAAGATACTGCAGCTGCTGCAGCTATCTCATAACGGCATGGCGTGTGCCGATGATATAAGGGATCGTATGAGCTATAAGGGCAAGAATGCCGCATCGGCAAGGCTCAACAGGCTATACAGACTCGGTATAATAGACAGGTATCAGTTAGGTCACAGAGTTTATTACAAGTTTGACGCTGGCAAGGCGACCGCCAAAACACTGATTGTCTCACCCCCATAACGGCATGCGACCCCGCCCTACACGGGCGGGGCTCATTCCCCCATACACCTGCCGTTCTGGTGTGTTGAGATAACTAGTGGATCTTATTCAGAGATTTAAGTCTCTTGAAATCGTTCTCAAGAAGCCTCACATTCTTCTTGAACCTGACACCCGCAGCCGGGTGGAGCGTTACAAAGCATCTAGTCTCCCTGCCGCTAATGAGCTTGAGCGGTAGCACCTCTCCATGCCTCTCCATTATCCGATCCTCCCCGGTGAGTACGCGCATAGCCACATTTCCCAGAGATATCACGAGCTTCGGATCGACTATATCTATCTGCTCTCTAAGGAACGGCAAGCACGCCTCCACCTCCTCTTCGGTAGGTGCCCTATTATTCTCAGGGAAGAACTGTACAACGCTCGTTATGTATACCCTATTCCTATCCAGCCCAGCGGTCTTCAGCAGCCTATTGAGCATCTCCCCAGCCCTTCCTACAAACGGCACCCTCCTAACATCCTCGTTAGCTCCCGGGGCCTGTCCAACGATCATCACCTTAGCGTCTAGAGGTCCGCAACCAGGAACAAGGTTCCTGCTCAACGTCCATCCTGTCCGCTCCCCCAATCTCATATACCTCGCGTTGAGCCCGCTCATCCTCTCGATCCGGTCTATATACAGGTTAGCATGCAGCAGCAGTCTCTTATGCGGATTGAATCTGAATCTCTTCATAGCCTCGTCAAAATCCATCCACAGGAATCCCGTATGTTCGTGCGAGAGCATAACCTTCTCCTCCTTTGGCAGCTCGCCGATAAACATTGTCACCCTCTTCTTTATCAGCTCCCCATCCGCTCTGAACACATATGTCATATTATGCCTGAAAAACCTATCCGGTATAACCTTTATACCCGTCTCCTCAAAAGTCTCTCTAATCGCAGCTCCAACCTCAGACTCTCCGCTCTCTATATGCCCTTTCGATACATCTAGGCTCCTCCCTCTCTTCAGTATTAGGAATAGCCTCCTTCCCTCCTTATGTGTATAAATGAATATTCCACAGCTATGTTCGAATCTCATATTAATGTCAACCTACCTTAATGATGATGCAGAGAGGTATGCGCTGCAAATCAGCCCTCCGCCATTTCCTATGCCTCCCGTGACTATATTATATAATTCAGATTCTATATGATCTAACATACCCGACTTATATACGCATATGCTGCCGTCGCTGCCTGCAACCCCGAAAAACTCAATATTGACCGTAGAGAAGCCGCCGCTGATGTTCTCCGGTAGAGAGATATAATTAACGTCGAACTCATAGCCATTAGATACCGTCTTACCGAAGCCCAGCGCGATACCGTCATTGAGTATATACCTTCCGCTATCCACAAGCCCTGTGCCCCTGGTGATATATCCAGATGGTATGGGATATGTGGAAGAGTCTGCAATAGCATACGATGTCTGATTATCTGTATCATTCTTTATCGAGAACGCTATGGTTCCGTTCCCCTCATATCCGAGCGAGCTAACACTATAATTATCGGGCACTCTCAGCGCGGCCAGATATCCAAGATATAGGGATGAATTAGTCGGTTTTACCATCCCGTTATAGAAGCTGTTAACTGATACATAATAAGAGCTTAGGTAAGGCGTGCTGATTACAAAGAAGACGAGACCGATCACAGCGGCAGCCGCGATCTGTCTGTATACCTTGTGGCTATCGGCAATATCCCTCCCTCTCGTCCTCCTCGATCTGCGCATATCCATAGATCTAGGTAAAGACAGCCTATACCTATACGCTATGAGTATCATTGCGATTATCACTATGTAGAAGATGATCTCGCCTGCGAATATATGGAATATCGATACCGCCGTGCCTATCCCATAATATATCCAGCTCAGCGAGATTATCAGCATCCTCACAAAGTTAAGTGCGAAGAGGAGGACGACCCCGGATACCAGCCATAGCGCCTTGTTCGCCCTCCTGCCGTCGAATAGGTATGCTACCGGGATGAGAAACATTATCATCCCTATAAATACGCCTATGTCGGCACATGTAGAGGCTATGGTTATGGCTGTGTATTGCGTTGATGCGTATATTAGGAGACCGTTGCGCAGCACCGGCTCGTCTAATAACTTTAGGAATCCGTAAACTAAGCTGGCATTCATGCTCGTGAATGCACCGTTGAATGAGAGTATGGGTATGAGGAGGAGAGGCGATGCAAACACCGAGTAGATTATCAGCCACCTCAGTCGCAATGCTCCATAGCCCCCGAATAATGCGAAAGCTATAGAGAGTATGATCAGAGGGAATAACAGCGCATCAATTCTGTAAGATGCAAATGCGAACGATAGCGACGCCCTGAGTATAGACGTGAGCAGAAAGAATACTGCCAGAACCGATACGGAGTAGATTATGCCCTTCATGCTCGGTCTTACAGTAAGCCCCTCTCTCATCGAGAATATGGCGAAGAGAAGAACCATCAGCATTACTACAGCAATATAACTTGTTGGGTTTGAATCGGATATGCTCAACGGCGTTATGAATATGGAAACAGAGAGCGCTATCGCTAATATGATAACAAAAGAAAGAGTGCCTAAAACCACACCGTCCTTATCCATAAAATCATAATTGTCCTCTGCCGAAATGGGCTTCATCACTGATCAGCAGTTACTCTCTTCATCATCGGACAATTATTATACACTGATATAAATAATAATATACCGTTTGCCAATCATAAACTATATATATGGTTAACATGGGTAGAGGTTTCCGTTTTGTAAGCCATACGGCCGAGGCAGAGTTCATAGCTAGCGGGAGGAATGCTGGGGAGGCTGTAAGGAACTCCTTGCTTGCTCTATTCTACACAATATCCGATATAAGTAGCGTTGAGCGCGGTCCGGAGAGGCCGCGGCTCCTAAAGCTTAAGGTATCATCCGATAATATGGCGGATGCGGTATGGGGCATATTGCAGAGGGTGCTATCCGAGGCAGAGGCGGAAGATATATTCTGCTACTCCGTGAAGCGCGTAAGCGTGACCAGATCAAGATTAAGAATCACAGTATCGGTAGAGGTCTTGGGGAAGAGGAAGCGCGAGCAGGATGCCAGGGTGGAGGTCAAGGCTGTATCGCGATATAACCTCTCTGTTAAGGCATCGGGATCTATTGTCAGGATAAGGGCAGTTCTGGACGTATGATCCTATATGAGATGAGCCAGGAGAGGGATTTTCGCAAGATGTTTCGAACCCCCCTTAACCGCTCTGCAGGCGGCCGCATAGCCTATCTGCCATCCTGGCCCAGAGAGTCTTAATTATCACATTATTTATATTTTAGTATTGATACTACTTAATCGGTGTGTTTATGGTTGACCTCTCGACTCCGATAGGTATGGAGCTGGTATCAGAAGCAAAGGTTGTAGGTCCGACGACAAAGGTTGCATCTATAATAGATCACGTTGGAAAGAATGGCGTACTGTTGGTTAAGGATAATCGCGGCGATCTGCTTCTAATAGATTCACGATCTCTTGAGCGGGACATGCAGCGTGCGGAGATAACATCGGGCTACGCTGTGGGGAAGCTGGCTAGAAAGGTACCCACAGTCGACAGTAACAGCTCGATAATAGACATAATAAGGTCGATGCAGGCCTCCAGGTCAAAGGCCCTGCCATACATTCACAAAGGTAGAGCGAGAGGGGTGGTTACCAGGGAGACCATACTGAAGGCTCTCCTCTCAACAAAGGCGCTGAAGCGATTGAGGGTGAGCGATATTATGACCTCAAACCCAATAACTATAGAAAAGGACGCCAACCTGTCCAGAGCGGTAGCGCTTATGAATAAGCACGGGGTAAACAGGTTAATTATCAATAATCCTAATGGGGCATCGCTCGTTACCAGGCACGACATATCTCTGAGCGGCCCGCATATCAAGGAGAGGCTCCCAGAGATGAGAACGGCGAGGCACCCGATATCACGCATACCTATAGAAGAGGTAGCTGTGGACGAGCCTGTGTATATCGAGTCAGGAAAATCCGCAGATGCTGCTGTGCGCCTGATGGTGCTCAATAATATCTCCTCGGTAATGGTTCGGGATAAGAGTAAGACCGTCGGTCTGGTTACTGTCTACGACGTATTCGAATCTCTGCTCTCATCAGGGAGCGAGGAGAATAATGTATTCATAACAGGATTCGATAAGCGCACATCGGATTACAAGCCCTACATAGAGCAGTACGCCAAGGACTTCATGGAGAGGATGTCAAAGCTCAAGAGGGTTAATGTGGAGAGCCTATCGATAAGGTTCAAATGGCTGAAGGATAATAAGTACGAGGTGTACGTCAGAGCTTCGGTAAGGGGGGAGGGCATGCTTCACATATATCTTAGCGGCTTCTATCTGGAGCGCACGATAGAGGGCGCTCTAGCGAGATTAAAGGAGGTAATACTTAAGGGCAAGGATAAGCGTACTATGTGAGATAATGGTGTTTCTATAATAGGGAAGATGAGAGCCAGGAGGGCGCAGTCGAGCTTGGAGTTGCTCGTAACACTCTCTTTCGGCCTGGTAGTGCTGCTCCCAATAGTCATACTGGCATTCATCCAGATATCGGCATCATCATCCACCCTATCGGCTACCGCAGCGCAGAACGCAGCATCAAAACTCGCAACGGTCTCAAACCTGGTCGGATCGCAGGGCGCCCCAGCACGCCAGCTAACAACAATAGAGGTTCCACCGGGTGTCGATAACATATATGTGGGTACGCAGTCTAACGGTGTCGGTCACTACATCATATTTACCATATCTACGTCTGGCGGGCCGGATAGCGTTATCGCGTTCACTCCGGAGAATGTCAGCGGCAGCATAAGCGCACTCTCAAATCAGGGTACATACCTAATAAATGTAAGCGCCGACAACTCCTGCCCTTCGGATCCCGGTGTGCCATGCGTGTACATAAAGCCGGCATATGGTTGATTAGCTCCAAACCATCTATATAACTTTAAATATCTTGGTCTGAAGAGATGAATATGCAAACCTCAACCCGCAGGGCAGCCGTGCTCGGTCTCGCTGCGGCTCTCGCACTCCCCACATTCTCCCACAGTACGGAGATCGGGACCAGGGATGCGTATGCACCTGTAGACGTGAAGTCCCTAGGTATTGTCAGAACAACGGGAGACTTTACTACCAATCATATCTCGTTAAGATATGGTCTCAAGGACATATCCGGAATATCTGGAAAGGTATCCTTCGGATCCAAAAATTATTCTATCTCTGTAGACGACACCACACCGGTCTCTGGGATCGGGAGCCTACAGCTGAATGCCGCCATATACGCTGAGGGGAAGGGGTCTATAAATATATTCGGTATTCAGAATGTGATAACCGTAATCTCTAAAATCCAGGGCAGAGATATGTATAAATTATTGCCAGATGCCGAGATTTACAGCTTCAACAATAGAGGTGTCGCATCTCCTTTCGCTACAAGTGTGATCGGCTACTCAAACGTATACGCACAAAATATGGCTAAGAAGTCCGCATACGAGTATACTCATAAGCCGATCTATGTCAGTGCAGACAACCTGAATGGGAGGCTCACAATGTCAGAACATCTGAATAAGGGTGAGATAGCGATCAGGTTCACTCAGAAGATAGGGGGGTACAGGTTCATATTAGATAATGTCACGATAGGTCATCCCGGTCAATTCGAATCCGCATATATAGTATCATACCCGAAGGAGGGGGTCGAGCTAGAGGCAGGATATGTTGGCGGCGACTCCGGAAAGACATTCATCCCAGGAAACAGGCTATTCTACGAGAGACTCAACATAGATAGTGCATCAGGTCCGGTAAATATTGTACCGGTATCGCACCGCTACCTTCTCGATACAAAGGAGATGGCGGTCGGCCTGAGCGCTATGAATACCACTGCCCATACTGTGGTGTTTCGCAACACGCTTAATAACAGCTCTATCAGTACCGTATCGAATATATTCAGGAAGGACATGGAGCTCTTAAAAGGCCTGCAGCGCAAACCAGGAAAGCGTTAGCAATCTACTACTAGTTCGTCTTTCAACGAACATGTAATCGTCGTTTTTAAATATGTCTCCTAAATGAATACCGATTTTATGGGAAATAGTGTAACAAAGCGGTCTGATGATAATGCGAATGCGCGTGTGGGTATAGATTACATAGGTGTTGTCGCGCCACGCACTGCTGTGAGTGTCAGCGAGCTATCAAAGGCGATAGGTCAGGATGCTGATAAGCTGGAGAAGGGGCTTGGGATACGCGGCATAAGATGGCCGGGCTACTCGCAGAATAACAGCACCATGGTGGCTGAGGCGATATACAACTTCATATCTAAGCTCGAGAGCGAACCCGAGATGAGAGAGCGATTTATGAGAGAGAGACCAAATGCTATATACTACTCGACGGAGAGCAACTCAGATCACAGCCGTCCGGACCTCATGAGCTCTATGCGTATGGTCTACTCCAAGCTGCTAAGCACATCTGAGCGATACAGGGACTATGTTGAGATATTCAAGAGGTGCGATATAGTTCCTGTAACATTCGCATGCGCGGGTGCGGGTCTATCGCTCACAAATGCGGTCGAGCATGTGGCCGCATCCAGAGACAGGTCTGCCATTGTGATATCCGTAGACACATCCATATATGACAATTCTAGAGCTCCAAACGCAGAGGCTACACAAGGCGCAGCATCCACTCTGACCTGGGTGACGCGAAATCCCTCCCTGGTGGCAATATCCGAGGATGTGAACTATAGCTCATTCAATATGCCTGTATCTGACTTCACAAAGTTCGGGGATCACAGGCCTAAGGTGTACGGCGGGTTCTCAAGGATAATGTATATCTACCTAGCTGGTAACGCATTCGAGGGCGTCGAGAGAGAGTATATGGCTAAGAACGGGAGGAGCATACTCGATGTGACAGATATGGCGGTAGCACACGTCCCGTTCCCAAAGCAGGCCATAGAGTATGTTGGTGTGCTGTTCGGCCACTATCTAAAGCTACCGCAGAACGAGGCGCTCCTGAGGGAGATAACATCAAGAGAGAGCATCGGAAAGAGCCCGTTAAATGGCGATAGCTTCACCGAACTGATAACCAGAAAGCTAAAGGCTTTCGCCAGCCACAACGAGCAGGAGATAGTATCCACCATAGAGTCAGATAAGGAGATACGCGACTATCTGAATTGGGTGAAGACTGTCAGGTCTGAGTCAGAGGCAAAGGAATTCATCTCCCGCCTGCACGTTAACGACTCACTGGCCCTACCATCGGTAATAGGTAACTCTTACTCCAGTGCGGCTATCGTGGCACTGACAAGCTCGTTATCCAGCAAGAACACGCTAAATGCCAAGAGGGGGCTCGTTGTCTTCTATGGTAGTGGAGCCGTATCGAAAGTCGTGCCGATAGATCTGATAGACAACGGGGCCGATACCTGTGCGGTGAGAGCCAAGCATATCGATATAGATATAGGCGCCGACTCGCCTATACAGATGGATGCGGATCAGTACACCGAGCTCCATGGCTCAAAGATGTCTGGCGAGGCGGAGAGGGTGATGTCAAACGGCGACCTTATAACAAAGGATGCCAAGCTGTTGAGAGGGAGCATACCTAAGGGCTTCCATATAAGGAGGTATTTCGATGATGGGACATGCGAGCCGGCGTATATAGGCGTTGACGGGAAAGCGCAGGATCTGGAGTTCAAGTTCTGATTAGGCCTTTGCCTTCCTTCCCATGCCCTTGCTTACCTTGAGTTTAGGGTATATCTTCGCCATCTGCTCCTGCGTTATGAACGGGGGCATGTTCACTCTCTTTAATAGTGATATTATCAGGTAGGCTCTAGCCGCTCCGCTATTCGATTTATCGTTATTGCAGGCCTCTAGAAGCTCTCTCTCCACATCGCCATCATAAACAATCCTGTCAAGAGACTCCAGCGCCTTACCCCCTCTCCCTATGCGTTTCGATAGCCTGTTGGCGAGCTCGTCAAGCTTCCTGGTATCTATACCCGATGTCCTATAGGTGCTATTTATCGATGTGTTCTTTATTCCGGAGAGCATGAAAGCCACCTCCTCCGGAGTAGTATCCTCGGTTATCCTCATCTTCTTAAGCACCAATATGTCCCTATAACGCATCTCGAAAATCACAAACTCCTTTGGCATATCCTCCGTATCACTCATCTCAAAACACCCATATTAGAGAGCATCCTACCTATTAGGTACGATCTTGCGATAGGGACATGCTTATCATTGCCCTTGCAGGCAGATACTATTGCCGCTTTAGCATCCTTGCCCGATATAAAATTCGCCAGATAAGAGAAAGGCCTGCTCTTCGCTTCAGCAGATTCGGATCTCTTGGCCGCAATCCTATCGAGAGATGCCGTATCTATGCCAATAATATCATACACATTCGAATCTATCCAATCGTTTATCGATATAAGATGTTTGGATACAGCCTTATCCTCAGTACTATCATCTATAGCTAATTTGAGAGACCTCTCTCTGCCTCTATACCTAACCTCAAATTCGATGTATCTCCCATACAGATCCAACGCATCATCTCTTCGACTGAATATAATATAATGAGCGCTTATCTTTCGATATCCTGTTCAATACTTTCTTGCTTACAAGAGAGGCGACGGCGTTGGATACCAAACCTCTGGGTCTGTTGCATCCCATGGCTATGGAATTCAGGTCTCTGGCGCTACTCTCGCCCTTCGCATTAAGCGCCTCCACAGTCTTCATAACCAGTTTCTCTATATCATTAGGCATACGATAACACCCTACTTCTTAACACGCTTCGACTTTCTCTTCGGCCTGAGGGCGCTATATCCGCACTTCCTGCATATCTTTGCGTTTGCGCTATTCCTAGCCTTGCATCTCAGACATATATGTACGCTAGCCAGTTCAGCATCAGCAACAGCAAATTTTCCCATAAATACACCAATCATAAAGAGTACCCGGGCCATTCATAGATAAATGGAGGGCACAGTAACCACTACTGATATCTCTCGCATATATATTTATAGTTTTCTGCATCCTCATGCGCAAGCGTATGCCGATCTATCTGGTGCAGAAAGATATTTATTGCTCATATTGCGTATATAATCGATTGGTATGAGACATATAAGACACGATAGGAGTCATCCATATGCGGTGAAGATTGGGGATCTGCCTGGAATGAAGAATATATCATCAGATCCGAAGGTCTTGAATTACGAGGTGCATCTGTGTGCATGCGGACTGTCTAGGAATAAGCCATTCTGTGATGGACATCACGTAAAGACGAAGGATGAGACTCCGGGCAAGATACACCTGTATGGGCTGGGAGGAGAGCCGTTCAACGGGGACGAGAAAGATATACCGAACGAGTATGATTAAGGACGTCAAAAAGATGCTCCGCACGCGGGGAGAAGAACAAAATGCCCCTATGAAACAGGAAGATACAATGCGAATGCAGCAATGTCATTGACAGAGATCGCAATGCCTCTATAAATATAATGAATCTTGCAAGAGAATCGCTCGGGCCGAATGCTTAGTGAGGACGCTTAGTCTCAGGTAGCTCAAGCTCAAAAATCTTTTTACCATTTACCTCAAGCGTGTCCAAGGAGCGAATGTACCTCTTTGCTATAAGGTACATCTTATCTATAATTTCCTGCGAGTCTGCCTTCCGGTTTGAATCTACGAATGCAAGCCTTTCGAGAACCTCTTTCTGCGAGTGTTTTGTTAAGAGAATATAAACGAGATCATCTTGAAGGAATCCGCAGAGGCGATGAAATAGCGGCCTTGAAATATCGGGTCTTGATTGTGCATTATCTACTATATACGTAATAATATTGTCTATGCCATCTTCAAAACTCTTGATATCTTCCTCAAGAATCGCCTTTTTGAGATTGCCAATGAGTGCAAGCCCTATCGTGTCTACCTTCTTTGTCCATTCTGGCAGCCCCGCATAAACAATCTCTGACTTATCACGAATCACTGACAGTCGTGGATTTGGGACGATAATTCTCCCATTATTCGCATCCAAAACGATTTCATCGAAATCCGCAGCATATCTGGAAAGGTCTTTCAGCTCCACACCCACAATGCAAGGTACACCTATTTCACGCGCGACGATTGCGACGTGAGAATTGATCGAATTATTATGTGCAATCACTCCGCTGGCCTTCGATACGACACCGTCATATTCTGGGAAAAGGAGCTCGGTCGCTAATATGTTTCCCTTCCGGAATATACGCTCTGCTTCTTCCGCAGGTACATCATCATAAATGTACTGCACCCTGCCTGTTATGTATCCCAATGATGCAGCAGTTCCGGTGAGCGTAACCGATTTCCTGCTCGGCCTGGTTAGATTTTTGACACCACCAGCACCGGTTTTCAGGGTTGTGATGGGGCGGGACTGCAGAATCCAATACTCTTTGCCATCGTAAGCCCATTCTATATCTTGCGGAGCTCCAAGAAATTCCTCTATCTCTCTAGAGATTTGATAAAGCTTTCTGAATCTCTCTGATTTGTCATCAAGTACCATCCTATTTGCGCGTGCTCTTCCAGAGACTAGGTCCCACGGAACGCCCTTCACATACTCGAGAATAGTCTCATCTTTTTTATTAACCGGGTTTCTCGTAAAGAGGATTCCAGAGTACTCTGGAGCGAGCTGTTGCTGTATTAGCACGGCCATCTCAATCTTTCTCTTATCTATACCGTGCAGGTCACAGTACCTCTGGACTCGCGGAGAACCTACATCTTGGTATATTTTTTCTATTCTTACAATCAGGTCTTGCATCGAATTTGCATTTGGGTATGAGCTGAATATGCCTGCGAAGCTCGCTTTTTCAGCATCCTCTACTGTAGCCGAACTGCGGACGATGAAAGGATATCTCATGGAATAACTGAACCATTCTATACTCTTCTCAAGTTTTTTGGGAAGATCTGGTGGAAATTTCCCATTCCCATTCCAGTACCTGTACAAATCGGTGGTCAGAACGAACCCATCCGCCACACAATAGTTGGCATGTTTAAGTCTCATCAGGTTATATGCTTTGCCCCCAACCTCGTTCGGCTCTCCGTAACTGCTTAGGGGTTTGATATATTCTTCCATATCCACTACCTCATCGTGCTCCATCTTTCATATCTATCTTTATCTTATAATTGCATGATGTTTTTTTAGCGTATATGCCTTGAAAGATGCAACCTTCGCAATACCTCAGGTTCGCACATCCGCCGCAAATCTCTTTCGACGGTGCCGGCATGTGGTAATATCTGATTATCTCAGGGTCCTTGAACAGATTCAGATTCCTCTCAAAGATGTTGCCAAATCCTACTTGGTCATCTAGAGGAAACAGTGCACATGGGCGAGCATTGCCATCTGGACCTATTGCTGTGTGGCGCAGTACTAAACCGCAGTTGGAGTATGAATACCATTCTTCATATCCATTACTACCCTCTTCCGGAGCTGGTGCCTCCTTTCTTTCTTCCAGGTATTTTGAAGTGTCTGTAACCTCTTTTCCCCTGCCTATCGGCCTTGCTATGTTACACTCCACGGTAACCGCACCTTGCTTCTTCAGTTCAGCAGATAGCAAATTCCAAGCTTTGGAGTCAAAAAGGTAATCTGTGGCAAGGATGCGGATTGGGCGGTATCTGCTTATCGCAGGAATCGTACGGTTGAGGTAATGTTTGCCCTTCAGAAACATCTTGTACTCTCGCATCCACCTGTTGAAGCTTATACTCAGATTTAGCTTTTTTCTTTCATCCATAGGAACCTTTGAGATTGCATTCTCTAATATCTCTGCATTTGTGCCATTCGTGATCAGCTCCACCTGTTCGAAGTTCTCCAGCGCATATCTAAGAATGTTCGGAAAATCGGGGTGGAGCGTGGCTTCGCCTCCCGTTATCCCAAGTTCTGTCATGCCTGTCTTTTTTAGCTCAGACAGCAGGCCTTTTAATTTCGGCCATGAAATATATTTCGAATGCCTTATGTCAGAGTTCGCATTCCTGTAGCAGTAGTCGCAATGCAGGTTGCATGCTTCGGTAATCTCTACCTGGATGTGGAGCGGATATATGAAATGCGCATCGCCAGTGACTCGTATCTTGTTAATGGACATGGCATTTTTCAATGAAAGCTTGAACTCGGGGTAATCATCCAGGAGCTTATTCTCTAGGACATATACAGCATCTGCATTGAGGAAGATCCTTTTCACTTCTCTGAATCCCTCTTTATCATTGAAGTAATTAGATAACTCCCCACCCCCAAGATTCTTGTGTAATATTAACATAAAAGGCCTTTCGTTCGGAGCAATGCCTAGCAAAAAGCAGGGCATTGCTGAAGCTTAATATTTAGCTTGTTTCTTAGCTGTACTTCCCTTTACAGGGCAACTTGCCGCAGTTCATCCTTGCCCATAATATTTCGGGCTTCAGATTTGATAGTATCTGCGGGTTCAGTCTCTCCGCCTTCACAAGATTGCTTTCAAGCTCTTGCTTTGCCGCTAGCGACACTTTGCTTTTCGCCTTTTCGGTTTCTATCACATTTTCACCCGGTATAAACTAAATAATAATCTATGTAAGAGTTTAATAAAGTTACTGCCACTCCAACATCCCCACAAGAGTGATGAGGGTGGTCCGCAAAAAGGTATATAAGTATGAATGACGATATAAACAACATGGATTCTACAATAGCGCATAAATTCGGGCTCTATCAAAATTCTAAACGTCAATCAGTAATAGACCTTCAGTTGATTCTCTCAAAGAATCTATACAATGAACCTCTTGAAAAGGCAAAGGAAGGATGCTCAAATGGTAAGGAATTCGTAATAAGGAGAAGTTCATTCAATAAAATAATAAGAGATATCAAATCAGAAAATAATAATCTTTTCAAATTATATTCACAAATAAGACGGGAGATATGTGATAGGGTGATAAAGGTATATCAAAACTCCTTCAGAAGATTCAATGAAAAGAAGAACAGGAGGAACGTCAAAGTTGGATTCTCCCGTTTCAAATCAAGGCCGGAAACCGAAAACATACTCTGCATCAAAGGGGCTGAATCAATGACGCAGAGGAAGCCCACCCTATTTACGAGTAAGAGGATACAAAATGGAGGATGAGATTTTACAGGAGAGCGAGAGCGTCGAGCTGGGTATAAAGACAGCAAAGAGAGGCGCAATATACGTATCTAGCAAGCTCTTCGCGGCGGTTATAACTCTCATACTGCTCATATTCCTTACTCGCTATCTCAGGCCCGAGTACTACGGCCTATATGTCATAGTCGTGGCGTTCACAAGCGTGCTAGGCATGGCCGGTAACTTCGGTCTGGGTACATCATCTCGGAAGAAGCTGCCAGAATCCGGAGACAATGTAAGGAGGACAGCCATAGCTAGCAACACCTACCTTATAGGCGGAATTGCCTCCATAATACTCACACTGATCGGTATATTAATAAGTCCGTATATAGCAACGGAGGTATACAGAAATCCCTCCCTGACATACCCTCTCATTATCGCATCTGTAACCGTATTTCTGACTGTGATGTTCAACATCTCTAATGCACTACTTGTAGGCATGGATAGAGTTAGGGAAGCCGCAGCAGGCAACATAGCGTACTCTCTTGCTCAGCTGATCTTCATTGTGCCTCTCGTTCTATTGGGCTACTCGATACTGGGAGCGGTTTCCGGCCTGGCTATAGGGCTGATGATTGGTACCATCATAACATTCGCATTCGCTGCGAGAGCGCTCGGCGGAAAGTTTATCAGACCGACGAAGAGGGTGATTGGCGAGATGGTGCACTTCTCTATTCCTATAATGCTCTCTAACGTGGCAACCACCGGAATAATGAACTTCGCAATAGACTTTCTGGGTGTATTCGTGCTGGCATCTACAGTGGGGAGCTACGGTGCAGCATTCAAGCTTGCCAGAATATTCGACGTAGTCCTAACATCTACAACCTTCATACTCCTCCCCGCATTTACAAAAGCCATAAGCAGCAAGTCGCTATCGAATAGAATATCATCGATATACGATAACAGCGTCTTCTATATGTTACTCATAACTCTACCGATACTCATGTTTCTTGTAGCTGCATCAATTCCGATAACAGACCTGCTATTCTCCCACGCATACTCATTATCTTACATATACTTTGCAATAATATCCATAGGTATCACAGTACAGGTGATTGGTAGCTTTGCCGGTACTCTGATAATAAGCTATGGAGACACCAAGCGATTTATGCGATACCAGCTGCTTATAGTATTTACCGAGCTCATACTCCTCGTGGTGCTGACGCCATTTATCGGAGTCTACGGCGCGATAATCTCCCTATTCGTAATAGGTCCAATAGTAATGAACATAATATACATAAGGTCGCTAAGATCACAGTTCGGGGTCAAGCTCAGGGCCGGGAGGGTCGCCCGCCTATCAATCGCATCAATAACGCTTCTGGTGATAATGATGACGGTAGGCAGATATATGCATTTCTCATACTACTCGATATTAGCAGACATCATCGTAGCGCTACTCCTGTATCCTCCTCTGATAAACATAAGCGGATCCATAAACGAGGGCAATATCCGCTTCTTGAGGAGTCTATCGGAGAGAATGAGTAAGGCAGGCCGCGTTCTAAACCCGATAATAGACTACACCGAACTATTCCTCTGCAAAACAACAAAGTAATAAAAACTTTGTATTGGAATAATCAGACATGCCTCGGTAGCTCAATGGCAGAGCGCCTGTCTTGTAGACTCTTCCTATAAAAAGAGTACGGAAAACAGGAGGTTGAGGGTTCAATTCCCTCTCGAGGCTATCCAACTGCTCTGCCTAAATTATAGGAATAAATATCTTTGTAGGGCTAAGGATTTATGGCAACTCAGAAACTTAAGAGATATGGAATAGAACGAGTGGCAAAGGTAATGATAGCTGCAGGACTCCTACTCCTATTCATATCCTGGCTGGCCGGATTACGCTATTACGAATTTGTAGGAAAGGCCGTCCTAATAGTTCCTCTGCTGTTCACCCTGGTCTCTATACTCTTACTTCTGGTAATAAGATATAGATACACGCTATTCGAGAGATATCCGTATCTAATGAACCTCCCATCCCTGTTCTATCGTGTTGGGAAGCAGAAAGGCAAAAATAATCAGAGCATTGCATTCAGAATGATATTCACAGTTCATTCTCTATCCATAACATTTATAGGCCTCCTGAGCCTGATCCTGACAATCTCAATAGGCTCCAGCATCGGTGCCGGGCATCATATAACATCCACACTATATGTATACTTTGCAACCATAATAATATTTGTCGTATCCGTTCTATTTCTCTACCGCAGAATATACATGCGTTTTGTGAAGTAAATATCTAAAATGCAGCTGGGTCTTTACCCGGCCTAAACGCTCTTATCATGTCTACTCTTCCACCACTCCACGAACTCGTCAGCACTACCAAATCTCTCCGTGGCATATCTGACTAGCCAGATGTGCTCATATATCGAATTATCCTGTATAATCAGATATGTGGGCCTGTTGAGCACCTCGCTGTTATAGAATATCTCCATCGAGCTGCCTATCATCCTACCGCTATCCTTCGGTAGAACGGATAGCAATCCGCTAGATGACAATATATCCCTAAGGTCCTCTTCAACGTTTTTATCCCCATCGGCATTACTGCTATACGGGGCCATGATACCCTTATCCATTGCAACCACATCCTCCCTATACCTGTCATAAAATGGATTCTGTAGCTCTATGCCCAGCTCAGACTCTATGAATATCTCCGTATCCCTAAGCTCAACTCTTTTCGGGGTAGGGTGTGCAAAATACAGTTTAACCTTATCATCATCAAGATGTCTGAATCCCAGATCAACTCTATGTTTTAATATGCTATACCTAAGATGTGTGGGGTAGATGGTGTAGCTATCCCCTTGCTGGCCATGCAGTATCTCGTCACGTTCTACATATGTATAATTGTGTGCCTGATTAATCGAAGCTTCGGTAGCTGTTAATTGTACTACCGGCTTACCCTCTAATTCATTGCAATAACTGATACTGCCATCATGCATGTCCGATCTGAGAATTCTGCCACCGAAATAATCGTTAACAACCAGAGCGGTAACATCGCTCTGGCCAATACCTGGATCTGAAGGCACCCATATGTCATTCAGAGCAGATGTTTTATCACTCCAACTCTTCCTCAAAATCTTCTCAAATCTGCGCAAAGATACGGCATCCTTTCTATCTTCCATCTTATCATACCTTTGTTCATTCATATAACTCAATTACCGCATTCCAACAGCGATATTTAAACTTTTTGTAAATCTCAAGCAAAATCGCATCTGTCAGAATAATGCTAAAAGAGATAATGATTTATTCTAATATTGCGAATATTGGAAGTGGCGATTAGGATAAATCCGGGGTGAAAGGTATGACAGAGATGACTAAGAAGAGCGGGGATAATAGATGGATGTTTCTGGTACTTCCTTACCAGATAGCATATGGTCCTTTATCAACTCTCATAGTGCTTTACATCCTCTTCTTACACGGCACGGTTATCGATGTATCGTATGCAATAGCTCTCGGATATGCCGTATCAATTCCGGCAGGAATAGCCTGGGGGATGGCCATAGATGTATATAATAGGCGCCGCTTTTTCATAATCCTGTCATTCGTCGGCTTTCTTCTCTCTCTGATAGCGTTATTCTTTGTAAGCTCTCTCATACTTGTGATAGCCATATATGCACTAATATCTCTCGTACTTGTCGCAAATGCCACTCCCATAAACCTACTAGTAATGGATAACAATCCGAAGAAGGCTTGGCCAGAAAAATTCTCTAGGTTACAGATGATATCTAGCCTTGGGGGGACGTTCGGTCTCTTATTCTCCTTCTTCATAGTCGGTATATTTCCTATAAGAGTGCTGCTTATAATGCTTGTCCCATTCTGCATACTGGCAATAGCACTCTCATTCCTAATAAAGCCAGATCGTGTCAGGAGCGTGAGGCGCTCTATAATATTTGACTCTAAGGCATTGGCAGTGCGTCTATTCCTACACCCATTCTTCTTTGTGAGGCTGCCGCCGCTGAGCATGCTAAAACGTTTCTTCTCCAGCATAACCCCAAAGAACATCTCAAAGAGCTATCTTAACACGGTATACCTTGGCCTACTCCTATTCTCTTTCGGTTCAGGCCTCTTCAATACTGTATACCCTGCAGGGCTGAAAGAGTATGGGCTCACCAACTTTACCGTATTCGGTATAATACTTGCCGGATACATAATACAGACAGTGGCATTCTACTTTTCAGGAAAGTACATAAAGCACAAGAAGGGCAATATCTTAGCATCCGGATCTCTCGTTCTGAGAAGTATAGGTTATCTGGCGATAGGTGCTATATTTGTAATTTTTGGGCATAGGACCAGTATAATACTAAACATATTATTCTATATTGTAGCTGCAGGTCTCGCCTACTCGATCTTCTATACAATATCGAATGTCATGCTATTCAAAGCTATCGGGTCTAATAAGAGAGGGAGGAAGCTCGGGGTATACAGCAGCCTGGTCGCACTCGGCTCTATACTCGGCGCGCTAATCTCGGGGTACACATCATTCTACATAAGCTACTCATTTACGTTTATAGCCGCGGGGATTGCGATGCTCGTAGCATCAATAGTCTTCTATAACCTCAAGAGGGCTGCGCATGTTATGCCAAGTCCGGTATAGTAAGGTATAAATATCTATGAAGATTTAACGGGTAATTAGATAAACATAACAGCCAGAAAAGGAAAGTAATATTTATTTAACTGTATATCAATAGAGCGTGCAGGGATGGCGGAGCTCGGTCAAACGCGGCAGACTCAAGATCTGTTGACTTAGGTCTACGAGAGTTCAAACCAGGAACAAATCTCTCTCCCTGCATGGTCATAATAAAGATTATCATATTTAAAAGGTGTAAAAATGCCAAATAAGTCGACGAGAAGCAAAACAAAGAGAGCTAAGATATACGAGATACCGGGATATGCTCAGAGCGAAGAGTTTACAGGCTCGGCAGCATGCACAATGATGGTATTAAAATACATAAATCCAAACTTCAAGATGAAGAAAGATGTGGAGTTTGAGATATGGAATGACGCTATTGGTGGCAGTATATGGCATGGCTCAAAGTATGGTATAGCATACGCATTGGCAAAGAGGGGAGCTAAACCAAGAATAATAAGCAGCAATGTTAAGGATGAAGGCTACGAGAGAAAGCTCGCTGTTTATGAAGGGACGAACCTAGATACCCTGCGTGCATCGTACAACGAGATAAGGGAGAAGGTCAAGAGCTACAAGATAACGGAAGAGCACAAGAGCATAACGATAAATACTGTAAAGAAGGAGCTCGACGATGGGAGAATACCGATTGTACTGGTAAACGCTAATGGCATAGACTCAAATACCGATGCGGGTCCGCAGTGGGTAGTTGTAAAAGGTTATGATGACGATACCTTCTACATAAACGATCCATACTCGGACAATACGGTTGCCATGGAGCCTCACGTATTCAAGAGCGTACTGGGTTATGATAACGAGTGCCACATAATCTCGGTCAGTTCAAGACGGTCCGGGGACATTAAGAGCAGATAAATCGCCCTACCGAGCGACCTCAATCTCTCTCATAGGCTCTGTCCTATACCTGGCCAGCTTATAACCTCTCTTCTGTTTAGGTTCGGCTATAAGAGTGCAGTAGCAACTCACACAGAGATGTCTCCTCGCTATAGGAAACCCAAAACCGGATGCCTCATCAGAAGATAGTAGGAACTTTACCTGTTCCCTTCCCAAAACCCTATTGCACCTTGCACAATTTATCTTTGTATCCATCTCACCCAACCCTGAGTTCCATCCCATTCAATGTAACTCAATCCCAAATCCATTATAATTTGGCCCTATCCTTATATTTATACTTTTCTGGCTTAAAAGTTCCGCTAAAAAAAGGCCGGTTTTTCCAATCTGAGACGTAAAACCTGCATCTTTTCAACCGAAAGCCTTTTATACCGGGATATTCTCTCCGCAAAACACCCGAACGTGAGATCATACCGGGAGACCGTAATACCGGTATCTAACGGCTCTTTTTATAAATGTAAAAAATGGGGTGACAAAGGTTTTTATTAGTTTAAACCAGATAAACGTGGTGGAAATATGGCAGAAGAATCTAACAGAGCGCTATTTAAGAAATACGAACTAAAACCATTGCCTTACAAGCTCGATGCTCTAGAGCCTTACATAAGCAAGGACATAATGGATGTGCACTACAATGGTCACCACAAAACATATGTGAATACTGTTAACAATCTCGTAGACCGCTTCGGTAAGGTAATCAACGAGGAGACCAAAGAGTATGACCTTCAAGGCATAGTCAGGGGAATAACATTCAACCTTAACGGGCATAAACTTCATTCGCTCTACTGGAACAACATGGCGGAGGATGGAAAGAGGGGCAAGCCTGGCGGCCTGGTTGCAGATCTGATAACCAAACAGTATAAGAGCATTGACAGGTTTAAGAAGGTCCTACTTGAGACCGCCTCCTCCTTACCTGGAACCGGATGGACAACCCTTAGCTACGATGTAGAGAATGGGAACCTGCATATAATGACGTATGAGAACCACTTTATGAACCAGATATCAGAGCTTCCTATAATAATGATACTTGATGAATTCGAGCATGCATACTATCTGCAGTACAAGAACAAGAGGAATGATTATGTCGATGCTTGGTGGAATCTGATAAATTGGGACGATGTGGAGAATCGGCTTAGAAAGGCAATAAATAGGGATAAGCTGGAGAGCTAGTCTCTAACCCGTCCCATAGCCGTCTCTATACATCTCTTCACATCATTTATACCGGCATCGCTCCTGATAGACTCTCTCTCCATATGGGTCATAGATGCCTTAAAGCCCGAATCGTTAAGTCTGCATATAACATCATAAGGGCTTACCGCTGCCATATGCATTATCCTAGTTAATGTAGGTATATTATAATAGAATGGGAACTCGTCCAGCTCTGACCTTATCATAGCCACCGCGTTTAGACCTTCATATTCCATCCTCTTGAAGTAATCATAAACATATTCCTTAACCTCCTTATCATACATCCTGCCCATCCACATTATACCGCCTTTATTCACCGACTTTCCACAGATATCACAGTTGTCAAGTGTTGGGAATAAACCTTTACTATACGATATCCACCCGCACCGTTTGCAATGGTATGCAAACCCCATCTCTTTTAACGATCTGTCCGCGTTTGAAGCACCCTTCCTCAATCTAAGAATAACTCTCACAAAGTGCATATGAACTACCGAATATATTGGCTCTATGCCAAAATTGTACTGCGCGGCTACCCTTGCGACATATCCTATAAGTATTCGTATCGATGACTCATGGCATAACTCATCATGTAGCGGTAGCGAGCCATAATTCCTAATGCACGCGTTCGGTTGGGCCCCGCATAGTACTGCAGTATCTGTAGCGCTGACCATAAACAGACCGCCATCCCTTACCAATCTCATAAGATCAGCTATGTCTGGCACAGGTCCGCCAAACGGGTCTAAATCTATTACATCGAACCTATCTTTGGATGTATTAGCGAACTCTTGTATGCTCAAATTGTACACTTTGATGCCATCTCCGCTTACCATATTGCTCTCAGTATTCCTCTTTATCGATTCCGAACACTCTTTATTTATATCCAGAAATGTTATATCTCTAAATCCGAGCTCCTTGAAGTACCTTATCCCGCGTATCCCTGTGGCTGCTGTGGCATCCAACACTCTAGCCGCATCAGTACACGCCATTGAGAGTACCGCTACGCTTATATCCCTGGAGAATCTGGAATATGGGTTAAGAAATGCACCAGTCTCATCTATCTTAGCCAAACCCTCCTCATACATTTACATCAACTAGATTAACTCTTATCCAAAATTATAATTATCGCATCTAGAAGACCATGCGCATATGATATGCACGAGAAAGCTGTAACCGTATCTCCAATCTCCAGATACGATTTGCAGTCGCTAGCATACATCTTGGCCATATCAAATATTCTCTTCAGCTCTTTATCCAGAGCGGCACCGCTAACCTTATCAAGATTCTCATCAAATATCTGAATATCCTTACTTATTCTATCCTCTATTCTAATATCTTCCAATAAAACACTACAAGATGAAGATGCTGCTCAAGTTTATTATACCTTGCTAAACTCATATAAGATGTGATATAAATGGCGAAGATGTTCAATGCCGATACTGAGCAGCTACTCAAAAGGATAACTCCGGCTATAAAGAGTAAATATGATCTTAATATAAATGAACTGGTTGCAAATCCTCAAAAATTTGCCGGAGACGCATCAATCCCGGATAAGATAGATGGGATAAAGGCAGATGTGAGTACGAGCATAGATGGTATTATTGCGTCTATGGGAGATGCTGAAAAGGAGCTAGATGGTGAGATGTCAAAAGCCGATTCGATATCAAAAAAACTAATCCAGCAAGTGTCAATACACTCTAAACAGAACAATATACCTGTAATAACTCCGTATCTGGCTGAGAGAGACGATAAAATAAACGAGAATATATACATAGATAATGCCGATGATCCCGTACTCGCGCTTATAGAGCGGCTAGTATCCAACTCTATATTCATATTATCATCTACAACCTCATACAAGGATTATCAGATCGCCGAATTCACATTTGTAACTAACAGCAAGGATTACACAATAAGAATCAACATAAACCTGAATACGGTATTCGATTTAGAGTACTCAAGAACAGAGATATTGGATGCACTCGATGCAGCGAAGAGCAGAATATAGAGAGAGAAAGGTACTAATTGTATCCGTCGGCGGAGTTGCCGGTAGCGGTAAGAGCCACTTTGCCAGAATGCTTAAAAATCGGATTCCTGGATCTAAAGTTATAGAGATAAATAGGGTAGCCAAGGGGTACAATCTCTACTCTAAAGTTGACAAATACGGTACGAAAATAGTAAGACTTCGCGAATTAGGCAAGGTGCTTAATGATAAGATAAGAGGTCTGAAAGGCGTGGTTATAGTGGTTGGACATCTCTCAGTAGAGCTCCCAATAAAGGCAGATATTGTTGTAATAGTGAGGGCCGAGTTGAAGGATATAGAATCAAGATTAAAGCGCAGAGGTTATGCCGATGGAAAGATATCTGAGAATATAGTATCGGAGGCTGTGGGATATAGCAGCGATAAGGTAATTTCAAAATACAAGGAAGTATTTGAAGTAATGACTGCAAAGGAGAAGCGCTCTCTAATATCATACATAGCAGATGTTTACTATGGGAGGAGGGCGAAACGTCCGAAGTTAAAGAGGGTCGATATGCTCATGGATATGATGAAATTCATAAAAGAGGGTAATCATTACAGACTCTAGATACGCTTCCTCACCAGGTTATCAAATATAATGCTATCTTCATCTATACTAAGCCTCTTTGATACCCTCGCCCCCGACTTCTTAATATGTGATGGGAATTTGAAGCTCTTATCTCTAACTACAAAGTTGAGCAGCTCCTTAAGATCCCTAAATCTCGATTTCTCGAGTGCGATAAGTCTATCTCTCTCTATAAATATCTCTGCCCTCTTCTTATGCTTAAGGTAAAACTTCTCAGCTCCATCTGCAAAGAAGACGCTCGGTCCATTTATGACTACGGCTCCATTCTGCAATGCATTTGCCATAATATTTATCACTGCCTTACTATCTTTTATTCCATATAAGACTAACAGCGGTTCAAATTTGTTATCTATCATAAGAGTTGATATCTTAGAGCTGAGTTTAACAAGCTGGGGCCACACCGTATCTTCAGATATTCTATCCGATTCCATTACAATACTGTACATATCTAGAGAGTAATCTCTTGCAATTCTCACTATATCAGAGCCGTTATTACTCTCAGAGAATTTCTCCCTATAAAAGGCCCTTTTAGGATCATCCTTAAGCAGTCTCCTAGATATCATGACAAATCTAGCCAGGGAGTTTTGTGATACCGCCGCAGCTACATTCCTATTATTATCTGTAGGGTCTATAACAACAAAGTTGCTCCCAAATCTCTTGCAGTAACTATCTAGGTCCCCCTTATCGAACGAGATCTTCCTATTTATAACATCAACAACAATTCTCTCCTGAGCATTAGCAAAGTTAGATATGAGATTCAGAAAACTGCCATAGCTGTATACCAATATCTCACAGAGATATCCAGAAAAGCCGCCAACTCTGGCCTCTGCACCATAAATATAGTGCTGGTCTAAGAAGTACTTAAGTACTCTAACATCTCCCTTCTGCCTCTCTGTTAAGTTTGAGTTAACGAATAGGTTGTGCAATGGCGTTCTGTCTACTGCACTTGCCATCTCAGAAGCATCTCTTATCTTGAATGCAGGAACTATATCGGCACTCATAAGCGTGTGCCTGTCTATTATTTTTATGTAAGGGTGCTCAGCGTAATTTATTACAAAGCTCTCACGTTTGCTATCAACTATGCTCTTAGCTATCTCTATCGCCTTGTGCTCCATCTCTCTCTCATCAAGGGTCTTGGGGAACATAAGGAATATGTCTATATCGGATTTGCCTCTTATCTGTGTACCTCTGGCAACAGATCCCGCAAGTATTATCTCCACACTGCTCTTCAGCCTCTCCTTCAGCCTATTCATTATAGAGTTTGAATATGCTATCGTATCGGCAATTTCGCCATCTGTCGGTTTTGTATCCTTTGCTATCTTATCTATGAGTTTTTTCAGCTTATCCGTATTCCTCCCAGAATTATCATTAATCCTATTGCTAGTTCTAACTCTCCTAATCCCACTAGCTCTCCTTACATTTCTCATCGAACCATCAGTACCAATATAAACAAAAGAAGATTTATTAATTATCTTAATCTCTAATCTTCTCTGGGTTATAAGCGGGGCTCGTAGCCCAGGAGTAGAGCGCCTCGTTCGCAACGAGGAGGCCGCGGGTGCGAATCCCGCCGAGTCCATTTATACTCAAAGCAATCAAGTATAAAGTACTTCTAGCAGTTCTGCAAGAAAAGCCGCATCGGTATCTATTTAACCGGCCATCTTGCAAAAATTTATAAATCAATATATTATAATAAGCTGTGATTTCTATGGTGGGATATAAAGGTGTCATTGATCTTAAGCTTATAATCGGTGCAGTGGTGGTTATAGTAATAATAGGGGCAGGTGTGGCCTTGCTTACTGGCGGCCATGGTAATGCAAGTACGTCTTCCAAGAGTACGGCAGGCTCGACATCCAGCGTTGGCAGTAGTCCTATAACAACATCCGAATCCGGATTACCGGCTAGAAGCCCTTCTAATAAACAACCTTGCAATGCCTGCCTAACATTCGCTCAGTACGAGCAGATGATTGGGAGTGGTGGAACATATAATGTTACCAATCAGAGTGCAGGTATAAGTATTGTTAAATATTCAAACCAGGTGTCTCCAGGGGCATATAAAAATATTAGCGCTTGGTGGCAATCAGACTATTATCTCTATAACGTATCGAACATGGGTGAAGTTAACGGAACGCCATTGACAGGTACTGAGCCTGTAGAAGAATGGATATACCTATTTAACTCCAGTTCGGCATTGCAATCTTGGTACTCTCATAATGTAAACAAGAGCTTGAATAACACCCCTTCCAGTACTAACCCGCCGGGAATGAGCAACGAGGTTAATAAGTTGTATGGCGGGTTTACCTACTCATACTTCCCAACCAAGGAGATAGGTTTCGATGGTAACTATACTCCAGCATCAACTACAATATATGGATACCAGGGCAACTACTATGTGTTCTTTTTTGATGAAGGTAGGGCAATCCCTGCAAGCCAGATAGTACCTGCTATCGCTTCAGATCTTAATAGAACGGTTAACAGCAAGAGTTAGGTAATATCTAGGTAAGAGAGGCTATCTGGAGTACAAAATTATAAAAAGGTAGGGTTTAGGGTATAAAGATTTAAATAAGCAAATATACCTAGGCCCAATTACCCACCAATCCGGTCTAAGCCTCCTTTATGGCTGCTTTAACCTTTGCCATTGTGGCACTGTCTATCTCTGACATATTATGTGCCCTCTGTGCATGATCAGCTATCTTCTTCATCAACTCCGGCTCGGAGTCGGCTCGTGCCTCAAAACTGCACGACATTCCTATATCCCTGCATGCGAATTTCTTTCCCATTTCATACACCACTTACTAATTAGTCATTAGATTTATTAAATGCTTCCATACAATATGGCTACTATTGGGATTTAGGAAAGCCGCTAGCTCTGGTGGTATGCGGTAAAAGAATCTATGTCATGGCGGTTTATATGGAGAGGGTATTCATACCAAAGGCCAGGATCATGAAGCTATTCGGCAAGAGGGATCTCTTAGAGCAGCTAGAGCATTATTCTGACTGCAAGCTTGTCTTAAATAAGGATGAGAACTACATAGATCTAATAGGTAAGGACGCTTTATCAGAATATATAGCTAAGGATATTGTATTCGCTTATGGGCGTGGGTTCGATGCTAGTGTTGCGGCTAAGCTCAGGGATGATGAGTACTACCTCAAGGTTATAGACATAAGAGATTATACTCGGAATAGCGGTAGGATAAAGCGCATAAAGAGTAGGCTTATAGGGGCCAGAGGGAGAGCCAGATTGAATATAGAGGAGATGAGCTCTGGTTATATAAGTATTTATGGGGATACAGTATCAATAATAGGTACCACTGAACAGATAAAGTCAGCGCAGATTGCGGCGGAGACCATTATAAAAGGCGGATCACACAAGCTCGCTTACAAGAGGATGGCATCTCTAAAAGAGAAGGGTACTGAATGATACCGATCGTGCTCTATGGTATATAAGATATATTGGTGTTTTTGTGGAGAGAAGCGCAGATGACATATTTGAGGGTTTTAGGGAGCATTCGATAGCCGAGTTCTTCAAGCGAAATAAGCAGATGCTTGGATACTCCGGCAAGGTGCATTCTATGGTTACGGTCGTGCACGAGTATATATCCAACTCTATAGATGCATGTGAGGAGGGAGGGATACTTCCATCGATAAAGGTATATATAAAGCAGTGTGGCGAGGAGAGATACATCATTAATGTCG
This sequence comes from Microcaldota archaeon, assembly GCA_021801785.1. Lineage (GTDB taxonomy): Archaea > Micrarchaeota > Micrarchaeia > Micrarchaeales > Micrarchaeaceae > JAJYXL01. Next base: position 61,803 of record JAJYXL010000018.1, read on the forward strand.
TTGATAACGGTCCCGGGATACCCAGAAAGTTTATTGGAAAGGCATTGGCTACAATACTCACAGGCACAAAGTTCCACGTATACAGACAGCAGAGGGGTCAGCAAGGTATAGGCGCAGCCGGATGTACCCTATTCTCTCAGATCACCACTGGAAAATCGGTACATGCAATCTCGTCTACAGGAAAGGATGCTTATGAATGTGATATATCGATAGACATATCCGGTAACAAGCCTATAATAAAGGATATTAAGAGCGTATCTGGCTTTGATCGTGGCCTAAATGTATCTGCAGAGTTTGATGGCATAAAGTATGAGAATAGTGATAAGAGCGTATTCGAGTATTTAAGGCGCACAGCATTGGCTAACCCACATGTGGAGATACTATTTGCGTCTCCCGATGGGAAGGAGTATAATTTCCCAAGGGCAGTAGAAGATATACCGCACGTGCCAAAACCGATAAAGCCACACCCTCTTGGCGTATCCGTTAACGATATTATAGATTTTGCCCATCTGAGTCAGAGCCGCAAAGTATCTGTATTCCTAGCCGAGACATTCGCAAGGATGAGTGATAATAAGATAGATGAGTTGAGAAAGACTGTTGGCGATGCGATAATGGACAAGGCTCCAAAAGATATTGCTTGGGACGAGGCACAGCAGCTCATAAAGGCGTTTAAAGATGTGAAGTGGATAGCGCCAGACTCTACCGCAATAAGTGCTATAGGGAGTGCACAGATAAGGGCGGCTATAGAGAATATACTGAACCCGGAATCACTATATATAGTTGAGAGAAAGCCACAAGTGCTGCATGGCGGGATACCTTTTGTTGTAGAAGCCGCAATATCTTACGGAGGTAATAGCGGCAAGAGGATCGATACAGAAGAGTATGTTGGCAACGTTATGAGATTCGCAAATAAGGTACCTCTACTCTTTGATGCTGGCAGCTGTGCGATAACCGAGGCAATAAAAGGCATACAGTGGAAGCGGTATGGTATAGATATAGAGAACAAGCCAGTCAGCATATTTGTAAATGTGTCTTCGGTCTATATACCGTATGCCGGTGTCGGTAAGGAAGCGATCTCTAAAGAGGAGGAGATTATCGAGGAGATAAGATTGGGGCTGATGGACGCGGCTAGGGGTATGCAGAAGTACCTCAGCGGCAGACAGAAGGCTAACGTAGCGAAGACGCGATACAAGACCCTTATGGGATACTCCAAACAGCTATCTATAGATCTAGAACATCTGACAAATGAGGATAGAGCGAAGATAGAGAGCAATCTAGAGAAACTCATATTGAAACACTATCCAAAAGCTAAGGAGGAAGGTATGGACAACGCTGATTCCGAGTGAGCACAACTAGGTTGTTATGATATTCGGATTATCCGCATCAACCAATATTACATAACCTGTAGATAAGAATATTCTAAACTCCTCTGCCTCCTTAGATCTAGACCTGTTAAGCACCTCCAAGAAGTCGTACATCTCAACCTTGTTTAAGAATGCTATATATGTCTTAGAGTTTCTGCTTACTGGTATTCTCTTGAATTTAGTTGTAGCAGAATTTATTATAATAAGGTGTTTCTCTCCATGTACAGATATAACTATATCTGCCTCATTACTCGTATCTATCTCTGTAAACATTATCGCATGAGTAACCATAAACATCCTAAGCTTCTTGAATGTTGATAGATAACGTATATCATGGCCTATCCTCTCCGTCCACTCTTTAGGGGCGTATAGACCATCTGCTACATACAATTTGCCATTGCCCACTAGCTGTGTAAGTATACTGTCCACATTATTCAGCGTTAGATTTATCGGCATATTGCCATATCTTAGATAGTTAGATATGGCTATTCTTACCTCCATAGTGGATAATGGCATATATTTCCAATGATAATACGAATTGAGCTTATCAAAGGTTGATACAACATTATCGCTCTTCAATTCAATATCTACCATCTTGTGCGGCGGCAGGTCAGGGACATCTATCGTGAAGCTATCATTTATCGGAGATTTGACGAACACTACAAGGATAAATACCATCGCCAGCACAACACCTAACTCTATTAGCTGGGAGTAATTATTCAATCCAGCAGTGCCGTTATATCCGATTGCGGTAAAGTTTGAAGATAGCATAGCGAAACGGAATTCTATTCTGCCTTTCGGTATTGGCGAACCTTTTGGAAGGGTATAGGTCAATATCCCTCCGTCGAGCGTCCCGTTCTGTGGGTACTCCCCATTCATTGTTAGGACATAAGGTATGCCCGATAATATAATACCGTCAGAACTCACACTAAAATTGATTATGCCATCTGTAAGGTTACCTCCGGTAATATTTGTGAATATCGGATCTATATGGAACGAAGCAGATGCATATGTGACATTGTATATGTCCCTTAGCTCCGCTATATAATTGCCCGGAGCAATATCTATACTTAAAGGTACCACGAATGTGTAGTTACCACTCACATTCTGTATTGCGGTAAGCGGTATCTCCGCAACCTTACTCATAGTACTGTTGAATATGTATACTCTTGGCTCGAACAGCTCCGGTATCTCGGAACCAGTATAAACCGTAAACTGCGAATCGACAGGCACGCCAGGCACTATCGTATAAGGCATTGAGAACTGCCCCCGTGCAAGGTAGTTTGGGGAATAATATAGATATATATAATCGCTACCTTTTGATAACGAATGGTTAGAGCTCGTCGTTACAAGCGTACGTATTTCGCCGGTATTAAGGAGATCCATATATTTAGAGAAATTATACGCAGAGAGTTCGCTATTCTTTGATGTGGTAGCTGTTCCAGAAGTAAAATTTGTCAATGCAGCCAATTCGGATATGCTGATTAGGGGAGTTCTAAGCTGCACCACAGTATTCGTATCGTACGATAATGATGTTATATTTAAGGATGATGAGTAATACGAGTACTTTGGTAGCCAGAATATCTCAGATATAGCTCTTGCAATGTCATATCCGGATTCGGATGTTGAATTCCAAGAACTCAACGTATTCGGAAATGCTATTATAGAGCCATTCATTATATTCTCGTATGATATTGCCCCATGCTCGCTCCCGTTGATAAATCTATATTCTGGGTTATTTATATAGAAGCCCATTGTATTTCCTGAAAATATTGCCGGTTCTGTGTTTAGGTACTGCGGAGTATTATTACTTGGTACCACAACAGGTCCATTCAGTACGTCTGAGAAGTTCCTTCCTACGTATATTATGCTTACGCCTCTCTGAAGCAGGCTCTGTATCAATGGTACGCTATTATTTGCCTGTGTACTAGAGAACATATAATTTGGCATATATCCGTTAAATATAAGGAGAATCGAATCATTCGTAACGTTATCTGGATTTGATATTATGTTAAAATTCTGCGCGTTAGGAACGCCGAAGGCTATCAAATCTTTCGATAAGTACGATATCATCTGCTGGTAATTTCCACATTCAAAACATCCCTGTGAAGGGTCTAATATAAATAGACGTGTTGGCGGGGGCCTCTTGAAGAAGGATGTGTTTATGTGTATGGATGATTCGTTTATCGCATTTATAGATATTATCGAGTAAGGTACTAGGTTTTGGCTGCCGTTTGAGAGTGATATGCCCTCACCGATAAGATTTGCTTTTAGCGAAGGTTTTATGTATTGCAGATACGGCAGCTTCAATGACAGCGCTGTTATATATATAAATGCTGTGAACAACACAAATACGAGTATCAGTACGCCTATTGCTATCAGGAATTTCTTGCTTGTCAATAGCTGCTTTACGGATTTCAAAAAACCCCCTAACTCTCCCCCGCATTCTTCACAATCTTGGCTAATACTGATGAGAACGCTCTGGTGATAATATTGGGCTTAGGTCCAAGCCTATTGATTATAGTGTACACTCTCGCATATTTTACCCGCTTTATAACTATTGCATTATAGCGCATATCTTATCCCTTAAGCTCTATATATTTCAGAGACACCATCTTATTCAGTATCTGCTCAACTCTTGGCTGCGGTAGATTATAATTTTTTGAAAATTCTCCTATGTCTATGGTGTTAGCATGCGACTCTATCCAATCCTGAACCATAACCATTAATGACTGGTCAGAATACCTTTCAAGATCCTTCAGCTTTGCAGTCAATGCATCATTCTCATCCTTGAGTTTAGACGCCTGTGCAGTCAGTATTTTGTTAGAGTTTATAAGCTCTATATTTAATTTTTTAACCTCTCTGTATTCGTTTAACAATGAATCATAATTCCCAAATAACGTGCTATAACTCTGAGATATCGAATTTAATACTGCATCTATCGCTGAATCTATCTGCTGATAAAATGACTGGCTGTCTACGGTGTACTTGTCAGCTATTAGTGATATTATGCCGGTGAGGTTCTTTATTATGTATAGACGTCGAAGCTTTTCGCTTGAATCTCTAGCTATTGAGTACTGGACGAATATAGAATCAGGTTTGAATGTTATTATAAAGAACAGGTAAGGGTTCTTTTTGATATCTCTGCTCTCTACATTTATCAGTGATAAGCTCTGCCCATCGAGTTTAGCCTCAAACATACTTAACGATTTTAACCTAGTCTCTATCTCTTCCAAGCTTCCTAAAAGCTTTCCTGGAATGGCAATCTCACTAATATCTGGCTGCTCTACCTCTTCGCTACTCTCTGCCATGTTAATCGTTTGTTCGGGAATGTTTTTATTACTAATTATATACGTCTATTACCTATACCTAACCGGTATAACTATCTCATACCTTCTCTGCTACTCGCTCCTCTCTTCCTGACCTTGTGATTTACATCAAGAATCAACGATGGCGTATAGCTGATTAATGATAGAAGATACATAATTCCTATAAATACTATTGCTGTTATTACCGTATCTATCCTGATGCCACCAACAATTATCCACAAAACTGCAACTATTACTCCTAGCGATGTGTATAATATTCTGCGTCTGTCATATATATGCTTGCTCTTTTCATACTTTTTATAACAGTCCCTGCATACGACTAAATTGTAACCCTTCTCATTCTTTGTTACGTTGCGCTTAAACCAGCGTATTGCCCTTATTACATTATCTTCCCTTACGGGTAGCCCATCCTTCTTTATACCGCAGACTATACATCTCTTCTCTACCATAAAAATCACATTATTAGCTTTGCCCTGTATAAGTGACCCGATTCAGAGAGCAGCTTCTCTGCATCTGCCATATCCATAACCTTGCTTATTGCAAGATCATCCATCCCGAAACGGCGTAATATCTGTATTATCTTATCCCTACTTATATTAAGCCTCTGTAGTTCGGCATAGAATGATATCACATTTATGTGATTATGCTTCTTCTCTGCATCTGAAAACAAGCGTGCTATATCTGGCTCGCTGACTCTATACGCTACTAGCAACCTCTTCAACTCCTTTCTCTGCACAGAGTATGAATTTCCAGCCATTATTATACCTCTACTGAGTTGACCGATCCGGTTTCACTCTCATTTGATATTATCCTAGTTATCAGTATATCATCTATACTCAGGCTCTTTAGGAATACCACTATGTCTCTATTAGATATCTTGCTTCGTTTCAAAAGATTGGCAAACTCATTCATGTTCATCGTTCTGCTGTGCGAATCAAACTCGGATATGATGTTATTTATCTCTTCACTCCCTATATTTATCTCTATAAGCTTGTTTTTGAGCTCCTCCGCTTCAAACTGGTAATCTTTAGATATAGCTCCGGAGTCAACCTCGGCTTTCGTTAATACATCAGACATATTTATAGTGTATATATAGAGCGGCTCTTCCCCATGTATCCTCTCCAGGGTAAATACGTGCGGGAAGTTAAGGCTGGTCTGGAATGCCATATCAACTGCCGCTTGACCTACGCCGAAACTGGAGATCTCGTTCCTTATCGTATCAGAGAAGTTAATAGAGCTCTGCAGATAGTTCAAGAATTTTTCAAATCTCGTCCTGAGTATGAATGTGGTTCCTACATTTGAGAATATCGCCTCATTTATATCTGTCGGGTTCTGTGAGGCCACAATAAGGCCAAACTGGTATTTTCTACCCTCTCTCACTATCATCACAGCGTCGCTCTTCTCATCTCCGGCAACCTTCCACGCCTCGTCCAGCACCACGAGTGTCTTTAAGCCTTTTGACGCACTCCATCCCTCTATCCTCATCTTCTCTTTTAATATCTGCAATATCACAAGAGCAGCAAGTGCTCTATGCTGCTCATCCGGCAACCCTGAAAGGTCAATATCTACCAGTCCAGATACTGCCAGTTTGCTAAGATCTATCGTGCTCTTCCTCGCGAAATAATCTTGGCCCTCTCTGGCAAATTGCCTAAGTCTATATATTGCATTTTCCATCTCTGCAGGATACTCATAAGTGCCCTCCTGCAGTTTCTCTTGTAGCAACTCTATAACATTTTTGAGTGTAGGAACCTCCTTCTCTGCAGGTGGAATATCCGCTAGCTTGAACCCAAAATTCATATACGATTGCTCGATAGCCTCTTCCGTGAGTCTTCTCTGCTCCGGAAACTGCGATATGTCTGTAAGTATCTCGAACGAGTTTATTATCTGTTTAGTCCTGTCTAGAGGACGCATTCCCGAAAGATCCATTATATTAAGGAAATCTCCCTTACCAAAAGATACTATCACTCCACCGCTCTGTTTTACCCATGCCTTATATTCGGATGCCCAATCTATTATCACCGCGTTAGTATCCCATATATAGTTTGCACGTATAAGGAAGGTCTTTACAAAGTAGCTCTTACCAGATCCTGTAATGCCGACTACGGCTATGTGCGGATTTGTGAGATTATCAAAAGTCCAGCTAAATGGCACCTTGAATATGTTTGTAGTGCCTATGAATATTGCTTTGTAAGGGTCGTTGATCAGTACACTGGATGGCGGCTCCGGCGGCCTAGATATGAAAGGTCGCTTGGCTATCTCATTGCTCATTATATATTGCAGTTTGAGTATGCTCATATAATCCTCCACTTCCTCTCAAATATATATTAATGACCATATTTTTCTTTGATTACGATACCTTATCGAACTCCTCCTCTAACTTACTGAGTGTATCTGGCATAGAGAAATTCATCTTGAACAGTATATATAACTCCCTTCCTGTTATTCGGCTGAGCTGTACATCGAAAGAGCTAAATGAGGTGCTTATGGATGATATCTGTGATTCTAGGGTATCCAAGGCCGCCTTCTCACTAACCCCGACCGCAGTTGTCTCGAAATAAACCAGAGTCGCTATTGGGCGTTCTCCTTGCGATATCCTATCCATCTTTGCCTGAATTATGTTTATATTACGCTGTATCTCCTCCATCGCATTCTGGCCAGGGTTAGACGATTGCATCAATCTGGCTAGCTGAAACTGTTGGAATGATCTCTTTCCCTCGAGATCGTCCCTCACCTTCTGAACATCAAGGCCTACGGATACTATATTATACTTCCACGGGAACTTTAGCGCAGATATGGCACGCTCCCAGTTAGACGGACCCTGTATAAGTTTCATCTCATCCTCCTGTTGTGTTACCTCCTCTTTGAATGTGTACTGGAAGAGATTGGCTGTTATAAAACCAGTAGCATAGGTGAGTCCCCCCACATTCTTTATTATTGCATCCTCCTTCTTATTCATGCTATTATCTTTAGCCACTGTGAAAGTTACGCCTAATGTCGACATCAAAATTGGGAATACAAACGTATCGCCCAAGCCGAAACCAAGCACCATAACAGCGCTTAATATTATGAATATCAGTGCAATGAAATTCGCTATCCCTTTAAATGAGGAGCTCAGAGTGAAAGCTATCACTATAACCATAAGGGTAAACATCAGGTAAATCAGCTTCTCTACATCCACCACTATATCATCTCTTCTTTTATCCCTTTTGATATACTCTCTGCCATTGTCGAGTACGGGAGTTGATACTCCGGCTCTATAAATTTCAATATATCCGTTCCGGTTATTATGGTAGGCGGCACACCGAAAAGCGTACCCGTACCGGATATAAACTCCTTCGCCTTCTGCTGGGCTATGCTTACCGCCTCGAACTCGGTTGTGCCTTTTGACGATATGGTTATATAGGACACCTGGTCGAACGATATGCTGCTATTTACAGTATCAAGCATATTCCTCCACATAGAAAGCTTTCCCCTCACCCTACCTATCTTCTCTTTCGGAGCATTGCCGCTGTTCATATCGCTCTCTTCATTCTCCGCTTCGGATATATTATTACGTATCTGTTGTATATACAGGTCCTTATTCAACACAAAAAGTCCAGTTGTGTATTTAGCTATATCCTTGCTCTGCCCTATGAGCCTACCTACCAGGTTTGAGAATTCGATCTTCTCTATATCCTTCATCTCCGTGGATGAACGGTATAGCGGGATCTTTATGAATACTGTTGCGGTATACTCATCCTCGTTTCTCAGGATTATAGCATCCTTACCTGTTGACATATAATAAGGCACAGAGTCGTCAAGCACCACGCTTTTAGATCTCTGCTTAACCATCTTAAATATGAACTCTGAGTAGTACCTCATTAGCACAGATAATCCGGTCAACATAAGTCCGATTATAAATATCAATAATTTTATCGCTACGGGGATCTGAGATGATGGTATTACAGCCCCAAATACGACTAGGGCAAAGGCAATTATCAGCATTATCATAAAGAGTACTAAATTATTCATACAATACCATCATTATATTTATGTAATACATTTTTATACACTTTATCTATTATCCTCTTTAAACCCTATATAAAGCTACGCAGTCTGCCGGTACTGCCTGACACTCCACCAATAATAGCCGCCATCTGCACTATGAATACATATGATACAGCCATTATAAGCGAGGGGTAGAAGAATACCAAGAGCCAGAACGGGGCTATCGCAGATGTAATATCTTTAACCTCAGTAGCCAATTCCGAATTCTTACTCAACCCATTTGTTATGAAGCCATTATTTGCAGAGAAGAGATTCATCTGCGCAGTCGCTGTAGCAAATTGGCTATTTAAGCTAGGTGCGGTGAAGTAATATGCTACCGAGAACATTATAGGCACTACAAGATAGAACGCTATACCTATGGCCATAAGCATCCCACCCAATCCCCGTGTCGGTAGGAACGCTCTGAGAAGGACTCCCGGTATTATAAATGCAGGTATTGAAGCAACAGCAAAAAACAGCACCAAATAATACTCCGCATAAAGTGCGATTATTCCATCAGCCAGAAGCTTAGATATCTGTAGTGATGGTGTCAGGAAGAATAATTGGTATAAACTGATCGGAAGGCCTATAACGCTATTCAGAAAATTGCCTAGTGAATTATACCCACTAATTCCAAGACCTATACCCAGTGAGGCTATGGCCGAGCCACTCAAGTATGTGCTGAATATAGACCCGTACAGGCTCTCTGCCTTGGTTATTGTCGTCCTCATAAGGTATATCGATGTTGCATATGGGTTTATCGGCCCGGTGACGATAGAGGGTATAAATCCGAATACTATTGCACATACATACAAGAACATCCCAACTATCAGCCCTGTGGCAAAAGCCTCATATAACTCGGCAAGGCCGAAGCTCCTTATCTTAGAATTTCCAAGAACAATCCCTACGGCGAATATTATCGCCGCTATAGATATGGCTATTCCCACCGCAATTATCCCAAGCGGAAGGTATTTTATCCAAACGGAATAGATCTGCTGGTTTATTGGGCAGTACCACGGAGCCGACTCAGATATCAGTGTAGCGGCACTGGTTGGGAGCAGACCGCATCCGAGAATCTGAGACCCTGGAATGGTAGTACCAGGTAATGATACTGATTGGGAATATCCAAGATGGACTGCCTGGATTATAAACATCAACAATATTGCAATGATTATATATCTCATATAAACCCACCCAGTAAGACCAGGAAACCCACCTGTTCGCCTATTGCTCTAGAGAAATCAGTGATAAAGGTCTCTAATATTATAAAGTTTATTATAGGAATCAGTATAAATCCCACTATGGTATAACCCACCACATCGAATAGCGAGAAGAAAGGTGCCAGGATACCGGCACTACCTACTCCAACTGCAGGAATATTTAGAAGTCCATTTCCAGTCAATGCATCCGTTAATCTTATTACTAGAGTGAGAAGAAAATTCGGTATCGAACCCACCACACTCATCCAACTGTTAGATATGGCATTTACTATAAATCCGTAAGATACTGTAACTATTAACGGGTATATTATACCCAATCCAACCCCCAATGCTATAAGACCGCCTCCAAATGAGCGTGAGAATCCGAATATTCTGCTTATCAGACCTATAGATATGAAGAATGATAAGAAGAGTATTGAGCCAGAGAGTATTATCATCTGTAATTCCGTTATAGCTATGCCCATTATCGATGCCTCTACACCCAACCCTATAAGGCTATCTAAACTGCCTGGTAGTAGAGAGTCTAATTTTGATGATACAGCTAAACTAACCGACCCTATATTATCAACCCCTGCTCCAAAAGGTATGCCGCCCTCATACTTAAATTCAATGCCTGGAGAGAAACCATATAAATATCCTATCCATATTGCATAATCATTAAGTTCTAATGCATAGCTATTGAACGTGCCTATATCACAAACCGATAGCTGGTATATATTTGCAGAGCTTATGCATGATTTTGGTAGGAGACCTGCAGAGGAGTATGCGGCAGTAGGGTTGATAAATAGTATATATGCAAAGCTTGCAAATGCGATAAGCAAGATCAGAGATATGAATGCCTCATATATCTGGGTTTTTGACCATGCCCCCAGATTCTGATTCTTTATAAGCTTCGATAGCGCATACACCAGAGAGATTCCTGCAGTTACTGCAAGAACAGATACGGCAGCTATAAGAATACCGTCAGATAATGAGAACGGGAGCGCCGTAGAATATACTACGTCTGTAAATATACTGGATTTTGCTGCGGCTGTCCCTACGCTTAAAATTAATAATACTGCAAAAGCAAGGGAGGCAACACGCAAATTTATACTATCCTTCATATCAAACCCCTTATCTTGTCTGTTGTAAAGCTTGGCGCTCCAAGGTAATCGGCAAGTGTCTCTGCAAAATCAAATGATAATATCAATGATATTATTATTGCTATAAATGTGTACATAAGCGGGGCCAAGGCTACATCTACCACCGTCCCTATAATGCCTGCAGTCAGTCCGCCATTCCCAACCAATGTAAGTAGAGATTTAAAGAATTCTCCAGAACTGGATATGGTGCTAGCAACATTTGATGTTATCGATGGGTTAGCTATGTTAACAGTCGAGCTGCTCAGACTATTCACTCCTAAAAATACACCCAACACTGCAGGGAAGAATATGTAAAATCCTATAAATATGCCTATTAGTGCCCCTCCGGCAGCTCTAGTCCAAGGTATCGTTCTAAGAACAATTCCTACGATTAGTAATATCGGGAATAAGGAGTGTATTAATGACAGAGCTATTATAATCATTATAACAAGTACGATCAATATCATAACGATATTTAATCCCATAGAGAATATCTTGCTAAACACGCTGAGCCCTGCTAACGGATTTATCCCTACCCCTGCCTCAACTCTCGCTCCAACCGGAATAAATCTAGGTCCAATATTAAACCCTACATTTATATTCAGATTCTGTACTATCTGAATTACTCTAGTCAGTGCATAGAAACCTATAACTGCGGGTATGGCATTTATAGAGCTTGCGGAGAGGTATGTACAGGTGCTCTGGAAGACGCTACCGCCGCTCTCGAAGCTGTTTATTATAGATCCCGTGCCTAAAACCGCAATTATTATTAATATTGTAACTATTATCTCCCCAAACTCCTTCTTCGAGAATTCTCTAAGTTTGTTTATCTCAAATGCGTACCCCATCCCGTAAGCTATACTAACTATCGCGGCGAATAGAGCCATTATTAAGAATGATATCTCTATAAGAGATGATCTTGGAGAGAGGGGCGGCGACACTGTGGGATTTGACAGTACATATGAGCAGAAGCTACCTGAAAATGTGCTACCTGAAGATGTAGATGCCCCGTATGAATACCCTACATTAGCTATAATAGCAAATACGGCCAGCATAAAGGCAAAAATCAGAATATTTTTTGTATTCATAATAATCACCTATATCAATCTGCCTAGACCTGCCAGAGATGTATCTCCTCCAAGGAGACCGGATAGACCGATTATGCCTGCCAATGATATTATTATATTCATCAGAGGGAGCAGGTACATAACTATTCCAGATATACCATATATATCGAATATATCGAATGTAAGCTGCTGTGCCGAGCTGGTAGGACACTGAGAGAATCCGATGTTTATACCGATGTTGTTTAGAAAACTCTGAGGTCCTGAAATTAGGGAGAGCGCTAGATTTATCTGAGATACGACCGGAGTTATAGATACGAGTATCATATCCGTCTCTCCGCCGAGCAATGAGCCTAAGTTGGGCCAGCATCCGTCTTTCTGTGCAATCTTATTCAAAGGAGGAAGCACAAAGAAATTTAAGGTATATCCAGTACTCGCTATAGAATTTGACATAAGTACATTTGCCTCATTCACGTTCTGTGTTCCTGTTATAGGTATCGGTGATGCTTGGTCTGTCTGGCTAAAGGTTGTTGAATAAGAACCCAACTGGGCATAATTAGCCGGGTTAGCTAATGTCAGATATTCTATTGCGTATATTGTAGGATAGAAGAATATCATCCCTATGGCTATTGCTATAAATAGGCCGCCAGCCGATCTAGTAAACGGCGTTGCTCTGAGTATTATCCCACCAAATAGGAAGTAAGGCCATGCGAATAGTGAAGTGAGCAATAACAATAATGATGCTACATTGACCTGAAGGGCGAGGGCTGTCAGAGTATTCACAGGAGATATCGCGTCATATAACATTCTAAACCCGGCATCTGGTATTATACTTACCGTGGCACTTATAGCGCCGTTGCCCAAGCCTATACCATCAACATTCTTGAATTTTGACAGAAAACCGATAAATCCGTCTACGATGAATAGGTTCTGTAGCTCCTCTCCTATCTGGTTTGTCACGTTTGCACCGATCACCCCGGCTGCCGCTAACGGGTAATCTATCCTATCCGTTAGAGATGACGAAGATGCCGATGTTATAAAGTTGCATATTCCCGGATATCCGGAGCTCTTAGATTCTAGGAATGATCCATAGCTACTGCTTATTATGCTGAGCTGCGAGCTCGACTCTAAATTGCTACACATCGTTGTGAGCGCGCTCTGACTCATGAGCTTTGTACCGTTTAGGGATGTGTAGAATACCATCGAGAATATCGAGACCGAGTATATAACAATGGCTATTATTACCGCAGTGCCTATCAGCTGGTTGAACTCGCCTCTGGCAGACGCCTTTACGCCGTTGTTATTTATCAATATGCCTATTATGTACCATATAGCTATCATGCCGGAATCCAACAGGAGTGCGACTATTGCGAGAGGCAGCAGCGAACTCTTTATAGCGCTGTATCCGCTAGTCAAAAGTATATCTAACATACTCACACCTATAATGAATCCCAGAACGATCCGGTACCGCTAACACCGGAGTTTAGGGCTTTCTTAAGGCTTGAAGCGAAGCCTATCGTAACAGTGAGATCTATTCCAAACATGAATAGCCCATAGAATATGAACTTTGCTAAGCCAAAGCTAATCGCCTCTACCTGATCGAATATCCCGTTTGGCAGTATTAGCCCTATGTTGTTGAATATCGGCCCTGTTATAAAGCCCAGAATAGATGGAGATACGAAGCCACCAAATTCATTTGCCTTTAAACTATAACTCAGACTGCTAGAGAAGTACGATTCCGGTATATTCAACGGTGTCACCTTAGCACCAAGGCAGTTTGTACATGAATATAACTGATTATTCGGACTGAAGATGTACGAGACCGCATAACTGTTAAATACTATCATCATAGGGTATATAATATAGAATGCTATTGCGAGTGCCAGTAATGTGTTACCTATGTCCCTTAACCCTCTGCCAGATTTGCTATCGCTACCAAATGCACCAAACGGAACGGAACGCAGTATCAGAGCTAGTGGGAGTACTAAGGTGAAGGCCAGAGACTGTATAAATGGCAGGGAGAGCCACTGCAGCATCAACATGCTTATCATTATGAGCAGAATCTCAGAGAAGAAATCCATATACGCTGTCGAGAAGCTGCTCAACATCTTTCCAAGGCTATACCCGAATGATGAGCTAACCCTCACCGAGCTAAATACATTAAAGTTTGGGAAAAGTTTACCGGATAACATATCTTTGGATAGTTCGGATAGTACACCCGAATATATGGCATAACTCATTCCTGTTGTGTATAAGTAACTTAGAAATCCCATGCCTGTATTCATAGATAGATTCTCAGTATAATATTCGGCGTACTGGAATGGATTCAGATTTGGTGTATTTAGCAGCTTTGAGCTTATCCCGCTCGATATACCGCATGCCGCAGATGATACCGTAAGCAGTGCGATTATTATGAACAGGCTTATGAAGAGCTGTACTGTCTCTGCCCTGACTATCCCGGAAGCAGCCGCACGCGCCTTTCCAGGAAAGAGCTGGGATACAGCGAATACCGCACCTATAACTGCGGACCATAAGAGTAAGACATCTATATTTATTCCTACCCAATTGGATGTATAAGCGCCACCTAAGGTACAGCTATTGGATGTTGTCTGTGCAACAGATGTCACCGGGAGTAATGCCAGTAGTAGCGTGATAATCAGAACCCGCTTAATTATTCTATTCATATACTCCCACCAAACAACTATGCTATCTTGAATTTCCCTATTCCTAACTTTACAGAACCTCCCAGCATTTTAGCTATGCTACCAGTTAGTATTATCCCTACGACTATGTCTATTACCAAGAGTATGAATTGCAGTATGCTTATTAGAGAGTAATACATGGCGTAATTGAGGACACTGTATACTCCAAACATGGATTCGAATAGCCCTGTGGTAAAGCCGGTTAAAAATATAGTCACTCCTCCCAAAATCTTAAGAATCGGATTTACGACTATACTCATTGCCCCCTGTATGAAGCTGGTCGTTGTTGTGAAACCTGGCTGGCTATTACTCGAGCTGGGTTGCTTACCTAAGACTGCCGATTCTATATAATTCGTTACTGGGAGATTGAATGTTACGAGCAGCGTGGGGAATATCAGAGATAGTCCTATTCCCATCGCTATGAAGGTGCCTCCCAATCCGCGTAGCATAGGGAATGCCCTCAGTATTATGCCTATGGGGATGAATCCTACAAGCCCTATCCCGACTATCGCGTAGAACATCTGAGAGAGCATAGCGAAAACTATCTCTACCATAACTACTGTGTCTGCAAGAATCTGAAGGAACGAGCCCTTTGTGGCAGAATCCAGTATGCTGCTCACATATATATTCCCCTCAGATCCGCTTATAAGGCTTACATAGAATGCGGTTACAGTTACCTCTAAGTTATAATTAATGCTCTTAAGGGCACCGACTCCGACGGACAGGCCCAATATCGCATCTACTGCATTGCTGCTGCTCTGGAGGGTTGGCAATAAGTAGCTCTTGTAAGATGTGGTCCATAACCCATCGAAGTGGCTCACTAATGATGTTCCTGATGTGGTCGGGCTTCCAGCAAGGGCACTAGATATTCCCCCGGCTATGGTCAGCGCAGAGAATATTATCGCTATTAGCAATAGGCTCTTTATCGTCTCCCACAGCTCCCCTTTATACCAATCCTTAAACCCTCTGATATTTAGTAAATTCCCAACCATATACGATATGGCAACTATCACAAGAGATAACAGAATACCTATAGAGGCTAGCGCTATCGCATTACTGTATACGGATCCTATGCATGAGCCTATCGCAGCCTGGCTTGTCGGGGAGCAGATCAAAGCCGATAGCATAATACCTCCAGAGCCGAAGCTCTGAAATGATGCTACAGAGGAGCCAATAAGTATAGAGAACAGAAAGGCTATTAATGGCAACCTATTACGCATAGAACTATTTGCGTATAAGCCTATTTAAACTATATTGTATGCCGGCAATCCTGTACACTCTCGATATCTGCTCAGCCCTTCAGCATATCGAACCTGTTTATGTACATCTCGCTCTGCAGCACCAGTATGAATGGCAATACGAATATAGAGTCAACAAACAGCAGGACGTAGCCGGAGATTACGGCTCCGAGCGGCATGAATATCAGATCAGTAGCGCTCAGTATCACTATTGTAACGGCTATCCATATAAGGAGGTATGATGGCCTCTTGCGTATGAATGATATGCTAGATTGTACCGCCCTCACGAACCTGCGCTCATCTATCACTATCGCAGATGGGGCGTAGAAGAGGAAGGGTGTCAATACCAGTCCGACTATCGCCGTGAGCAGACCAGAGAAGCTTGTGTTGTATGATACGATATTTACCAGCATGAGTATGGATGCGAATAGGAATAACACGAGGAAGACGTTTCCGGTATACCTCTCCAGCCCGCCTATAACGTCCCTACCTAGCTTAGCGCCCGTCTTCCTGTACTTAACTGTTAGATTTATTACCACAATCGCGAAGCTCAGGAATAAAAGCGAGAACAGCGTGGATGCTATGATCACAACAATACTGAAAGGCGTGAGGTTGGTGAACACGCTCGCGGTACGTATGAAGGTAGATCCTATATCGAGATATGTGGGAAACGGGGATAGCAGAGGCACTACGAATGCTAAGATTAGCGAGACCGCCGAGAAGGCGATCAACTCCAGATGCTTTGAGTATGTATGAAATGCATTGACTAAGACGTTCGCCATCTATAACACAATGGGGTTGCCGGAATACATCCGGCTATAAAAATCAAAGCTGTCAGAGGAAGCTAGCTGCCACCTAGGGCGCCGCATGCTCCTGCTATACCACCTGTCTGTCCGCTAAGTAGGGTAGAGGTTGATGTACCTCCTGTACTAACAACACTATTCAGAACGAAAGGTGCGGCAATAACTATTATAACAGCTATAATACCACCTATAATCATAGCCCAAGCATATCCCTGGAACTCACCCTTTGCCTTACCTGGTAGTATATGGGCTACTGCGTACATAACTCCACCAAATATGAATAGCAGTAGAGCTAATACAAATACGATGCTGTGTATCGTATTATAGAGGTTACATATCTGGCATATTATGGCTGACCCTGTGTTTCCAGTAACTGAGCTTCCAATAGACGAGGTCGCACAGCTTATCTGTGATGTCTGTGCTGATGCCATACTCAGGGCCGTCACTGACGTTGCGATAAATAACATAATAACTATTCCGAATATCTTTGCTATGCCGGCAATGTTATGCCTGCTAGAGAACCCGTTTGTGTTTACCATAATATTACCTCAAAGTGTTAATTCTTTATCCCGTATATGATTTATATACCTTTTGGTATAACCTTTATATACCTATTTTTGCGTGCTTTCATGAAGATTCTCGGAATTTGGGATGGACACGATGCCGGAGCCGCCATTATAGAAGGGAGGAAGGTCCTATTCGCAGCTAATGAGGAGAGGTACACGAAGAGGAAGCTCGATGTGGGATTCCCTTACAACTCAATAATATCGGCCCTATACCATACTCATACAAAGCCTGAGGATATAGAGCATGTCGCCTTCTCCACCACAGAGCTCACCAAGACGCTTGAGAGGGTCTTCCCATCGATGAGGAGCAGCTACTATATGTTCAGGAGGAGGCTGACCAGAAAGCCGAGATTCGATACGTTCAGGCATAATCTGAAATACACCCTCACCGGAGTTGGACCATTACCTCTATGTAGGGAGATAAGCTCCAGCATAATAGGTAGGCAATTGAGGCGTGCCGGATTGAAGAGCTTCAAGCTGCATGTGGTGGACCATCATATCGCCCACGCCGCCTGTGCCGCATTCACATCCCCGTTCAAGAGGGCTCTGGTCATAACGCTCGACGGCCTCGGGGACGGGCTCTCCGGAAGCATAAGCGTTCTGGAGAATGGGCGGCTGGAGCGGCACATCAGGATACCGGCCAGGGATTCGATAGGGATAATGTACGAGCAGGTGACCAACGCTCTCGGCTTCAGGGAGCTCGAGGATGAGGGGAAGGTCATGGCTATGGCGGATTACTCATACCCGTTCCGCTCAGAGGATAATAGGCTCAACGGCCTTCTGAGCGTGAAGGGCACATCCGTAGTGGTGAGGAACAACCCGCGGAAGCAGTTCGCAATAATAAGGGATATAGCTTGGAGGACCCCGAGAGAGCAGGTGGCGTATATGGCCCAGCAGATACTCGAGAACGCGGTTGTGAAGCTGACAAGCAACGCTATAGACAGGTATGGGATAGGGAATGTGGTATTCGCAGGAGGTCTATTCTCCAATGTGAAGGCCAATATGGTGGTTAGAAGGTTGGAGACTCTGAAGGGGTGGTATGTATTCCCGCACATGGGTGATGGCGGCCTCGCTGTAGGTGCAGCTCTGCATGCAAATTACGAGCTAAACGGGGTAACAGAGAACGAATTCTCCGCATATCTCGGGGACTCGTTCGGGCAGGAGGAGACCCTCAGCATAGCCTCATCAGACAGGTCATTAAAGCATCAGATAGAGGATCCGAAGGAGCAGGCGAGACATGCCGCCGAGCTCATAGGGGAGGGCAACTACCTCTTCTGGTTCCAAGACGGTATGGAGTACGGACCGAGGGCGCTCGGACACAGGAGCATACTCGCCCCAGCCAACGATGAGGGTGTTAAGGACAAACTCAACCTCTATGTAAAGAGGAGGGAGTGGTTCCAGCCGTTCGCATCCTCGATTCTCGAGGAAGACATAGGGAGACTCGTAGATTACGACGGTAAAGGGATCGACAGATTCATGACGAACGCATACCGCGTCAACGAGAGCTCCAAGGATGCGATGAGGTCTGTGGTGAATGTTGATGGGACCACAAGGCCACAGGTGGTTCCTAATGACGGTAGCGTATATTCCGAACTGCTAAGGTCGATAAAGAGGCTATCCGGGAGCGGCGTAGTACTCAATACAAGCTTCAACCTTCACGGATTCCCAATTGTCAGAGATCCAAACGATGCTATAAATACTATGAAGGAGACCGGTACAAAATATATGTTTATAAACGGGGTCACACTCATCAATAGGAGGGCGGTCTGATGATCTACGGCGGATATCTCGAGTACCTTATGAGCCTCGGTCTCATATCCTCATTCATAATGATGTTCATATTCCTGTTCAGGTCGCGCAGATCGTTCGACAGGGAATTTAAGCGTATCGGACTTAACAGGAGGTATCTGATATTCGCACTGCTTGTAGTCGTGCTATTTGTAGCGTTCGAAGTAGCAGTGGTAAAACCCACACAGCAGCTATTCTTCGACGATGCGATATACCAGGGCATGGCGCTGGATCTAATACATACCGGACAGGCGTGGATGTGCAACTACGGGACCCCAACATACTGCATAGCGGGCCAGATCTTCCACGAGCCTATAGGCGAGGCATTCAATATTGCTATAGCCTTCCTGCTTTTTGGCGTGAGCAGGAGCTCAGCATATATCGCCAACATCGTACTGACTGCGATAGCTGTCGGGCTCACGTTCTTTCTCACGCTCCTGCTGTTTGAGGACAGGAGGATCGCGCTGCTCTCAGAGCTCATGATGACCGTATCGCCAATAATTCTCTTATGGGCAGCTCCGACAACGTCAGATATACCAATGCTCACATACTCATTGCTCGCGATTATAGGGATGCTAATATTCCTCAAAAGAAGGAATATCTATACTCTGGGCTTTGCACTTCTAAGCTTCTCTCTCCTCTCGTATATGAAGGTCGATGCGATCGCCTTTGCGCCTCTAATACTCATCATGTACATCATCCTGGACAAGCGCGGGGTGAGGAGGGCGGTCCGCTCAAACATATCGCTGATAAAGAGGAACATAATGAATACAAATATGCTCATAGTAATACTCATATTCGTGCTCGTCATCTCGCCGAACGCGGTATTCGTATTCAGGGAGGTGAGCAACAGCAATTTCGGGGCGGCAGGAACAAACGTGCAGCTTACCTGCGCTAGCGGATTCCAATCCCTCACAGCGCAGAGCAAGTTCGGAATAGGGTATTTCGAGGCAAACCTGTGCGATAACGTGATATTCTGGTTCGATCGCTTAGCCCCCGCGCAGGTGGTGCAGCCAGTTGTATTCACACTCATTGCGATATTCGGCGCGGCGATCGCACTATACTACAAGCGATATAGGAAGGCGGCAATCTCCCTTATTATATGGTTCGTACTCTTCTTTGTCCTCTACACATCATTCTATGCTGGAGGTGTGAATTACGGGGTCGATTGGAGATTCATGCTAAGCCTGATAACTCCGGTAGCAATCTTCGGCGGCGTATTCCTTAATGAGATTCTCGCATTCGCAGAGCGGCTTGCCGGACGGTCCAGCCAGCCGAGGCAGAAGAGAGGCGCAAAGCGCAGGCGCGGCAAGCGTGCCAAATATATCTTCAGGAAGAGACTGCTTACCGCTCTCGGCATTCTTATAATCATACTCATAATAGCCTTCCCGGCGTACGGGTTTATACCGATAATAAGCATGCAACCCAGGGATATCCAGCAGGCTGCGAGTGCGCGCTTCTACGAGAATTTTGTCTACAATTCGAGTTATAAGATACCGAGCAACTGCCTGGTCTTCTCTTTCGACCCTATGTTATTCAATCTGAATAATAGGAGCGCGGTAGATATCCAAAACTTCGGAGCAGCAAATCTCACCAAGAACTTCAGCGGTTACGGCTGCTATGTCATAGATGTGGGGTACTGGTGCGGTACGCCTAGCGGGAGCATATGTGCGAGCATAATGAACAGCACCACAACCGAGCCCATAGCCACAGCGAAGTACTTCAGGAGGAATAGCAACTTCAACTTCACGTTCGGCTTCTATAAGGTTATCAATGCGAGTAGCTGACCAGCCATCAAGAGAGACTGGGTATACATCAGTGGTGGTGCTGGTGGCCAGCCATCTCATCCGCTCTGGATGCCTCGTCAAGCGCGGATGCCGTCTCGATTATCATGCGCTCCAGCTCCTCCTTGCTCTTGGTAAGCCTCCCTATCAGCTCATTCTGCGACTTTATCGAACGGTCTGTGAACGCGCTCGCATCCGATACATCTTTCTCGACAAAGAATCCGCCTCCAACACCTATCACAAATCTATCCGCATCTACCATCTTGGCATTCAGGTAAGCCCCAGATCCTATCGGGGTAAGTATATTCCTGTTAGATATCTTAGACGCATTCGATATCGACTCCTTAGTCTCATTAAGCTCGCTCAGGTAGTTGTATGCCTCCTCAAGGCTCCTCTCTATCGCGATGTACCTGCTCTGGTAGTACTCCTGCGCATACTGGAGCGAGGCTATATCGCTGTCCTGCCTACCCTTCTGCTCTGCCATCCTTCCCTACCTCTACCGAAGCTATCTCTATATTCCTCCTCTTGAGGGACTGCTGCGAGCCCAACCTGACTGTGGCCTTCTCTACCGCATGCTTCTCGCTCTCAGCATCTACCTCTATCTCGAAATCCCTGCCAGAATCCCCTCTCCTTATTCTGCCTCTAATTATGTATCGCATCTCTTCACCTCTTTATCTCTATTATCCTCTATTCCAATGTCTCGGTAATGCGTGCCAGCTCATACCCCGTTGTGAGATCGCCAGCGATCACACCGTATGAGTTTGCCATTACGGATATACCTATGCTCAGCGAACCCGAATTCGCCGTGGTTCTCACCGTCTTTATACCGAGTATGCTCTCTATGTGCTCCTTCTCCTCATCGGATACGGTATTGTTCACTGCCATCCCTCTGTTTGTCAGTATATTGTTCGCTCCAACGGTCCTGAACTCACCTATCCTTATAGGCAGAACCTCAACTCCGAGTGCATCGCTTACCTGTTTTACTGCTACAGGAGTGTACTCATTGTTCACAAATGCTATCCTGTCATTCGCAAGTATATTATTGCCTATCGCGTTTAAATCGCTTTCTATTATGCCAACTCGTATATCGGGCAGCATGCTCCTCAGCGAGTCGACCTCGCTCTGGTGCACCAGATTGGATAGGACGATCCCGTTCGAGTTCCCCCTACCGAATACCCCCAGCATATCTGAGTTAGCCAGCATAACGGTAATAGGATCCGTCCTCAACGTCCCCCTAATTATATTTGCGAGAGAGCCGCCAGTCCCGTGCGGTATCAATGAGTATCTATCCGTAGTAATGCAGAAAGCTCCGACGAAGTCACTTCCCAACACTCTGTGCTTTGCTACCTCCATCGGCTTCCTCTCCGTTCCTCTCTCCTACGCCTCTCTTGGTGGCCTTTGCCTCCCCTCTGGCTCCCTTTCCTGCCTCTGCCCTGCCCTTATCCGTACTCTTCTGCGCAGGTGCGGCTCTCTCCTTTTTGACAGCTCTGCCGGCCTTGGCCTCTGCCGGCTTCGTTGCGCCGAAACGCGAGACCCTGGCTACGCCATTATCGTCGATATTGACGTTAGTCTTTATAGGCACCATCCTCTTCGAATACTCTCTTATTATCATCGAGTTAAGCTCGCCCTCTATCTTTACGTTCTTCAGATCCGTCTTGGTATAGTGGGCTATCCTCTCCCTGAGGTAACGTACAGCCTTCCTAGCGCGTTTCGGCCTCGGCTGGTTCACCAGATACCTCCTTATATTTATCGTTATTGCACGTGTCTGCGCCATGATCATTTCACCTTTATCTTGAGCTTATGCGTGCGCCAGTTCCTCTGGAATTTATTGGACTGGAGCTTCCTGTGCGTCCTCAGCGAGGCTAGCAGCGGCATCCTCCTCGCTCTCTTGAGCCTCCTCCCAAGCATCCTCTTCCTAACTGCGCTCTTCTTTACCATTCCATCACTTCCTCTTAAACTCTATCTTAGTATCTCTCCTGTTTGTTATCCTGTCTATGAGGTCTATAAGCTGTGATTCATTTATCTTCCTTATCGATCTGTTGGACTGCGCCGCATTGACGAGCAGCTGTGCGACCTGCATGTACAGTTCTCTGTTTGATACCCGTACATTCATAAGCCTTTCGTAGGCTCTGGCGTCAAGGATCTGCTGCATATACATACGTATCTGCTGCTCCTGCTGCTGCGCCCTGTAGCGCTTCATCAGCTCCCTCTTCATCTCCTTCTGTTGCGCATCTTCGTTCTCATTCTCTTCAGGCATACGAAGACCTTACCCGTTCTTTTCAGTAGCGTTTATCGCATTGCTTATCTTGTCAAGAAATGATCTACCATTAGGGGTGATAACCCTACCTCTCGACGTGCTCTTTATCAGGCCTGCCTTCTCGAGCTCCTGCAGAGCCGTCCTTATGGTGTTGCCGCCAGCTCTAACATGATGCTTCCTGCTGCGCATATGGCTCTCCCGGTTACCGTACCTGGTGCGTAGCCTGGATGTGCCAACCGGCCCATTCACATAAACCTGCCTGAGTATCGATGCACCTCTCTTGAACCAGAAATCCGGATCCGATGGGGGCCTCTCCTTGCCTGGACCGGACTTTACATAATTCACAAATTCTGGACGCTTTATCATACCCTTCAGCGCATCAGCCACTCTCCTATTTAGCTCACTAGGGCTAACATCGTAAACATTTGACATAAGATTCACTCCAAAAAGCGTTATAAGTATATAAGAGAAAGATTATAAATCCTTTTTGTGGACCCCACTCGTGACAGAGATCCTCGCAATATGTACCCTAACGACCAGAATATCTGCCTATCGACTCTTCTAGTATATCGAACCCCTTCTCTAGAGCATCATCGCTAATATTCAATGGCGGTATTATCCTTATCGTCGACTCTCCAGCCGGGAGAAGCAGCAGCCCTCTCTCGAATGCGT
>JAJYXL010000019.1 GCA_021801785.1 Microcaldota archaeon
ACATATCCATTTGGGTTTAAATATACTCAATATCCACATTTATAAAATGTGTGCCCTTGTAGTATAGCTTGGATAGAACGTGAGCTTGCGGAGCTTGAGGCCCGGGTTCGAATCCCGGCAAGGGCGTTCCTCTCTCTAGCGAGAATAACCTCAAGCGCTAATCTATACGAAGACGAGTAGCGAGTATTAGAATATGGGAGTATCTGCCTTAGCGGATATCTAAAATCTGTTATATTAATAAAGAGCCTACCTCCTTAATATTCTGTCCCAGTTATACCTATCTAGCTGATCCGGCCAGTTTTCCTGGAGCGCCTTAACCTTTCCAGTGGAATACTCTCCCTCCTCATTCCTTATTCTGTTTATGTAATCTGCAAAATGTGTCTCCTCAATAATCTTCCCATCCTGGTATATAATGGCATTCCCATTAGACATGTCTATGCACACATTCCTCCTGTGTAAGCCCCTCTCTGAACGTTCTGTATCGTGAAGTATCAGATCTCTAATACTGAGCTCTCTCATATCTAAGCATACAACACCCATTGCTAACTCTACGCTGGCTTTTTCGAATGATACATTTGCCTTGTGGCTAGACTGATTCCCGTTAATTAAAATTCTGGATGAGTTTTTCAATGGAAATATCTCTGCCCTGACCTCTGCTATTTTAAATTCCCCCTGCTTTAGAGTATTAAAAGCCTTTATTGCATTGGTCTTTATTATCCTGTTGATCGAATCATGCTCCGGCACATCCTTATCAAAATGAGGAATCAGGAGGAATGGTTTCTGGTCTGCGGTCTTGAAAATAGCTCCACTATCATTATCTGAAGGGACTCTCAACAATGAGATCTCCTCTCCTATCTCCGCAATAGCATTATGGGTAGGTACATAGTAGCTACCTATACCGAAGCTACCATCCAGAAAGTTTGCCATTCTTGGCGCATCCGGCGTTCTCTGCGCAAGCAATAGGAAGCATCCCTCTTTTGTATTCACTAAGTAGAACCCGCCAGATCCGTATCTTATGTGATCATCAATATACTCGAAAATCACTCCACCAGAGGTAATCGCTTCCCGAACCTTATTTACCGCCTCATTAAATTTTGTAAAGTTATTTTTGTTATACTCTACCAATTCGATCTCTTTAGGATCTCTTAGAGATAACTCATCCAGTTTTCCATCAACTACATAAAAAGACAATTGGTATGTAACCACCGTGTTTTCATCTTTAGTCTTCCTAAACATAGTGTCTGAATTCCGACTTTCTGATTTCTGAATCTGGAGTGCCATAAATCTCACCATTATTGCTGTATATCTATTATGTTTATCTGATATTTAATCATTCTTACTAAAAGGGTCGGCTAAGGAGACCGATATAATACAAAGCCCGCTTATCTAATTTAGATATCTTATGCGTTTGCCCTGCTTAGATAACACATATTCGATACAGTAAAACCGATATCTACATATATTCTAAAACCTCTCAGTGGCTGAAGAGAAGAGGTTAAATAGACGGGCCACATAAAATACGCAGTAGTATTATATTGATTGGAGTCGGCGAATATCTATCTATATATCTAAATATATTCTGCGCCTTAATACTTATATATCAGGATATCTAAGCCCAATTTACAAATAATTTCGAATTAGGTGAATAAGATGGCAACAAAGGAATTTGGAATGAGAACGGAGAGAGCAGACGAAACCGTTTTGAGATCGGAACTAAGGCATGCGCCTAAAGAATTCGATCATCTTCCCAATAGGTTGACCGGTGGAAAAGATATCTTCATTCCGAAGCCCGGAACCGTTAAAGGCAGTACCGAGGAGGGCGGTTTAGATTATCGTAAAACCGTTAAGATTCTTCACAGAAATGGGCTGAGGATTCCCAAACTTAATGAGATCCTGGCTCTCGCTTTCGTTGGAGACAATGATATCCCCAACATTATAAGGCTCTTTGGAGGAGGAATTTATGATTTTTGGGTTAACGTGGATGATGAATCGTTTTATAAATCGCTTAAACCTGGCGAGACTGAGGTATTCAAGTTTGATGAGAAGGCCGATCTCAAGAAGCTTGAAGAGGAAGATGAAACAAAGATCCCACCCGAAAGAAAGATTTCGGTACAGTATGTTGGAGACGACTATATTAAATTCGGCACCCACAACTACAAGTATACATTGGAGATCTGCGCCCTCGAAGCAAATCCTAATAGCCCGTTTTTAAAGCTTTGGAAGAGAGATCCTAAGATACAAAGTTATATTATGGTTGGTGTACCTGATGAGAGAGCCAAAGCAAGCGTGTGGAGCAATATCCTAAGAAGACACAACCACGGGTAGATAGAAATGCATCTCATCTGCGGGGCAATAGGGTATGTTCTAGATCCCTTTTAATATTTTATAGAACAACTCCCCTTTCTATAATCTATATGCAGATTGACATTAATCAATCATTATAGACTCTGTCCAATAATTCCATTAATTCCTAAAGGTTTTAAACCTCGTGATACATTCTGTTTTGGCGACAGAATCTACAAAGATAATAGAAATTGAAATTCATATAATAATATGAGAACCGAATCTTGAAAAATGGAAAGAGAGGGTTGGGTATGGGGAGAAGGTAGTTAGGTTGACATTTTCCAGATACAAAAGGTTGTCGGAGAAACTTTATTTTCTAAAAAGATAAGATAAGATATTGAAAATGAGATTGTTGCAAAAACAGATATACTTAACAAAACTGCAACAATGCAAATCAGAGACAAACTAACCAGGGCTAGCCTAATCTAACCTATTTATTGGACAGGTTTGAAGTCGGCGAATATTTATATATCTGAATATATTCTGCGCCTAAATACATATATATCAGGATATCTAAATCCAATTTACAAATAATTTCGAATTAGGTGAATAATATGGCAACAAAGGAATTTGGAATGAGAGCAGAGAGAGCAGACGAGACCGTTTTGAGATCGGAACTGATGGATGCGCCTAAAGGATTCGATCGTGTTCCCAATGAGTTTACCGGTGGAAAAGATATCTTCATTATGAAGGCTGGAACCGTTAAAGGCAGTACCGATGATGGCGGTTTAGATTATCATAAAGCCGTTAAGATTCTCCATAGAAATGGGCTGAGGCTTCCCAAACTTAATGAGGTCTTTGCTCTCGCTTTCGTTGGAGATAATGATGACAACATTCCAAGGATCTTCGGACTAAATAGTTTTTGGGTTAACGCGGATGATGAATTGTTTTGTAAATCGCTTAAACCTGGCGAGACTGAGGTATTCAAGTTTGATGAGAAGGGCAATCTCAAGAAGCTTGAAGAGGAAGATAAAACGAAGCTCTCGCCCGAAAGAAAGGTTGAGGTATGGAATTATAAAGAATTCCACCGCAACAACTATCCGTATATATTGTTTATACGCTCCGCATATAGTGTCTGGGGCTTAAAGGATCTTTTGGAGGCAGCTTTTGTAAAGAAGGAAGATGGGAGCTGGCTGATTAAGGATGCTGAGAAGCGGCTTGATGAAATGCTTGCTGATAATGATAACTGGCGTTTCAAGCTTATGAGGGGAGACCCAAAGGTACCACATGGTATTACAGTTGGCGTGCCTGATGAGAGAGCCAAAGCAAGCGTGTGGAGCAATATCCTAAGAAGACAAAACCACGAGTAGAAGAGAAAGGCATCTCATCTGTGGGGCAATAGGGGATGTTCTAGATCCCTTTTAATATTTTATAGAACAACTCCTTAAATTCTGTAATATATACGCACATTGACAGACATCAAACGTCATGATAATGCGTATATATCTCAAAAACAGTATATATGTGTGATTGATATGTTTAACTCAATAAGAAAGGAGAAGAAGAGAGAATACGAGAATATGCTCAGGGGTCTGAAGGATCCGAATAAGCCGGACTTTGTTTTTGGTGAGAGCAGAGGTAAGCTCAGACATGCTGAGCTGGAGCATTCTGGGGCATTCAGGAATTCTGAGGAGCGAGCAGATAGATTTCTGAGAAGATAGATGCACAGACCGGCCTGGATATCCGGCCCTATCCGGTCTAACCACTTACTTTACCTTGTTCTGAGACGGAGCCTTACCTACCATATCACTCCCTATTTTCGCCAGCTTATACCCCACACTGGCAAATACTCCGAGAAGGATTACCGCAAGCAGGTAGCTGAAATATGTGCCTATGGGGAAGGCCTTCAAAAGCCCGCCAAGTAGGGATGACTCGATACTGCTTGCCTGTATAGATGCGTTGCCCTGAGAAGGGGTGACAGTTATACTTGGCTGGCTCTGTGTAAATACGCTGTTACCGCTCCTAAAGTACGTATATAGCGTATAAGCCTCATAGAAGGTGAACAGGAGTATTGCAACCCCTATGATCAACAGCGCATAACCTATCATAGTAGCCCTATCTGCCATAATATCATAAATTTATCGTTATCGATACGCTTAAAAGCCATTGCACTAGCCGGGCGGTTAAAGAAGATTTAAAGATTTATACTTATCAGTAATCTAATCTTAATTGGTGCTCATATGGTAGGTAAGACGAGTGCGATACTCTATATAGTGGTTCTGTTAATAGCCGTTGTAGCAGTGGGAGAGGTGGTGATGCATCATCAGCCAGCAGGTACGAGCTCTAATTCGACTCTGAGTTCCAATCTATCGTACGCCACATACGCTGTACAGCTAACAGATCCGCCGCAGGTACCTAATGGCACAGAATCTCTGGTTATAAGATACAACGATGTGAGATTGCACGAATCGGGAGCATCAAACAGCACAGGATTTATCAATCTAAATGCGAGCGGAAGCATAAACCTACTAAATATAACGAATGCATCGGAGACCATTGCACTTCTAAGAGCCAACTCCTCCGAGAGCTTCGATATGGTCAGATTCAATATAACATCTGCGGTCATAACCGTGAACAATGTATCATACAACGTCACGGTTCCGAGCGGATCCCTCAGCGTCAGGCTGTCGCAGCATCTCAGCTCAAAGAATGGGAGCTCGGGCGTACTGATAAGCCTATCGCCTGTAATAGTACAGATATACACATCTAATGGTACTGTATTCGTGATGGTCCCGTCGGTCAGGGCGATAGTGGTAGGCAACTCCCAGATCGGCAGGTCTGCATTCAGCGTTGGAGCTAGGGAGAGGCTGAACGCCAGTGTTAATAGCGAATTCGAGCGATCATCGGGAAACATAAGCATCGAGGCGGCATCGGTATCTGCTGTAGGGAATAGGACGGATATATCGGTAACCGTGAGAAATGACGGTAACTCCACAATCGATCTTAAGCATGTGTTCATATACGGGATATTCTCTGCAAATACACCATTCTCGAGCTCATCCACAGACATAAGGATTATGGGCGAGCCATCCTTCGGCGAGATATCCAGAATAGGAATTCACGACCTCGGGGTGAACCTGTCCGCAGCGGATTACCTACTCCTCAACAGGAGCGTTACCGTTGGGAATACTGTGGTAAGGGTCAACTCCTCAAATATAGCCATGATTGAGGCCGAGCTAGGGATAAATGGTAATACCTCAATACAGGAGCTATACAGCAAACTAGACATCAGCCAGAGCAATAATTCGTATACAAACCTCTTCAACCATAGCGTATTCGCCAGAGGCATAAACGGGAGCGTTATGGAGGATCTACACGATTTCAACATATCCAATCAGAATGTATCTGAGATTATAGCTAGGGCGAGGGCGTTTGAGGATAACTACTTCAATATGCTCAACTTTATAGTGTCTAACAATGGCACCCTATCCCTACCATACCTAAATGCAGCGCAGGGTGCAGAGATAGAGGCCGAGGGTCCGAATGGGTACGCGCTCGGCGCCGGGAACAGCACTACCCTATCATTCAACAGCACAATATATCTGCCGAGGGTAAGGATGGATAGGATAGGGGTGAATTCTGACCTAAACGCTAACACCTCTGTTGGGGATGCGAACGCCTCCGCCGCGATACTTCTGAGGGGTGCGCTGATAGAGCCTATAGTGAACCAGACATACAGCATAAGAGTGATAGGCACGGATGGCGCATATGCGCATGCGAATCTCACGGCGAGATGATTCTGAGTTAGGGCGGTGAATAGATCACAGCCCATTTAAATTTTACAACGATTTGATGGGAGATTCGAGAATTGAGAGGGTGAGGGACTTCGTATGGGAGGTACCCAAGAGTGGAGATATGAGAGTCCCCGTCAGGATATACGGGAACGATGCTATAAAGGATAGCATAGGGAAGGACAGGACGCTCTCCCAGGCGATCAACGCATCATCCCTACCTGGCATAGTTAAGCGGATGTGCATAATGCCTGATGGGCATGAGGGATACGGATTTCCGGTAGGCGGTGTGGCGGCATTCGACGCAGATGACGGCATAATATCCCCAGGAGCTATAGGGTTCGATATAAACTGCGGAGTGCGGCTGATAAAGACTAATATGGATTACGCCTCGGTAAAGAGGCACCTCCCTAAGCTCATGGACAACCTCTTCAAGAATGTTCCGAGCGGTGTTGGGAGCAAGAGCAAGCTCGGTTTTACCGAGAGGGAGATATCCAGGGTTACCGAGGAGGGGGCTCAGTATCTGATAGAGAAGGGGTACGGCTTCGCTGACGATTCCGAATTCATAGAGGAGAGAGGGGGCATGGAGGGCGTTGACAACAGGAACGTGAGCTCTCTTGCAAAGCGGCGCGGATTCAATCAGCTCGGAACACTCGGAGCGGGAAACCATTTCTTGGAGGTGCAGAGGGTCGAGAGAGTTATAGGGGAGGGTGCGGCTAAGGCATTCGGTCTGTTCGAGGGCCAGGTGGTGGTGATGGTACATACGGGCTCGAGAGGGTACGGTCACCAGATATGCTCCGACTATGTCGCGAAGCTTATGGATTACCAGAAGGCTAACGGTATAATCCTGTCGGACCCTCAGCTCAGCTACGTACATGTTAACACACCTGAGGCGGATGAGTACCTATCAGCTATGAGATCTGCAGTAAACTTTGCGTTCGCAAACAGGCAGATAATAACAACGCAGATAAGGAAGAGCTTCGAGGAGACGTTCGGCAGGAGCGCAGACTCTATGGGCATGGATATTCTATACGATATAGCCCACAACATAGCGAAGTTGGAGGAGCACGAGGTTGATGGGAAGAGGAGGAGGCTCTACGTGCATAGGAAGGGGGCCACACGCGCATTCGGACCGTCCAGAGGCGAGATACCGAAGGCGTATAGCTCGCACGGCCAGCCGGTTATAATACCGGGAAGTATGGGCACCGCCAGCTATATACTATCCGGCAGAGACGAGTCATCTGAGGAGAGTTTCGGATCCTCATGTCATGGATCCGGTAGGAGGATGTCTAGGCACCAGGCTATACGCGATATACCCGCATCAAAGACCATATCCGACCTGAACGAGAAGGGGATAGAGTTCAGGGTGAGGAGCAGGAAGCTGATAAGCGAGGAGGCGATATGGGCTTATAAGGATGTTGATGATGTTGTAGCCAGTGTTGCCGGCGCGAAGATATCCGATATAGTTGCCAGGATGGTCCCGCTCGGCGTAGCCAAAGGATGATGGTTCTGACTTTATGATCCCATATCCATTGTGATGTACGTCCGTGCTGTTTCAGAAAGGTATTTATATATTATGGATTTACATATTGCTGAATATACAGGTGAGATAGATGCCTAAGAACCAGAGACCGGAAGATAGAAAAGACGACGACGAGTTCGATGAGGATATTGACGAAGAGGACGACGAAGAAGAGGAAGGAGAAGGGGACGATGAATATTAGACGTCCCACGTCTTAACACCGCCACAATTTGTTTTTAATATTATTTAATTATCTATTTTATCGAATCCTATGCTAAATGCCTGTAGTTAAGAGTTATCTCCGATTAGGCAAAGTTTTTAAATATCGGAGCCGTAATATCTCTATCCTTGATTGGCTAGGTCATGCATATCAGACCGCATTATATGTCTTAGGTATATCTGTGATGTTCTTATGTCACTATTGGTGATAATCTTATGGTAGATGGAATCGACCTTACGGTTGCGAGCGCTTTGGTAACAGACGATGGTAGGGGTATCGCTAGAATAGACTCCAAAGCGATGAAGATGCTTGGGGTCGCATCCGGGGACATAGTGGAGATAAAGGGTAAGAACAGATCGACTGCCGCCCTGGTCTGGCCTGCGCATATGCAGGATGAGGGGCTGGACTTCATAAGGATAGACGGACACACCAGACAGAATATAGGTGTCGGTATAGGGGATAAGGTATTCATAAGTAAGATCGAGATCAAAGTTGCGACAAAGGTGGTGCTCGCGCCGCCGCATAACCAGCGTACCAATATATCTCCAGACTTCGCCGCTTATGCTAAGGCAAAGCTATTAAAGAAGCCGTTAATCAGAGGGGATCTGGTCCCAATACCGATGTTCAGCTATGTATTCTATTTTGTGGTGTCGCAGACCACACCTCACGGAGTTGTGATGGTTACCGAGAACACGGAGGTAATTGTCAAGACAGAGCCGGTATCCGAGCACGAGGTTAGGATAGGAGAGATACATTACGAGGATATAGGCGGACTTAAGAATGAGGTTCAGAAGATAAGGGAGATGGTAGAACTACCTATAAGGTACCCAGAGCTGTTCGAACGGCTAGGGATAGACCCGCCGAAAGGCGTGCTCCTATTCGGAGCTCCGGGCACGGGCAAGACCCTCCTCGCCAAGGCCGTAGCTAACGAGAGCGATGCGCACTTTATAAATATATCAGGACCGGAGCTGGTAAGCAAGTATGTCGGAGAGAGCGAGGAGAGGCTTAGGACTATATTCAGGGAGGCGAGCGAGCAGGCACCAACGATTATATTTATGGATGAGATAGATGCCATCGCGCCGAAGAGGGAGGACGCTACCAACGAGGTCGAGCGTAGGATGGTATCGCAGCTGCTAACGCTCATGGACGGGATATCTTCAAGGGGGCAGGTCATAGTAATAGGCGCTACGAACAGGCCTAACGCGATAGACCCTGCGCTGAGGAGGCCCGGCAGGTTCGACAGGGAGATTGAGATCGGTGTTCCTGATAGGAATACGAGAAAGGAGATACTTCTAATACACACGAGGAATATGCCTATGTCGAAAGATGTGGACATAGACATTCTTGCAAATCTGACGCACGGTTACACCGGTGCCGATATAAGCGCACTCGTCAGGGAGGCTGCTATGTCATGCCTGCGCAAGATCATACCGGAGGTTATAAATAGCGAGTCGGTGCCCAATGAGCTGCTGATGCGATTGGAGGTAACCAAGGAGAATTTCACAGAGGCTCTTGGAAATATACAGCCGAGCGCGCTCCGTGAGGTTTTTGTCGAGAGGCCGAATGTGCATTGGAATGACGTTGGTGGTCTCGAGAGCATAAAACGCGAGATAAAGGAGGTGGTAGAGCTGCCGTTGAAGGAGCCAGAGGTCTTCGAGAAGATGGGTATAAGGCCTATAAAGGGCATACTGCTCGTAGGTGCACCCGGTACGGGCAAGACTCTGCTGGCAAAGGCGGTAGCGACAGAGAGGGAGTCCAACTTTATATCGATAAAGGGGCCAGAGCTGATCAACAAGTATGTCGGGGAGAGCGAGCGTGCGGTGAGAGAGGTCTTTAGGAAGGCAAGAATGGCCGCCCCGTGCATAATATTCCTAGATGAGATAGACTCTATAGCCGCAACCAGATCTGAGGAGTCAGACTCTGTGACCATAAGCAGGGTCGTAGATACATTACTGACCGAGATAGACGGCCTTCAGGACCTTAAGAATGTGGTTGTGATAGGGGCTACAAATAGGCCTGATGCTATAGATCCGGCGCTACTCAGGCCCGGCAGATTCGACAAGATCATAGAGATACCGATGCCGGATGCTGAGACGAGGTTGAAGGTGCTGGAGGTGCACACCAAGCGCATGCCGCTGGGGAAGAATGTGAACCTCGCCGATATCGCGAATGCCACGGAAGGGTATACCGGCGCCGAGTTGGAGAACGTATGCAGAGAGGCCGGAATGAACGCCATACGCGAGAAGAAGAGCACGGTGAACAGGGCTGATTTCGATTATGCGCTGAGAGAGATAAAGCCGGCGATACCGAAGGAGCTGGCCGATCGCATAAAGAGATTTAAGAATGAGCCCGAGAATATGTACAGGTAATTTTGAGATATTTAGATGTAGGTAATAGTATGAAAATCGTTTATTCTGACAAGAAGAGTGGGAGATCGGCACAGGCGGAGGTATCGGCAGACATATCTGCAATGCTAATGGGAAAGAGGATTGGCGATACGATAGAGGGCGAGCTGGTAGGGCTCAGCGGATACAAGCTGAAGATTACTGGCGGGTCCGAGAGTAGCGGATTTCCGATGTATAAATCCGTACAGGGTTACCTGAAGACCGCTATACTGAGGGACTCGGTCAAGAAGGGCAGCAAGGCTGTGAGGAGGAAGACCGTTGTCGGCGGGGTTGTGAGCAATGATACCGCGCAGATAAACGCTGTTATAGTGGAGTACGGAGCCAAGAGCCCGGATGAGATATTTCCGAAGGGGAAGGCTGAGAGCAATGAGAGCGCATAACGCTCTTCCAGGTTAGATTCTAATGGAGACGATAAAGCAGAGTGAGATGAATATAGGTACTCTGGGGCATATTGATCACGGGAAGACATCGCTCGTTAAGTCTCTGACCAATATATGGACAGACAGGCACAGCGAGAGCATAAAGAGGAATATGACAATCAAGCTCGGATACGCCGACGCTATAATACGGAAGTGCGATAGTTGTAAGGGAGCCGAGGCATATACGATAGGCGAGCGGTGCGAGAGGTGCGGCTCTGAGGCAAAGCCTATTCTCAGATTCTCGATTCTGGATGCTCCTGGACACGAGACCCTCATGGCCACCGCGATATCCGGTGCGAACATAATAAACGGGATACTGTTTATAATAGCGGCGAACGAGCCATGTCCAATGCAGCAGACGAGGGAGCACCTCATGATAATCAACCTGCTCGGACTCAAGAATGCGATAATAGTGCAGACCAAAGTGGACCTGGTCGGGAGGGATAAGGCTCTAGAACACTATAAGCAGATAAAGGCTTTCATAAAAGGCAGCGTTATAGAGAACGCCCCGATAATACCGGCGGTACCTAACAAGAATGTGAATATAGATGTGATACTCGAGACAATATCCAAGCTTGAGAGGCCCAAGTTCGATAAGGAGGCAGATCCTCTCATGTATATAGCCAGATCTTTCGATGTGAATAAGCCCGGCTCTGATATATCCAAGCTGAAAGGCGGCGTTGTCGGTGGGACTATAATCCGCGGAGTACTGAAAAAGGGAGATACCATAAGCATACTGCCCGGTGCTAACCTTCAGAAGAAGGGAAAGCACGAATCTTACAGCGAGGTTGTTACCACAATATCCGGAATAAGTAGCGGTACGGAAGAGCTGGATGAGGCGCACCCTGGCGGGCTGATAGGCATATCCACGGAGGTTGATCCCGCACTGACCAAGGCCGACGCATTCGTAGGTATGGTACTCGGTTATAAGGGGAAGCTACCTCTCGTTGTGACAGAGATTGATGCATTATATACAAGCTTAGCAAGGACCGACCTTCCCACTATCGGATTCGGCAAGGACGAGCCCATAGCCCTAAGCGTCGGTACAGCAACCGTCTTATCATATGTGACAGGCTCTAAGAGGAACAGATTGAAGATAAGGCTCAGCCACCCGACTCCGATAGAGAGGGGGCTCAAGATGGCCGTTATGAGAAGGATAAACCACAGGCTCAGGCTCACAGGTTTTGCGGTAATGGTGTGAGGTGTTAGTATGGCAACCGAATCGACCGGAACTCGAAAGAGTTATGCAGATATCAGGTCAGAGGCTAAGGGCAGGTTTGAAACCGAGTACTACGGTAAGATCAGGGATTCTATTGCAGATATTGTGAGAGAGGATCGTACCAACTCGAATATGGGAGGGAGATACGAGAGCGAGCTGTTCGATACGGTATCGGATGCGATGGTCAGGATAGCCAATGATGATGCGGTCAGACATATATGGAGAGAGCCGGATAAGGCATTGAACTTTGCCTCAGAGCTGCTCGAGATGCTATCTTTCAGCATTATGAACGAGCTTGCGGACGATAAAGAGATTGACAGATTGGAGGATACTATAATGGGTATATTTGATGCGGCGACAAAGAGGAGCGAGATAATTCTCGGTATAACAACGGA
This sequence comes from Microcaldota archaeon, assembly GCA_021801785.1. Taxonomy (GTDB): domain Archaea; phylum Micrarchaeota; class Micrarchaeia; order Micrarchaeales; family Micrarchaeaceae; genus JAJYXL01. The sequence goes on from JAJYXL010000019.1 coordinate 12,255, forward strand.
TATACTGCCGCGTCGTTGATTCCGTTGCGGTGTTTATGTGTCGAAAGAGAGGGATAGGATCAGGCTCCCAGAGATAGCTGCGATAGCCGTATACTCTATACTATCTATAATATTCGTCTCCTTCTTCGTGATACTCAACAACAGCAAATTTATATTATACTCATTCCCTCTCTTCATACTCCTCTCTATAATTATAGCGTATAGGAGCAGGCTTGTAAACTATTTCATCTCTGCATCTCTGATAATGATAATTGCAGGAACTCTCCTCTACACAGACATAATATCCGATTATCTACTGTTATACACCGCGGCTGCAATAGTGATACTGTCAATACTACTCGTTGTATACAATAACAGGTGGCGCGCATTTAACGGAGTGATCACGGTGGCCCTTTTTCTGCCGGTGCTCTTATATCTTGCAAAGTTCAACATAGTCAGCGCTTACGCCGATAATATTGCAATAGTTGGCTACTATCTTCTGATAAGCATTGTGATTGCAATGTTCATAAGGATGATCGACTCCGCCACGCTTAAGAGATTGAGTGCGAGGGTTGACAGATTTGTAAGGTCTAACAGAAGGGTATTGGTATACGGATCTCTTGCCCTTGGTATAATACTGATATTAGCACCAATCTGGCCATCGACAACGAATCCAAATAATTATACCAAATATATCCAGATAAACCTATCCAAGAGCCTGATCGGCGGCACATACTATTCTATAAACTTCAGCCCGTACAATTACTCCTACCTACTCAATGATAACGTAACAAATATTATGTTCGGATACACAGACGGGGTGCCGATATATGCATATATATCCAACACGTCGTATTTCTCAAATCATAGCATAAGGATATTGCTCAGCCCGACGGGTTCAGCGCCCCAACCAGACCCTAATCATATATACATGTATATACTGCCGCTAAACACGACAGACTCTTATACGAAGGTTGTAAATTCATCCGCCTTCGCAGACATCAGAGCCGAAGCCGTTAATGCGACTCTCGGCCGGATATCGGGAAGAGCCGTAATGCATAATGGCAGTTTACCGTATTACGTATATAAGAATGGATCATCAAACTATTCGCAACAGATATCGTTAGATCCGTATATTACAACTGTACCTATATGTCCACAGAGCGGGCCTACAACATCCAATGTCAGCTTCAGCTCTGATATTCCTGTAAGTGCATTTATAGTATACAATCAGTCCAAGCTTAACAACGAGACGGTGGTACGCGGCGGCGAGCAGATATCCTATATGTTCTATATGAGGGCCCTAAAATCATCCTCAACACATGATATAATTAATGCTGATAAGGGTGTTTTTACAGACGTGAATCTATCTCAATCCTGTGAATCACTCTATATACTGACTAACTCTACGGCAGACGTATCCGTAAATGTATCTAATAGGTTCGTGATCCCAGTTCAGATGAATAGGTCGGTAGAGTACTATACAGAGCAAGGAAAGGTAGAGAGGCCGTGGTTCCTGCCCTCCGCATTCGCCCGTCTAAGCAGTGTATACTCAAATTATACGTAGAGCGTATACGGGTCTATTCTAGGCTATGCTCCTATATCTCGTATCGTGGCTCGCCTTGACACCGAAATACTCTGTCACCGTCGGGCTTATACTGTAGACATATAGCTTCTTTCTGCTTATCCTCTTGTAGTCAAGCCTCATCCCATAGTCGATAAGCCCGAATATCCCCTCATTCATATGGTCGCCGCGCTTAGCCATCTCAGGTTTCATAAACAGTCCGCCGCTCTTCAGATATCCGAACACGTCTATGAAATACCCTCTCTTTATCTCCGCCATGACATCTGGCGCTATAAACAGCTCAGTGTTCTCGTAATAGTCATCCGCATCGAAGGCCCTCACCATCAGCCTCTTCCCATCCTTATCCTTTATGCTCATGATATCCCTTATCAGCTTCCGCTTTATCCTCTCCCTCTCTCCCCTCTTGACTATTCCCTCCTCGAATCTCGAATCATTCAGGTATATCGAACACACGGTCCAGTTCGATATCGTGCTGAACGCTCTGGTTTTGCTCATGTCAAAGTCGAAATCGTGTATCCGCGTGTAATCCTCGCCAGAAGCGCCGGCAAGCGTCTTAGCTATAATATTCTTGGCAAGCTTCTTACCTGACGCGGGCAGCTTATCATACACCTTCCTCATCTTGCTCCTTATCACCCTCTCCCTTATCCTGTACCTCATGCTATCGCTTCCGGCCTCTATCTGGCTGTTGAGTTCCGGCTTTAGCGATGCGTAACCCTTCTGTATGAGCCAGGAGTTCATTAGGAATTTCTCTTTTATCGGTTGTGCACCATGGTCAGATACAACAATGACTCTCGCACCCTCCCTCTCTGCCTTATCCGTAATGAACTCTATAAATTTGGATATCTCCTGATATAATGGGAGCACATAGCTCTTCCAATCCTTGAGATTGAGTGAGAAGTGCTGTATCCTGTCGGTCTCGGTAAAGCATGTAAATACTATATCATAGTTATTCGAGCTCATGAGGTCCCTGGTTATGGCAGCCCTCTTCTTTATGCTATCCACATAGATGTCCGATGCGCCTTTTAGGCTCAACTCGCCGCTCTTTATACGCTTCTCTATGTTGGGCTCCCCGTTAAAACGATACCTCTTTGCAATCCTCCTAACCCTCTCCGAGCTGAACCTTGCTGGGAGCGGGAATCCGGTTATCATATCCACCCCATCCTCCTTCGGCAGTCTGACCATCATAGCCGGGGTGATGACGAGGCTTTTAAGGCCCTCCCTAGCGAGCACATCCCAGAACGGCTCTTTTATATCTGGATTGTAGTAGGTCACATCCTTGGTGTAATTCGGCAGGACCCTGAAGAAATCCGGGACACCGTGCTCTCCGGGTCTAAATCCGGTATACATGCTGGGCCATGACGGTCCTGTCATCGGCGGTATGGTAGACAACAGGTCCATAAGGACCCCATTATTAATCAGCTTGCCGAAGCCCTTCATAGAATATCTCTCGTAATTCTCCTTTATTATCCATAAAGGCGCGGCATCTATTCCTATAATATACAGTCTCTTACCCTTCAAGATATCAACCATTAACTATACCTATTCCGACAAGCTCCTTCCCCGAATGTATTGTGAATCTCCCAAGCTCTCTGGATTTTGCGAAAGGCTCTACGCATATATAATCATTCAGATTTATTACGACCCTCCCCGCCTCAAGCTCCCTAACACCACTCCATGCCGCAGCCCCTCCTGTAGTGGTATCTATACCATTAACCAGCTTTATGCTGCATTGGTGTTCGACCCCGTTAGACCTTATCTTAGCTCTCACACCTATCCTCCCTATCGCAAATATCAATGCGTCTATACTCTTGCTCCTCACCCCTCTATGCCTGCTCCCATAACCGACGATGCCTCTCCCATCTCCAGCTATATGCCTATCCAGTACGAGAGCTACGTTCTCTCCAGATCTCGCCGTCTGCTTCGCCCTTCCTTTCACAAATATCCGTTCAATCATAACTCTCTTACCTGTGGGCATCAGGACGATTTGCTCTCCCTCATTAAGGCTCCCGCTCACAACCCTCCCGATATACTTGAGATCGTCTCCAGCACCCATTACGCCCTGGAAGATAATTCTAAGGGTCTTATCGCCAGAGGAACGCCTCCTCTTAGAGAGATCCACCAGAAGATCCAGTAGCGGCTTACCTCTATACCATCCCATTCTCTCAGATCTTCTCGATATATTATCGGAGTCATAGGCCGATACGGGTACAAATATCACAGAGTTGCGCGCGAAACCCACATTGCTGAGGAAGGGTCTCAGCCCACCGACTATCTCCTCGAATCTCCTCTCGCTGTAGTCTACCGTGTCCATCTTGTTAACACAGACAATTATGCTCTCTATGCCCATCATCTTAGCAAGGAAGAGGTGCCTCTTAGTCTGGTCTTCCACCCCCTCATCCCCTTTCGCCGAGACCATAAGGAGTGCGAAGCTCGCATTTGATGCACCGCTTATCATATTCTTTATCAGCTCCTCATGTCCCGGAACATCTATGAACTCGAATGCAGATCCCCTATACTTTATCTGAGCGCGTGTGGTATCTATAGTTAGGGCGCCCTCCTGCTCCTCCTCAAAGCTGTCTAGAAGGAATCCTGGCTCGAACTTCCTGCCAAGTCTCTTACTCATCATCTTAGCATTATCTATTCTAGCCTTAGACACACTGTGCGTGTCCATCAGCATCCTTCCTATCAGTGTGGATTTTCCATGATCCTTATGGCCTAATAGCGTAACCTCATTTATCATAGTACTCATGCAATAGCACCGATATTATCACATATAGCCAAGAGATCTGAGCTTCTCCATGATATACGCCTTCTCCTTGTCCTGCTCACGTCCTGACCTCTCCTCAACCTTCGTTGTCTCCAACTCCCTTATTATCGCATCTATACTCTTGGCGTTAGACCTTATTGGAACTGTGCAGTGCGTGCATCCTAGGCTCCTATATCTATAGCCGTTATTTGACATATATAAGGGATTGATTGGTATTCTGTTCCTCTTTATGTACGACCATATATCTATCTCATTCCAGTCCAATAGGGGGTGTATCCTTAGGTGTCCCCTCTTGTCAAGCTTTGACGAGTAACTGTCCCACACCTCGGCAGGCTGGTCTTTATAGTTCCAGCTGAAGTTCTTGTCTCTCGGACTCACATACCTCTCTTTCGCTCTGACTGCGTGCTCATCCCGACGTATAGAGACGATCAGGGCCTCGAATCCATACTCCTTAAGAACCCCTTTTAATGCTACCGTCTTGTTCGCTCCACAGCAGCTGTATCCAGATATCTCCGGCTTTATCTTGCTCTTTGCTACTATGACCTCCATGCCCCATCTGTCCGCCAGGTCATCCCTAAACTTGTAGCTCTCCGGAAAGTCTATCCCATTGTCTATGTGTATCACTGGAAACGGTATCTTCCCCAGAAAAGCATTCCTTGCTATTGCAAGCATGGCTGTAGAGTCCTTACCCATGCTCCAGAGCGCGGCGATATTATTGAACCTCGTCTTCGCCTCCCTTATTATAAATATACTCTTCTCCTCCAATTTGTTTATATCCTGTTTTATCATACTAACACTCTCCTCAATATGGTTATCTCGGCTTCTGAACCAGCTCCCTAAATATATATAGCGATCCCTCAAATTTGCCCTTATCACTGATGAATAGAGGGAACTCGGCAAGCTCTCTGCGTTTAGCATCATAGACCTTGACAGATGACCTTCTCAGATCATCCGGCCTCTTAATTCCGCCTGTAGAATAAACAACATCATAATATTTAGCTCCGCAAGCCCTCAATGCTCTCTGTACCCCACTCCAATTCTCTCTTGTCGGCTTATCACGCAACCTCTCACTAAGCGCAACTATACTGCCATCTCTCTTTTTCTCCATAATCATCCTACCTCTTATTATCCATATATCCGAGAGCCTTTAGCTTCTCTATTATGATACTGTCCTCTCTGTTTCTAGAGCCTCTCTTTCCAGACATCTCCATATCGGCCACGGTCTCCCTTAGTATATATGTAACATAATCTGAGACAGAGGAGAACCCAGTCCCATCTATCTTCCTCTTTATCTTCACAAACAACGTAGAGGGTATTGTTATTGTGGTATACTTCCTCTCTATCTTTCCGACCAAGTGCACACCATAATATATTTTAATGTTATAACATTATAATACATGCAAGGATATATAAATGTTGCTGAAGACGGATCTCTCAATCTGGCCGAATCTATCACGAGATAGGATACCGGGATGTCAGTCCCAATCTATTCCTACCGCAGGTAACTCATCTAAAATAAAGATATTAGAATATCTCTCCGACTATCGCAGTAATTCCACCCTTGAGGCTGTAGCTGTTCACCTCATGCTGCCTCTTCAGAAACTTTGAGACAAATCCAGATGTGTTTCCATGGTAGCATACAAACACACATTCGTCGAAGCTCTTCAACCTCTCTTTATCGCCATAAATTATATCCTCCGGATCTTCCTTCAATACCATCTCGCTATCGATGCCTAAAATCTTGGATATATAATCTTTTGGCTCCCTACCAAGCCATACAAATTTAGATCCATCCTTCTTGCTCATCTCTACTGCACTCTTCAGATCCACCTCAATTATCTCTCTGTTACTCATATAATCAACTATTATAGTCATTTCCAACCATATCAGGGATATTAGATATATATAATTTACCTAACTTCATTTAGCAATGGGGGTAAAGGATTTCGGTGTAATATATGGATCATATAATTGCGGTGCCTTTGGATGTAAGGCTTGCAGAGAGGATAGGCAAGAGGGGTAGCGAGAACAGCCTCATACATTATAATGGCGTCTGCTCTGGAGAGAACATAACGGTGCTAGTACCTTCATCACTGCAGGATAAAGCTTACGCTATTGCAGAATCACTACTCGTATCTGACCAGATAGTGATATCAACCAACGATGTAGATAAGTTTCTTGGAGAGATACTTCTTGCATGCTCGCTTCTCAATAAACGCATCATAATAACAGATGATAATTCTATAGATGACCTGCTCAGCAACGTAGATATAAAGAATGTCGAATTCACAAATAGGGACGAGATACTCACAAAGGTTGCCGGATATAAAATAGAGACAGACCAGAGCAAGACCAGGGTCGATATAGATAAGGCATTCCCTGTAAAGGGGATAGGTACCGTGCTGCTCGGCGTTGTTACTAAAGGGACGGTGTCTGTACACGACAAGCTTTTTTCTGGCTCTGGAAGAGAGGTGCAGGTCAGATCGATACAGGCAAATGACAAGGATATAGAGAGGGCATCTATATATACGAGAGTGGGCCTGGCAGTAAAGGGGGTCACAGACGAAGAGATACCGAAAGGAGAGGTATTATCCAAGAGCGTAATACCGCCAGTCAAGAGAATCAAGGCATCGATATCGGCAATAAAGGTAAATGCAGAAGATGTGTCCGTAGGTAAGAGTTATACGATGGTGTCCAACTTCTCATACACGAATGTGACTGTGATATCTTCAACTGGGAATAATATAGAGTTAAGATTAGACAGGGGGATCCAATTCGAGCTGGGAGATGAGATACTATTACTTAGGGAGAGGATGCCGCGCATATTTGCGCACGGCGTAATTACAGAGACGGGAGGACAAGAGGTTTAGATGTAGACTAGATGTGGCACTATATACAGGATAAGGTTACCAAATAGTAATGACGCTACACTCCCGAAGAATATGGGTAATGCGAATGGTATCGCATTTTTATATACCGGCAACCTCTTATCCGGCATCTCTCTCTTAATACTGGCTATAACCTTGCGGGTTGCAAGTCTACCGAACTCCGGTACATTCGCCTTTATCTCTCTGAGCTCTCTCTCATTCATGAGATTTACGGCTATTATATCCTCCTCTTCAATCTCATCAAATGTGACGTACTTCACCATGGACAGTGTGATGGGCGCCTCAAATAGGGATATAACCCCGACCCCAACAACAAGTATCGCCATTATAAGCACTCCATATGTGCTTATGCCCTCATATACGAGAAAGAGGGCTAGGATCGAGTAAGCGATTATAATTATTACAGACTTGTAATAATCTGTGCGCTTTATCTTATTTAGAATACTCCCTTTCGATTTGTATACTGCGTGCGGTATATAATAAAGCGGAACCACTATCAGTGCGACAATGCCGCTGTCAACTATTATCGATATAGCAAAAGGTAGGGTACTGGTGCCTATGCCACCTAGTATGGGGAGACTCTGTATGGGCAGTATCAACGATATTACAGCTATCTCCGCGACGTCTGCCGCGCCAAGCTGGCCGCTCTTATATATTAGGTAACCTATGCCGAGTATTATTGCGGCAAATATTAGGCTCTCTCCAACGAGTATGGTGTTAAAATAGAGAACTGTGAGTACCGCACCGTATACGAGTGTGGCATATACGAGGAGTGTAGGTACATTCCTATTGTTAAATAGATCGTATATCATGTATGCAAAAGCTATAATCAATATACTGGCAATTCTTATGTAAAGTAATTCCATAATATCAGATCTAATTTAAAGATAACCCTTTTATTACTTACACAGGCAAATCTAGGTATTCAATATTTGTAACTCTCTTATAAATTGCGGTGACTGTTTGATAGATTATCAAAAAATAGAGGAAAAATGGCTCAAGATATGGGAGGAGAGCGGTATATTCAAATCGGATCCAGACGAGCGCGAGGGGATTATGGTAACAGCCGCATTTCCCTATCTTAATATGCCTCTGCATATAGGCCATCTCAGGACTTACAGCACTGCAGACGCATACGCACGTTACATGAGGCTCAAAGGGTTTAATGTGATATACCCTATGGGGTTCCATAAGACGGGAACTCCAGCACTCGCTATAGCTAAAAGAGTGGTTAGCGGGGATGCAGAGATCGTAGAAATACTTAAGGCTTATGGCGTTCCTGACGACGACATCAGAACGATGAGGGATCCGTTATCCGTAACAAATTATTTTCATGAGATAACCTCTCGAGGATTTCATAAGAGCGGTCTTAGTATAGACTGGAGGAGAACCTTTACCTCTATAGATGCCAAGTATAGCAAGATGATAGAGTGGCAGTTCCAGAAGCTCAAGGAGAAGGGGTATCTGGTCAAGGGCACGCATATAATAGGCTGGTGCACAAACGAGCAGAACCCCGTAGGCCAGCATGATACAAAAGGGGATGTGCAGCCTGAGATAGAGAGTATGAATGTGATACTATTCAAGGATACCGAATCCGACATATATTTTCCATGTGCCACATATAGACCAGAGACAATATATGGCGTGACAAATATATTCGTGAAAGACGATGCGGACTATGTTATTGCCGAGATATTCGGATTGAGATGCTATCTTGCAAAGAGGTGCTCAGAACTACTGCGCTACCAGACCGATGTGAGAGTTATAGGAGAGGTTTCAGGCAGGGATCTTCTAGGGAGATATGCGATAAATCCCATAACAGAGGATAAACTACCGGTGCTGCCCGGTTTCTTTGTGAGGGACGACTTCGCTACGGGTGTGGTCATGTCAGTACCTTCACACGCCCCATTCGATTATGTGGCTATAGAGAATCTGAGATCTTCCGGGTATAATATAGGCAATATCGGATATAACAGACTGATAGATGTAGATAGAGATGGCAATGGTAAGGGGATAGGGAGATCGTCTAAGTCAGATGTTAATGGCGTTGATGAGAGTATACCTGCACGTGCATATCTATACATATCCGGCTACCATGGAGAGAATGGCACCGAATCCGAGATAGAGAGCGCTACAAAGCTGGAGTACAGAGAGGAAGAAAAATGGGGTAGGATGGCTGTTGGCGATTATAAGGGTATGGAGGTATCAAAGGCGAGAGAGCTGATATCTGAGAGCATGAGAGGTAAGGGAATTGAGAAGAGCATAAGTATAATTGGTAACGAAGATCAGGTATACTGTAGATGCGGCACAGTGGTCATACCAAAGCTGGTCAATGACCAGTGGTTTATAGATTATGGAAACAAGGAGCTTAAGGAGAGGGCTATCGAATATCTACCGAATATGAGGATATACCCAGAATCTGCAAGAAAATCATTTAGCATAGCATTCGGCTGGATAGATCTCAGGGCTGCAGAGAGATCACAGGGTTTGGGTACGAGATTTCCGTTAAATCCGTCTCACATCATAGAGTCATTATCAGATTCGACCATATACACGACAATGTATACATATATACATATACTAGAGAGCAGAGGCGTATCTGCTGAGCAGTTGAACTACGACTTTTTCGATTTCGTATATAATATATCTGATGACGTGGATACGGCAGCCAAATCAACAGGCATAGATGTGGTAACCCTCAAAAGGTGCAAGGATGAATTGAGATACTGGTACAGATTCACCTCTAGACACTCCGGTAGCGACCTTATCACAAACCACCTAACAATGTACATATTCAACCACTTGGGTATACTTGGTAAGGAGCTATGGCCCAAGCAGATAGTGGCAAACGGCCTGCTGAATTATGAGGGAAAGAAGATGAGTAAGAGCATGGGTAACATAGTCCCATTGAATGATGGTATAGAGAAGTTCGGCGCAGATCCATTGAGATTTATAGAGATAGCCGGCAGCGATGTAGAGAGCGAGGCAGATTTCCGTACTGCGGATTGCGAGAATATAAAAGCGAAGAACGAGTGGCTTCTTAACATGATACGATCGGTAAATGGGTTGAGATCAAGGCACCTCAACCATATAGATTACTGGTTATACTCAAAGCTAAACTCGAAGATAACAAGAGCTACAGATGCCATGGATGGGTTTATGCTAAGGCAGGCATACATAGATATATACTATAACTCTATCAGCGAGTTGAGGCATTATATATCGCGCGGTGGCGATAACCAGGCTGTGGTAACAGAATTCTTGGATAAGATGATAATAATGCTATCGCCGGTGATGTGCTTCTTTGCTGAGGAGATGTGGTCTGAGCTCGGACATACGGATCTGATAGAGCGGGAGAGGTGGCCGGTAGCAGACAGATCTATGATAAGCGAGAGCATAGAGAGACTGGAGGAGATGGTCGAATCCACAATATCTGATATAAATGATATTATAGGGCTTACATCCAGAGACGGATCTGGCAGGCGCGTGCGTGAGGTGAGGGTAATAATCGCAGCCGAGTGGAAGAGCAGGGCGTACGGGATACTCGTCGAGAGAAAGAGCGTATCTGATGCGATGAAGGACATCTCCCTCTCAGATATAGATAAACAGAAGCTATCCGCTTTCCTACTCCAGTTTGCTAAACGTATAAATTATATTGGCAGAGAGGTAGATATAAGCGCTGATGATGTGATAAACTCATTCAGGGATTCTGTAGACTATATATCCAAGGCTGTCGGGCACAGTGTGGTAATAGAGTACGAACCTGAATCTGTATCAGAGAGAGCATCGAGAGCTCTGCCATTCAAGCCTGCTATAGAGGTTGTATGGGTAGGTCCTGAACAGAATTAACCCAATTGCATGCAACCTGAAATCTTGTTAATCACCCCATATACTCCGAACCGGAGCAGATGCACAGTCAGATTCGGTATAGGTATTACGTGCTGACTTCGAGTTTTCTACAGAGCCAAGCCCTCTGAAAGCCTTAAATATCATAAAACAGCAACACTATGGTGATAAACATGGAGAGAGACAGAGAGGGTAACTATAAAACTGTTAAGAATGAGTTTGTGGGTTTACCGAGACAGAGGAGGTGCGTATACACGATAGGTACTACGGCATTGGCTGCTACGGCACTGGCTATATCCATGATACAACCAGCGTTCTCAAAGCCTGAATATGTAAGCTTCAGCTGTCCGCCTAACACCCAAGAGACCGTGTACGGGAAGGTGGTCAGATTGGACCTCGCATTTGCGACACACCAACCAGTTCAGCGTCAGCGTTATTATCAGCAGGTGGTTCAGCCCCAGCCTGAGCAGCAGCCTGGTCTGCAATACGCAGAGGATGCATTGGCAGGCGCTGCAGGATTCGGACTCGGATACTCGCTATTCCCAAATTCCAATTACTTTGTAAGGTCTCTTGTAGGTGCGGCCGGAGCGGTTGGAGGCATAGCCGCTATGTCATCAGTGAACTCTCCGGCTACGGCTGCTAGGGTTGTAAATCAGTATTATATTGGTGGGCAGGGCCCGGCATACAATCCAGTATATATAATAAGCGTGAACGGCAGGGAGTTGGCAGTTACCGATCCCAGTATAAAGGCTAACTCAGATCATAACTTCGAGGTCGGAGAGAGCGTAGCTCTGAGAGGGTCTAGCAGAGGTTGGTGCATGGAGCCTGCAAAGATGACCAATCTTGCCAGAATAGGTATACGAAAGTAAGCCGCATCTCTCGTGACTTACATCTCATGACTTCAAGAATATGAGCATGTAGTGTGTGCCGATATCCACCCTTTTGACCTCTCTCATGGCATATGGCTCAAGCTTGGCCTTCACCTCCCGCTCTGATAGCCTTATGCTGAGCGGCGGTCCGGATTCTGTCGGTTCATCCTTCCAATCTATGTCTATAAACTTACCACCCTGCCTGAGCACACGGTCTATCTCCCTCTCATAACCGTTTGGAAGGTCGTGGAATGAGTTTGCAGCAAATACAAGGTCCACGCTCGACTCCTTGAACGGCATTCCTCTCTCTTCGACCTTCATTATCTCCACGTTTCTCAATCCGCCAAGGTTCCTTCTCATCGCCTCTATTGCATCTTCCGAAATGTCAACGCTGTAAAGTCTGTCCACATACTTACTAATCAGCTTCGAAAATGCACCTCCGCCTGCGCCAAGATCCACCCCCACCTCTGCTTCGAAATACTCTCTGTTCTCATCAATAGCTATCCTAAACTGTTCACCTGCCTCCCGATAATAGTTGAAGCGGTGAGAATTCTCATTCCCTCTCATATTGCCACCAAAATTCAATACCTAATTAACTAACCTATTATTAAAATTCGTAGCACTCTATTAAACATATTTGTACTGTGCTCTTAGCAGTATGTGGATCTAGTAACTCTCATTGTAGTTGGTACGAGAAGCTGCCTATCTGGTAAGAACCGGTATGGGAGAGCAAGCAGCATATATAACACCACTATCTTATCCCAATGCATATATAGAGTATCGGTAAAGCGGAGTATATAAAAGAATAAAAACTCTCTCTAATAGAGTATAGTACTAATTGTACTACCGAATGGTTATTATGGCTGAGAAAAAGACGACCACAACAGCATCGATAAAGATTCCAGACAAGCTGATCGACCAGGTTATAGGTCAGGATAACGCTGTAAATATAATAAAGAAGGCGGCAAAGCAGAGAAGGAACGTCCTTCTTATCGGCGAGCCTGGAATAGGGAAGACCATGCTCGCACAGGCTATGGCCGAGCTGCTGCCTGCGACAGAGCTGGAGGATGTGCTCATCTACAAGAATGTGAATGACGAGAACATGCCTCTGGTAAAGACGGTTAAGACCTACCCAAACGAGGAGGCTTTCAAGGCAGGGGGTGATGGCCAGGGCAGGCAGGAGCTACAGAAAGCCAGGATGAATAGCAGAATGTCCTTCCAGAACTCCGGATCAATGCTGGTTCCAATAATCATAGTGATAGTCATAATCCTCTTCGGACTCTCTATCAGCGGGATAATAACAGGGTATGAGATAATTGTAATCGCTGCGCTGATACTCGGGGTGATGGTATTCGGATCATTTGCACTCCTTATGACAGGGATGACGAGGCGCAGCCCGTTCAACATCGGGAGCCCATTCGATGAGCCAAAACTCATTGTAGATAACTCCGGCAAGAAGACCGCCCCATTTATAGATTCTACGGGCGCGAGAGCCGGATCACTGTTCGGTGATGTGAGGCACGATCCCCTACAGACGGGCGGGCTCGGTACACCGGCGCATCTGAGAGTCGAGAGCGGAAGCATACACAAATCGAATCATGGAGTACTCTTTATAGACGAGGTGGCCAGCATGGACCCGAGATCGCAGCAGGAGATATTAACGGCTATGCAGGAGAAGAAATATCCGATAACTGGGCAGAGCGAGATGAGCTCCGGAGCCTTGGTTAGGACCGAGCCTGTGCCGTGCGACTTCGTACTCGTTGCAGCAGGTAACATGCAGGATATAATGAAGATGCACCCGGCCCTAAGATCGAGAATACGCGGGTACGGATATGAGGTATATATGGAATCCACCATGCCGGATACCAAGAGGAATAGGGCTCTGCTTGCGCAGTTCATAGCTCAGGAGGTCAGGAAGGATAAGAAGATACCACAGTTCGATCAGTCTGCAATAGACGAGATAGTCGAAGAGGCTAAGAGGCGTTCCGGAAGGAAGAACAGATTGTCTCTTGTGCTTAGGGATCTCGGCGGACTTGTGAGAGCTGCGGGAGACATAGCCGTAGAGAATGGGAAGGATGTTGTCACAAGGGCGGATGTGCAGAATGCTAAGAATGTGGCTGACAGCATAGAGACACAGGTAGTGCGCCATTCTATCGAGAACATAAAGGATTACCGAGTATTCAGCAACCAGGGCTTCAAGGTAGGCAGGGTGAACGGCCTCGCGGTAATGGGTGGGAGCATAACATCTGCCGGGATAATACTCCCCATAGTGGCAGAGGTAACTCCGGCCAGCTCGAAGTATGAGGGTAGGTTCATACCTACTGGCAAACTCGGAAAGATAGCGAGCGAGGCTGTGACGAACGTCAGCGCCATAATAAAGAAGCACATAGGCAAGGATGTATCGAACTTCGATATGCATGTCCAGTTCCTTCAGACATATCAGGGCGTTGAGGGTGACAGTGCGAGCATATCTGTAGCCATAAGTATAATATCCGCTATGGAGAACCTCCCGATAGACCAGAATCTCGCTATGACAGGCTCGCTATCTATAAGGGGTGAGGTGCTCCCTGTGGGTGGTGTTACCAGCAAGGTCGAGGCCGCAATAAGCGCGGGTATAAGGAGGGTCATAATACCGGCTTCAAATCTTGGCGACGTTCATATAAGCACGGTAGACAAGAGGAGGATAAAGATAATCCCTGTGAAGAACTTTGCTGAAGTTATAAAGAGCTCAATAAAGAGGTCAAAGAGGCGGGACGAGATAATAAATGAGCTCAAGAGATATCAGGGTTAGGTTATGGGAGCGAAACCTGCAGGTAAGAGGACCGATGCAGAAGGCAGCGATGAGGCCGGCGCCGAGAGAAGGCTGGAGAGGCTCGGACGCAATATAGTTGACGATATATACAACTCGAAGAACCCTAGGTTCACAACCACAACAAGGAGCAGGTCAAATACCATATACGACAAGAAGGGCGGATTTCTAAGGCTGGGAGATGCGACAGAGGACCACACCTTCATAAACATATCACAATCTAAGAGGTTCATGCAGACGATGGCTATAGCATCAAAGTGCCACAGCTTCCTTGAGCAGAATCTGCATACATCAATAAGAGGGCTCTTCTACCAGCTCAAGTACTCATTGGGTGACGAGGTCGATGAGAATCTATTTAACGAGCAGACTGAGTCGAACCCTCTCATAGAGGATTTGGAGCTGACGCTGGGCGTGCGCAGAGAGTCGCTGAACCTGAACGCAAACAGGAAGGGCGTGCTCGTCGGTAACATGCGCGTTGTAGACAGGTTCGGAGAGGGTGCGGAGATGGATATGAGCAAGATGGGGAGGAGCGGATGGGCTATACCAAGCGATGTCGACAACGATATAGATTTCGTCGATGTGAAGGCCAAGTACGTGCTCGTCGTGGAGAAGGATGCTCTATGGGTCAGACTGAATGAGGACGGGTTCTGGAAGAAGGAGAACTGTATACTGATATCGACGATAGGCCAGGCAGCCAGAGGTGCGAGGAGGCTGATAAGGAAGTTTGCGGACATGGGACTACCCATATACGTATTTAACGATGGTGACGTGTGGGGCTGGTATATATACTGGACGATAAAGACGGGGAGTATGAACCTCGCATACATAGGGAAGGACATAGCGACTCCAGAGGCGAGATTCCTGGGAGTGACGATCTCCGATCTGGACAGGTATGAGTTCCTGAAGAGCATGACTATGAAGGCTACCGAGTTCGATCTCAAGAGGGCTCAGGAGATGCTCAAATACCCGTGGATAAATCAGCACAAGGAGTGGGTGGACGAGCTAAAACTCGTGATAAAGACCAGGCTGAAGCTGGAGCAGGATTCGTTGCAGGGCCCCAGGCTCACATTCGTTGATGACTACATAAAGGAGAAGATAAACAGCAAGGCATACCTGCCATGATTCTCTAATTCTATGTTGGCGGTATAAGAAGATTAATAGACCAGACTGCCGTTGTGGCAAAATCCCCACAGAGTCATACAGAAGTGGTGAACAGGATCAAAACTTAATTAGGACTGGAACAAATACTCAAAATTTAACCACGAATAAGGGAACAGACCAAACCAGCCAGTACGGTATTAATATTAGATCGGCAAGGCCTTATGTATACAGGGTAGTCAGATCTAAGATAAGATCTTTATGAATGAGTAACAGATCAACAAAGCAAACCATCAGAAAACATATTTATATGATAAAATGACTAATTAATAATCAAGGTGTTAATATGGAGGTATCAAAGAGTAGAACATCTGATAACAGGAATATGCTCAGGACAGAGGGCAAGAGCGATAGAAGGATTAGAAAATACGTGGCAGCGGGATCTGCAGTGCTCGGAGCCGCGCTGTTGGCCGGGTGCGTGAGCAGCGGATGGCAAGGTCCGGTATCATATACATCTAATGAGACTATGGCTGTTCAGAGAACTGTCTACGGCACAGACGCAGGTGCGCAGAGGGTGAATATAAAGCTTAACTCTATAGGCGCGGTTGGCGGACAGGCGTTGACGCAGAACATGAATACCATACAGGGTAACGCCACATCTGTAAAGTCCAAAGATAGCTGTGTGGTCACGGCTACAAAACTTGAAGAGTTGAGGGTCACGATCGGCGCCGTGACTATTAGCATGTTCGCATTTGTGTTTGGGATCTGGTTTTTTGAATCACGCAGGGAGAAGAGGGATAAGAGGAAGAATGATGAAGAATCTTTAGAGTGATACACAAATAGATAAGAGTCGCAGATGCGGTTGGATGGTATATGTGGTTAAAGGACTATCTCCAGTAATTCCGATAGGATAGATGGAGACGAAACACGCCCGAATGTATTTATATGAGAAGATGTCAAATAGTCTTATAGAAGTTGATTATATGGAGAGATCGAAAAGCAGGATTTCAGACAACAGGAATATGCTCAGGACAGAGGGCGAGAGCGGTAAGGGCGATAGCAGGATTAGAAAGTCCGTGGCAGCGGGATCGGCAGTACTTGGGGCCGCGCTGTTGGCCGGGTGCGTGAGCAGCGGATGGCCAGGTCCGGTATCATACACATCTAATGAGATGATGACAATTCAGAGGACACTCTTCGGCACAGTTACCAGCGTGCAGAGGGTGAATATAAAACCCAGCCAGAATGGCGGATTCTGGGGATCTATAGATAGCAATGCAGGAACAATCGTGGGAGGATCCGTTGGCGCTCTTGTCGGGAGCCAGATAGGAGGAAATCCTATAGTCAATTCTATAGGTGCGGTTGGCGGTGCCGTAGCCGGTGCTGTTGCAGGAGAGGCATTGACGCAGAACATGAATACAATAAGGGGTTATGCCATATCTGTAAAGATTAAGGGCAGCAGCGAGGTGGTCACAGTGACACAGCCCGCGCAGATATCATTCACTATAGGCGAGCCCGTCCAGATAGATCTGAATGGGAGCAGGGCGCGCGTAGAGCCAACAGCACAGAATCAGTAATCAGATTCTGTATTCATCATACACATTATTTAAATATTATAGACGTAATGGCTACATTTATATAGTTACCAAATTATGTAGCCATATAAATCATATTTGCGGCTATACAAAGATATACAAAAGGAATTGGACCAAGTT
Organism: Microcaldota archaeon; assembly: GCA_021801785.1. Lineage (GTDB taxonomy): Archaea > Micrarchaeota > Micrarchaeia > Micrarchaeales > Micrarchaeaceae > JAJYXL01. Next base: position 29,808 of record JAJYXL010000019.1, read on the forward strand.
GCAAGTTTCCTATGCCTGTAACTTAGCAAATGTAAACTACGTTGCAGGCCTGCTCTCTTCACTGTTTGCCCAGTAATCAATCCTTATCCCCCTTCTGCTATCTTATGTTAGAGATGGTAGAGCTACGCCACTGCTGCAAGATTTAGTACTGTCAGCTCAGTGTCTAGGTATGCTTCGTAGCCGCAGAATGTGAATGCACTCTCTTCAGAATCCATCTCACCAGGTAGTATGCCGATAGGACTATCCACGCAAGGAACGGGAGGGCAATCGCCTTCGCTGCAAACTGCCCCGAATAACCAAGGATATACTGCAAGTATGTTGGGATTATCCACACCGCAGCAGTCAGGAACAAATACAAATATAGCTCAAGCCTCTTCAAATAATGCACCACGGTATACCTTAATCCCTTCCGAAGTCGCCTCCACAGTTGGCAACCTTCCTAATCTACTAATAAATCCACCAGACTACACGCCAGGGGGTGGGCCGTTAGCGATACTAACCCGAAAGGTTATACAACACTTACTGTGGTCCTCTTTGTTATAGAGTTTATTACGTGTTCGTAATCACCATAATGCGCTGTGGCTCTTATAGTTACAGTATACTCTCCCTTCTCTGCGTTTATGCTGTTGTTGACCTCTATCCTCTGCTCTCTCTCCTCCTGCTGCTTCAACACACCGAGTTTTATCTGCTTCTTCTTGCTCAGTGACATAGCGTCGAAGCCCAGTTTATCCGGCAGCTCTATCTCGAGCGAGGTGAGGTAATCCTCGCTGCCTATATTCTTAACCCTCAAGAATAGGGTAGTACTGCTCTTCCTCCCATAAAATAGCTTATAGGGGATCCACTCAAAGGATAACGCGTATGGAAGTCTACCGCTGTCAGAGCTCGCCTTCCCCTTCCCAAAAATTTTGAATGATACCATAAATGACCACTAAATTTATCTTATCAACAAACCCTTTTATAGTTATTCTTGCTAACTATATATGGGTATTTCATCTTGATTCTGTAGCGGTGTGAGTAGATTGCCGATAAAATACAACCTTACTAAGTATGATGTCTTGGCAAACAAGATACACAAACTCTCTCTGAAGTATAGCAAGAGCTCACAGATGGATGACGAGACCGGCGATGAAGAGGAGAGCGATCTCAAATATATCGCTATAATAGTGGCATCGCTGACATCATCCCATTCATGGCAGACACATAAATGCATAGAGAGTCAGACTGATGGATTCAACTCTGAGAACGTGAAGGGCGAGTATTCAGAGGCGGCGAAGGAGCGTTGGAAGCATGTAACATCCTCAGACATAAACGAGCTGGCTAATCTGAACATAAGTGACTCTATATTCTATAGATGGCTCTTCTTCAATATAGATAAGAGCGATCAGGAGAGTTACAAGAGGGCGTGGAAGCAACTAAAGGATGAGATAGAGAACCCTACTGAGGGTGTCACCCAGAGTTAGGCAGTTATACCTCTCTCTTCCGCTACTCGATTTGTATGAGCCTATCTCGTTATAAGGTATAAAAATCAGCAAGCTTTTTATATTAACGGAAGTGCATGTTTGATTTCGGTATATACTAAATTCTGGCAGAGTTTATAAACCAGTACTGGAATATTAGGATAGGGGATATTATGGCCGATATAAAGAGCGTTATAAAGAGGAATAACGAGAGAGTTCCTTTCAATTTTGAGAAGATAACAGAAGCTATTTTCAAGGCGTACTCCAGCGTCTATATACACAGGAGCACAGAGATAAACAGGAATGAGGCCAATATCGCTGCCGCCAAGGTCAGGGAGGAGATTGAGAGGCTCGGCGTAGCGGAGATGCATGTAGAGGAGATACAGGATACTGTGGAGAAGGTAATAATGAGCCTGGATACCTCTGTAGCTAAGACCTATATACTATATAGGCATAAGCACGCGGAGATAAGGAACTTTAGAAACTCTCTCGGGATAAATGATGACGGCCTGAAGCTTCCTATAAACACGCTGATGGTGCTTGCAGCCAGATATCTCCTGAAGGATCAGAACGGTAAGGTGGTAGAGGGACCGAGAGAGCTCTTTATGAGGGTGGCTAACGCTATTGCCAGCGCAGAGCGGAACTACAATAAGAGCGAGGAGACGGTGATGAGCATAGCCGATGAGTTCTACAATGCGATGGTGGAGTTCAGGTTCATGCCAAATTCGCCGACTCTGATGAATGCAGGCGCTCCTCTCGGACAGCTGAGTGCATGCTTCGTACTCCCGGTAGGTGACTCAATAGTCGAGATATTCGATTCCGTTAAGAATGCTGCTCTGGTACATCAGACGGGCGGCGGCACAGGTTTCGCATTCTCTAGGCTCAGGCCTTCTAATGATGTTGTGAGGAGTACCGGTGGCGTGGCCTCCGGTCCAGTCTCGTTCATGAAGGTTTTCGATTCTGCAACAGAACAGATAAAGCAGGGCGGTAAGAGGAGGGGGGCCAATATGGGTATATTGAGGATAGACCATCCCGATATACTGGATTTCATAGTGCTAAAGGAGAACGAGGGTGTGCTTAGGAACTTCAATATATCCGCAGCAGTAACCGAGGAGTTCATGAACGCGCTTGAGAGGAACTCCGATTACAACCTGGTAAACCCGCATACCAAGAAGGTTGTCGGCAAGCTCAACGCCAGAGCGGTATGGAATCTTATAATAACAATGGCATGGAAGACCGGCGATCCCGGTCTGGTATTCATAGACAGGATAAATTCCAGCTATGCGAATCCGGTACCATCATATGGACCGGTCGAGTCGACAAACCCCTGTGGCGAGCAGCCGCTCTACCCGTATGATTCGTGCAATCTGGGTTCTATAAATCTGGCAAAGATGGTGGCGGAGATAGACGGTAAGGCCGAGATAGACTGGGAGCTGCTTGAGAGGACTATAAGGACGGGAGTCAGATTCCTTGACAATGTGATAGACTCCAATAAGTACCCCCTCCCAGAGATAGAGAGGGTCAGCAGATCTATAAGGAGGATAGGCCTTGGGGTTATGGGCTGGGCCGATATGCTGATAAAGCTCGGGATAAAGTATGATAGCAACGAGGCGATACTCTTAGCTGAGCAGGTGATGTCGTTCATAACATCAAAGGGGAGGAAGATGAGTGAGGAGCTGGCGGTAGAGAGAGGGCCGTTCCCAGAGTTCAAGAATAGCATATGGTACAAGCTCGGATACAAACCTCTGAGGAACTCTACGGTCACAACTATAGCGCCAACAGGCACTATAAGTATAATAGCCGGGGGCGCATCACAGGGTATAGAGCCGATATTCTCAGTGGTATACATGAGGAATGTGCAGTCGAGTCTCGGATACAACCTCATAGAGGTTGATAACGAGTTTGAGAGTATAGCCATAGAGCGCGGATTCTATTCCGACGAGCTTATGAAGAAGCTGGCCGGTAAGAGCTCGCTGCAGGATGTGAATGAGATACCGGATGATGTGCGTGCGCTCTTTGTCACAGCGTACGATATAACTCCGGAGTGGCATGTTAAGATGCAGGCAGCCTTCCAGAAGTATACCGACAACGCGGTATCGAAGACGATAAATTTCCCGAGCTGGGCAACACCGCAGGAGATAGAGAAGGCTTACAAGCTGGCTTATGATATGGGGTGTAAGGGCATAACCGTATACAGGGACAGCAGCAAGAGCGTGCAGGTGCTTCAGCCGGTGGAGAGGCAGAGCAAGATAACGGAGATGAGGGAGAGGCATAAGGAGCAGGATAGCGCACGTATGACTGTTGATGAGATACGCAACAGCGCCGGGAGCTATACCCTCTCACCCAAAAAGGGGCAGAGATGTCCAGAATGCACATCCATGATGATTGCGGGAGAGGGATGTTTCACATGTCCGTCATGCGGGTACAGCAAATGCGACTGATATATCAACATCGTTTAACAAAGTGAGCGGGAAATCCCACGCCGTTGACGGGCGGGAGGATGTCACCGGGACGAAGGTCTCTCTCGATTTGAAACACATGATTATGGAGATGGAGGCTAAGGGTGCTATGGGTAGCATACTGAGAGAGTAGTATCGCTCTGTAGAAATTTATACGTTAGTGCAAATCACGCCGTGTTCGGATGCAGATTTATTGAAGAATATATTATACACGGACCGTGCAAAGCGCAAGTCTTTAATCTATTCTTACAAATATCATTGATGCAAAATGAGGGTAAGCTTTTCCGGGAAAGAACACATAAATGCTAATATAACTGATTCAGAAAACTTCTTCTCAGATACGGAGATGGTATCAAAATGCATACCAGATTCGAGAGATTTTAGTAAAATAGGAGATAACGAATTTTCGATAGCCGTAGAGGTAGGGATAGGCAACCTCAGAGGCACATTTCTGATACACGGTGTATTTGAAAAGGAGGGTAACGGTTTAATAAAATACCTATTGACCGGAGGCGGTTTTGGCAACAAAGTGAGCATACAACTCGTAGTGAGGATGGATGGCGATGCGGCAGCAACCAATCTGTCATGGAATGCTGACTTTGATGTAAGCGGTATAATCAGCGGTCTTGGCCAGGGAATAGTGAGAGGGGTCAGCGAGGAGAAGATTTCCGAGATAATAAGCAATATTAAAGCTGTGCTGGAAAAGAATAAGCAGGGATAACAATTTATTATTGCGTTGTTAATTTAAAATGGTGGAATGATGGAAGAGCTATTTACTCAATCAGTAAAGGATCTCGGTAGCATGTATCATTTTTCTAGGGACGAGTTAGAGATACTGGATGATGCTGACAAGGCTGCAGAAGAGCTCTCCAAATCAGAATTCGAGCATTACATAAAGCGCGAGGTCAATCCGGATCATAAAAAGGTCTTGACGAAGCACGGGATAATAGGTGCATCTGTAGACAAAAGGTACGGCGGGAGAGGTGCAAACCCGCTAGTGTCCGTTCTGGTGAAGGAGAGGCTCGGCCAATTAGGCATGGGTCTCTCAAGCTTTATCAATGTGCAGATGTTTCTGGGAGAGATGATGATTCAGAGGTGGGGTACAGATGATCAGAAAGAGAGATACCTAAGGCCCGCAGTGAGAGGCGAAAAGATATTTGCATACGGATTGACAGAGCTTGAAGCGGGAAGTGACCCCTCAGAGATGCAGACCACGTACGAGAAGAGAGGGAGCAGATACATCCTGAACGGCTCGAAATACCTGATAACTAACGGCTCTATAGCCGATAACCTGATAATATTTGCAAGGTCAAAAGATAACAGAGACGAGAAGAGTGCGTTCATAGTAGACTCTAAAAGCTCTGGATTTAGTATACCTATGAGGATGGAAGAGAAGATAGGGCTTTTCACCTCCGATACCGCAATGCCGCAGATGGATGGGGTTGAGGTAGACGAGGCAGACGTCTTTGGCGGCATAGGAAACGGCATGCATGTAGCATATTCCGGCCTTATGAATGGTAGAATGGGGGTAGCATCCGCATCAATAGGCGTAATAGAGGCTTGCCTGAATGCGGTGGTGGAGAGGGCGAAGGAGCGCATACAACATGGGAAGGAGATCGGCAAGCACCAACTGATACAGAATCATATCGCAGAGATAAGGCAGAACCTAGAGATGGCACGCTGGCCCGTATATTTCGCCGCGATAAGAAAGGCCGAATACGAAGCGGATCCGTCTAACGAGAGTCTTATAAACGAGCTCGATCTCAGGATATCGCTTGCGAAGAAGATCGCATCAAGGTTGGCATTCGAATCTGCAGACAGAGCCGTTCAGGTATTCGGGGGTTTCGGATATTCTATATTATCTCCTGTCGGAAGGCTGTTCTGCGATAGCAGAGTTGCAAGGATATATGAGGGAACAGATGAGATACAGTCGCTCAAGATTGCCGAAGGCGTGCTGGGTAAGGATTTTAAAGCATTCAGATAGGTATCGAAATGCAAAACCAAAAAATCGATGTGGTAAAAAGAGGCACAGTATGCAAGATAATCCTTAACGATCCAAAACATCTCAACATTCTTGGAGCCGAGATGATAAAAGATCTAGATAAAACGCTTAGAAAATTCTCAAATGACTCCTCTTGCAGATCGATAATAATTACGGGTGCGGGTACAAAGGCATTCTGTGCCGGCGGAGATCTAAAGTACATTAACAGGTTATCCGGTCCCAAAGAGGTGGCGGGATTTGTCGATTCATTGAAAAAGCTCACAATTAATATCGAGACGATGCCAAAGCCTGTAATCGCGGAAATAAACGGATACTGTCTGGGCGGAGGGCTGGAACTTGCATTAGCATGCGACATAAGAATAGCATCATCGCGATCCACATTCGGGTTTCCTGAAGCGACGCTCGGCATAATGCCCGGTGGTGGCGGGACATACCGACTTCCATCGATAGTGGGGATGGGCAATGCTAAATACATGATACTGACAGGAGAGCGAATAGACGCAAATGAGGCTTTTAGGATAGGGTTGGTGAATGCGGTAACTACAAGAATAAAACTCGACGCATATTCGGAGAGGATAGCACGCCTGCTCTCAAGCAATAGCCAGAGTTCAATAAAGGAGGCAAAGCTTGCGTTGTACAAGAATTCAAAACCAGATTATTCCGCAGAAAGGGACGGATTCATAAAGTGCTTCAAACACAGGGATAGAGGCATCGGCATAAAAGCATTTCTCGATCACCGTCCGCATTCATTCGACAATGGGTAATAATATGGGGAAAGTTTACATAGTCGGGGCAGGCAGGAGCCCAATAGGCAAATTCCTCGGAGAGTTATCAGACCTAAATGCAATAGGTATTGGCGCTCAGGTCGTGGGGAAGACACTCGATAGATCCGGAATAGCCCCTAGCGAGGTGGAAGAGCTCATACTCGGGAATGTTCTCTCCTCAGGATTGGGACAGAATCCTGCAAAGCAGGTTGTAATGTTTTCCGGTATGCCTGATACCACACCTGCGTATTCGGTTAATATGGTATGTGCATCCAGCCTCAAAGCGGTAGATCTAGCATCGCAATCGATACTCTCAGGAGACTCTGATATAGTAGCTGCTGGAGGAACGGAGAGCATGAGCCGGGCTCCATTCTCCATCAAGGGTGTGCGCAAGTTCAACAGGCTGGGAAATATCGGACTTAAGCAATTCGTAGAGAAGCTCAATGAACAGAAAATACCGGCAAGCGATTTTGAGCTGGTCGACGAGATGATAAATGCCGGCCTATGGGATTGCTACAGCGATCTCCATATGGGCGCACTGGCAGAATACATAGCCAGCGACTACAAAATAACGCGTGAACAGCAGGATGCATTTGCCGTGGAGAGCCATAGGCGTGCTGCAGAGGCGACAGATGCAGGAAAATTCAAGCACGAAATAACTCCGATAGTTAATGGTGACGACCAGATAAGCACAGACGAAGGCATAAGGAGAGATACAACCATGAAAAAATTAGCCGCTCTGAAACCGGCTTTCCGAAAAGACGGAAGTGTTACTGCAGGCAACTCCTCACAGCTTAGCGACGGCGCGTCATTCCTGATATTGATGTCAGAGAAAAAGGTAAGAGAATCCGGCACAGAGCCGCTCGCAGAGATAGAGGCGTTTTCCTCTTCTGGAATAGATCCTAAATATTACGGTATGGCGCCAGTCTCCGCAGTTAAAAAATTATTAAAAAAGACTAAGTTGTCAATCGACGATATCGATTTAGTAGAGCTGAACGAGGCGTTCTCCGCGCAAGCGCTCGGGGTCATAGGTGCATTAGGTATTGACAAGAATAAGGTCAATATAAACGGTGGCGCGATAGCGTTGGGGCATCCGATAGGTGCTACTGGTGCAAGGATACTTACAACACTGGTATACGAGCTGCTGGACAGGAAAAGGGATACCGGTCTGGCTACGCTCTGCCATGGCGGCGGAGGCGCAGCCGCAATGATAATAAGGCGATGTGATGCATAGCAAAATTGCGGTAGTCGGTTCTGGAACGATGGGTACTGGAATAGCGCAGGCCGCGCTTTCGAGTGGTTACGGAGTTATAGTAATAGCACATAGCGAGAATGGGATAGGCGTTGCCAGAAAGCGTATCGAATCAGGATTCGAAAAGGCTATTGCCTCAAAAGCTATCACAGCAGAGCAGAGAGATAAATATCTGAAAAATCTGCAGATATCGGTAGACTACAAAACGCTAGAGAATTCCGAATTGGTAATAGAAGCGGTATCGGAGGTAAGAAAGGTCAAGGAATCTGTACTAAAACGGATAGAGGCTCATGTGGGCAATAATACGGTCATAGCGACTAATACCTCCTCAATACCTATATCCATACTATCCAACTCGTTATCCGTCAAGGGCAGATTCATAGGCATGCATTTCTTCAATCCTGTGCCTGTAATGAGAGTGGTAGAGGTAATAAACGGGAATACTACATCTCAGGAGACCATAGAGCGTTCGAAAAGGTTTGCCATAAGCATGGACAAGACCCCAGTTGCAGTTAACGATTCACCCGGGTTCATAGCTAATAGGCTACTCATGCTTTTCATAAATGAGGCTGCAACCGCACTGGATGAGGGTGTTTCAACCAAGGAAGGCATAGACACAATAGTCAAGCTCGGTCTGCATCATCCAATGGGTCCGTTCGAATTAGCAGATTTTATAGGCATAGACGTGTGTAACGACATAATGCTGGAGATTTACAAAGATAAGAGAGATGTGCGCTTCAAGCCATCCAGAACAATCGCAAAGCTGGTGAGAGAGGGCAAGCTCGGAAGGAAGAGCATGGAAGGATTCTACAAATATTGAGCCCTTCCGTTTCGTCATTCGTCACTATTCACAAGCGGCCCAGTTAGGCTCTTCCGCCTTCTCGTATGTATCATTGCTTGATATGCTCACCCTATTCTACAACTCTACAAGTTTACAAGAATGGGAATTGTTCAGATGGTAAGTATATCACACCCATCGTGTCTAACTACAACCTCTGCCTCATGCTGCGATACAATTCCGCCGCCGAGCTCGATCAGCATCGGGTGACTCTCTAAAGCGCCATTCCTCACAAGCTCGCCGATAGCTGCATAGAGCTCAAACTTCGAATTGAATAGGTCCCCAAACCACCTCGCCGCGAACGGATCTAGCCTCTCCGTTGCGACCAGCTTATCGAGCAACTTCCTGGAGTTAGCCGATCTCGTGTTTGACTGGTGTACAAGGCTGAATATCTCTACAGTATCGCTATTTCCAACATAACCCCGCCCTCTGTCCGTTGTAGCGAAAGGCTCGATTGCAATGACATCTCCCTCTACCAGCTCGGTATCGTCCCCGTTGTCGAAGTTCGGTATGAATGGATCCGAGTGGAGTTCATGTATCCTGACGCCGTGGCCTCCCAGATTCTTTATCGGGAGACATCCCATCCCTCTTATAACCTCATCTATCCTCTTTCCGATATCTCTAACCCTAACTCCGGGCTTTATGATAGATATGGCCTCAGAGAGAGCCCTCTCGGTCGACTCTATCAGCTTCTGGTAATTTCCAGAGATGTCAACCGACACTGCGCAGTCGCCCAGAACCCCCTGCTTTCCTGCGCCGAAATCCACCTTTACCAGATCGCTCTCTCCAAATACCTTGCTATCCCCGAGAGTCGGGGTATAATGTGCAGCCTCGTTATTAACGGAGAGATTGATAGGGAATGCGATATCGAATCCATTATCCTTTACGAATAGCTCTAACGCCTCGGCAACCTCCAAGAGTCTTACCCCCGGTTTAATCATATCTTTAGCTCTCTGTATAGCCTTGAAAGAGAAGGATCCGACCTCTCTCATAAGTTTCTCGTTCTCTTCGGGGCTGATGCTATCCTCTGTCTCATCCACGTCATCTTCGATACCGTCCGTTCTATCCATAAAATCAACTCATAACTTTCTCTGTTTCCCGAGCCCCTTGAGCTCGTCCTCGCTGAAATTCATCTCCTTCAGAATGCGCATAGTCGCAGGTATCAGCTGGTTATTTATATAGTAATCCGCGTCATAATCTTTCGCGAATTCCGTAAGCGTAGCCTTCTCAGATATCGTCGCGCCGTGCTTTGTTATCACATAGCTTATGACCGCATGCTCCATATCCGCCCTCCTCTTAAGTCCAGCCTCTATCGCCCTCTTTACGGCGCTGACCTCTGGTGATTTTGTATCATAACTATTTATACTCTTTCTAAGCTGTGTCCTTATTGATAGATTCTCTATGGGCACCTCGCCGCTCTTCAACCTCTCTATAGTGCTCTTGACTATCTCCAGCGCCTTCTCTGCGCTACCCTCTCTCAATATGACCTCTAACACGCTCCTCTGCGTATCCCTTGCGATCCTCGACCAATCCCTTCTAACGAGCTCAAAGCCGCGTATCTTTATATAGCCGTCATATGAGATTAGTGCATACTTCTTCTTCGCACCCGAGGTGCTCTGCTCGACCTTCTTGCCTACAAATATGCCTCTTCTGTAAAAGTCCTCTAGCTCGAGGTTCATCGAGTTTGGCAGGCTCCGGTTGAATCCGTCAACGAAAGATATCGCCTCGTCCCTGCTCCTCTCGTTGAGCAGCATCACTATCGAATCAGTATCGCCGTATATAACCCTGAAACCGGCACCTTCCGCCCTGCTTATCGCATCCTGTATATACTGTCGACCGTAAGCTGTGGTACTTGACGCGGACTCTTTAGAGTACCATCTCGATCTAGCATATCCGAGATACCCATAAAATGAGTTCGCTATTATCTTCAACGCCTGGGACCTCGATCCGAGCATTATATTCCCTTTATCCTTTTTGTATAGCTGTTTAACCTCGCTCCTGGCGTCCATTATTATCTTGAGTATCGTGGGTGTTATGGCTCTCTTAACCTTAGAGAACTTGAAGCCTAGGGGGGACTCGTAATACTCGGTGCAGTCCTTGCATAGGGATGACGGATCTATATTATGGGATATTATTATTGATGGGTACAGGCTCCTGAAATCGAAAACGACGAGATTCTCGTATAGGCCCGGCTCAGGCGTCTTCACGTATGCGCCGACTATCGGATCCGACATCCTTCTTCTTATCATCCCCTCGTCTGGCTTGTTCGGTATCAGCTCGTTGAACATAAATGCGTATCTCATGAGTAGAAACTCGACAATCTGTCCGGTTGTCGATACACATATATCGCTAAGGGAGTTGCCAGATATTCTCGTGGCCTCTATCATTATAGGTATAAATGCGTTGTAGACAGTATGGAGAGCATGAGAATCGTTAAGGTTGTAATCCGCAAGCGTCTCAACATCCTCCTTGCTCCCATCCCATAATTTGTATATATCCGGCTTATCAACCATAACCTTCCTCTCTCCAGATATGGCCTCGTAGACATTCCTAAGGGTATAACTATTCAGCTTTAGTATGCTCTCCGCAGCCCCTACAACGGCTATAAATCTTGATACTACATACATATCGACATGAACCCTTCCAGGTATCTTCACCTTATCGACTAGACCGTGTCTCTCTATCTTAGTGTCTCCCTTAAATCTCCCCATGTTAAATCTTATTCCGAGGGCCTTGGCTCGCTCTATCATATAATTTACGTCAAAGTTAGCCGAGTTGTAGCCCGATACGATATCTATATCGAGCTTATCGAGAAGCAGTAAGAAATCGCTAAACAGCGCAGCCTCATCCGGTACGTATCTGACAAAATCTCTATCCACCCTCTTGAATGTTATGACCCCGCTGCCGCCCTCTCCGTTCGAGATGTACGAGTAGCTCAGCATTATCACAGGATCTCTATCCGGTCTGGACATGCCTACCGGATTGTATGTCTCTATATCAAAGCACATGACATTCATGCGATTAAGCTCTATCTGTTTAGAGCTCTCTCTCGAGAAGCTAACGAGCTCTGCACGTCCATCTATGTCTTCGACAACGAATCTGTAGTACTCTAATGGAATTACTCCCTTGTCTATCAGATACCTCTTTGCAAACGGGATGTCGGCCTCATAGATCGTGCCGTATTCTGTAAAGGCATTGCTTAATTTAGGCACGTCGGATGGATTATTCAGAGACACCTTGAAGATATCTACAGATTCTCCGAATATCTCTCTCCTCATCCTCTCTGCCTTAGACGGACCTATCTGCCTGCCCTGGTTGTTTATAGAGACGGACTCTACCGTACGTATGTCTAAGGGCTTTGATGGGCATATGTAGAAATATGGCGTGAATGAGCTGTCAAACACCTCATATACCGCCTCGCCGCTTCGTATAGTCAATCTTATTCGTCCTCTGCCATCCACTATTAGATAGTCGACATCCAAGACATAACCGAGAATCTCTCTGCCACTATTCTCAACCTGTCTCATAAACTCACAACAAAATTAGCGAATTTAAGGTGAGATATAAAATATAAAACACCTCTTATGAAAAGATGGTATTGCATTGGCACAAAATGTGTGCCTATACAATCACTTCTTCTCAGCCTGCTCATTTATCTTAGTCTGGCTTATCACGAGCGGCGGGATAAGGCCTAATGAGTATGCAATAAGTGTGCCGGTCGCGCTGCACCTGAAGTTTAGGCCGTTGATAACCTCCTCTGCAACATCAACTGGCAGACTACCCTTTGCCTTCCACTGCTCTACAATCTTCGCATGTTTGGGTTTGTCTTCGGATAGCTCTACCACTCCGCTAAGCTTTATGTGTCCCACATCCTTCGCCTTCTCGCCATCCCCATCCTTATAATCCGCTAGGAATGTGTAAGCCACCACGACCCTATCACTCTTATCCTCAACATTATCTATAGATATGTTAAGTCTTGGGTATCTCTGCCTTCCCAGCCTCTCAATCTCCTCAATTTTTGCGTCCACCTTATCCATGGTAAAGTTCGTTATCATTGCATCACTCTATGACCGATACATAAATCTAAGTATGTAAGGTCAACTCTATTAGGGTAGATAAAGGTATTTAATCCCTTCGACGCACACATCCGCATAGGATCTAAATCTTATTGCGAAGTATGATTCACAGAGTAATCAGGAAGAGGCACATGGTATGAGGATCGAGGATCTTAAGGGCAGGGTAAATAACGAGATAATCGAATCGCTATCTGCGAGGGGTATCGGGGAGCTTACCCCACCTCAGTCTGCAGCCATAGACAATGGACTATTGGATGGGAGGAACATTGTCGTAGCCGCACCAACTGCCAGCGGTAAGACCATCGTAGCAGAGATCGCCTGCATGGTCAATATCCTATCCGGAAAGAAGGCTGTATATATCGCTCCTATGCGCGCGCTGGTTACGGAGAAGTACAATGAGTTTGTCCACGATTACCCATACATAAAGACGGCGATATCTATAGGAGATATGGATTCAACAGATCCATGGATGGCAGAATATGACATGATGTTTGTATCTACGGAGAAGTTCGACAGTCTTATAAGGCATAAGATAGACTGGCTCGGCAGGGTTGGCTGTGTAATATTCGACGAGGTGCATATGATAGGGGAGGTCTCCAGGGGCCCAACGCTCGAGCTGGTCATGACACGGATAAGAGAGTTCACCAGCGCGCAGATTATCGCCCTCAGCGCAACTGTGGGAAATTCGGAGGACATAGCCGAATGGCTAGACGCCGAGCTGGTGGTGAGCGACTACCGGCCTGTCAAGCTTGTCAAAGGCGTGCTCAAGGATGGGCGAGCCTATATGGTTGATAAGAGCGGGGGAATGGAGGTGGTACTCAGAGGGAAGGGTAAGAGTGCCGAGATACTCCTGTTAGAGGATACATTGAATATAGAGAAGCAGCTCCTGATATTCTACGCCACAAAGAGGAACGCCGAGGCTGGGGCCGGACGTATTGCCGAGTATATGAAGGGCCTGAATGGGGTGTTGGATCAGAAGAGGTTAGAGGCGATTAGCAGGAGCATACTCAACACACTGGATAGGCCGACGAAGCAGTGCGAGAGGCTCTCCGAATGCGTAAAGGCAGGCGTAGCATTCCACCACTCCGGCCTGGTAAACTCACAGAGGGGAACGGTGGAGGAGGCATTCCGAAATAACGAGATAAAGGTTATATGCTCTACGACAACACTCGGACTCGGAGTAAACCTGCCAGCCCATACGGTAATGGTCAAGGATATGGTCAGATATAACGGGGGAGGCACGGATCGCATAGGGGTGAATGAGGTCATGCAGCTGTTCGGCAGGGCCGGGAGGCCTAAATACGATCACGAGGGGAGGGCTTTCCTATCGTGCGGACCGTCACAATCGGTAGATGAGGTAGCAGAGAGGTATATAAATGCGGATCCCGAACCCATATACTCCGCCCTCGGAGTGGCACCGGTGCTACGAACTCACATACTATCATTCGTATCTACGGGGCTATTCTCAGATAGGGACTCAATACACAGCTTTCTCGCTAAGAGCTTCTATAGCTTCCAGTATGGGGAGAGATCCAGGATAGAGTCTATAGTGAACGATATAATAGACGAGCTTATAGGGTGGGGCTTCATAGGACATAGCTCTGGCAGGCTCGTCCCGACGAGGATAGGCGTACGCATAAGCGAGTTGTATATAGATCCACTCTCAGCAAAATGGATTATAGATAATATGGGATCTAAGAGGGATATAATCTCGGAGCTGTATGTGATATCGAATACGGTAGAGATGCGTCCATATGCCAGGCCCCTCAAAGGCAAGGCTGAGGATGTGGAGGACGAGTTCCTAAATTATCTAAATAAAGGGGTTATAAAATCCTCAAAGTATGAGACATCATATGGCTTTCAGGATGAGGTTGGCGCGTTCGCTACCGCCAAATCATTATACGAGTGGGTAGAGGAGAAGAGCGAGGAGTCCATACTATTGGACTACAATATGACTCCGGGTGCGCTATATGCTAAGGTATCGAATGCAGACTGGATGTTATACTCATGGATAGAGCTATCAAAGCTGGTGCACAACCCGTACCGCTCTCTGATAAATACCAGAGTCCGCCTAAGATACGGGATAAGGGAGGAGCTCCTAGACCTTGTGAGGCTGGAGCAGATAGGCAGGGTCAGGGCGAGGAGGCTCTACGACAACGGGATAAAGAGCGTATCGGATATAAGGGCGAATGTTGGGAAGGTCGAGAGGCTGCTTGGTAAGGAGGTATCCAAGAGGATATTATCGCAGGTTACGCCAGAGTAAGCGTGGGGTATGGGTATTGCCGAATCGTACAGTTAATATCTAAATATATGGGATTAATAGTTAGAGGTAGGGGGTCATATGAGAAAGACGATATCACATGCCGTAAGTGTGAAGAGTACGGATGAGCTTAGAGGGATAGGTAGTGATATAGACACGGTTATGGTAGAGAGCGACGATAAGAATGGGAAGCACATTATCAGATGGTTCGTCAGGCATACGAACATGAACGGCGATGTCGGCGGACTCGTATCCACACTTGCCAATGTTAGCGAGAATACATATATAGATGCAAAATCTCTCGTTATGGATTTTGCAGAGGTATCAAATTCTGCTGTAATAAACTCTCTGATAGGCGAGTCAGCGAGCATTGAGGAATCAGCAATAACAGACTCGGATGTCGGAGCCGGATCTATTGTGCGCAGCACAATTCTAATTAATGACAAGATCGGGGCTGGAAGCAATGTCGTGCTATCAGTTAAGATCCCTCCAGAGAGGGGCAGGGTTGTCGATAATAGCAACGTTGTATGGCTTATGAGAGGCAGGAGGAAGAGGGGCAAGCCGGGGCAGGGAAGACCGAGCTGAGAGGGTTGGATTCCGATACGGTCAAGCAAGGCAGATCTGGGTTAGGCGCGCCAGTAGCTTATATCTATAACCGCCTCTATCTCAGTCTTAGAGTATGTCCTTACAACCCTGTAGAAGAGACATCTCATATTATACCCTCGACTTTTCAGATGCGCCCTTATCCTAGCTTTCGCCTCATCGATTCCGGAATCAGCATCGCAGAATACATATATGCTGGCCCTTGCCCTATCCTTAGATACCTTTAGCATATCCTCTATGAAATCTAGGCTAGCTGTCGGCATCTGCATTATCACTCTATCGGCAAACCCCTTATACCTGCTAGATAGCCTCTTAAAATCCCCGCATACCGCCTCCACATTATCCACCCTGTTCGCCCTTATGTTTTCTAGCATATACCTGTAAGCATAGCGGTTCAATTCTATTGCCAGTATACTGGATCCTTTCAATCTCTTCGCTATAACTATTGGGAATGGGCCGACACCTGCAAACGGCACGGCAACACTCTCCCCATCCTTTATAAGCGATGCCAGTCTCCCTCTCTCGTAAGAGAGTCTGGACGAGAAGAATACGCGTCTTATATCGAATGTAAACACAGCACCGTTCTCTCTGTAAGTAGCTATGAAGCTCCTCTTTCCCAGCAGGTGCTTGAACTCCCTGGTCCTATACCTCCCAGATACGGGTCCCGCCTTCTCCACAACCGTCTCTATATTCCTATTGCGGGCCATTATCCCTCTTGCGATAGAGATCCTGTCCGCTCTGCTCTTTATATCCGCGCGCCTTCTCGTATCTATTATAGCTATATTCCCTAGGAGGTCATAGCCAAAGCTGCTATTATCCCTGATATTACCATCAGAGCTCAAATCTCCGGTATGATCCCTTCTCATAATCTGGCCCATAGCAAGATAGAGGGCTTCAGAAAGCCTTTTAATGTTTTGTTTGGAATATTCTCTTTAAATAATCTCCTTAGTGGATACCCAACCGAGACCTACTGGGGTGTACGCGGGAGGTATAGAGATTGTTAAAGAGTGATGATTTGTATTTCGTAGTGAAGGTAACATCGGGTCAGGAGAGGGTCGCGGCCAACATGCTCAGCAGCAAGAGCGAGAAGGGTGATACCCAGGTCTACTCTATAATAGTGGTTGAGGGGATGAGGGGCTATATAATCATAGAGGCAGAGGATGAGGCGGTCTGCCGCGGCTTTATAGCGAAGGTCAGGAACGTGAGAGGGATGCTCTCCAAGCCCATAAGCGAGGCTGACGTAGAGAGGCTTGTAACAACGATGAGTGCAGCCACACAGGAGATAGAGAAGAATGATACTGTGGAGTTTACGAGCGGTCCATTCAAAGGGTACAAAGCAAAGGTCTTAAAGGTGGACAACTCAAAGAGTGAGATAACCGTGGAACTTATAGATGTTGTCGTGCCAATACCGGTCACGACAAAGATGAACACCGCAAAGGTAATCAAGAAGACGAAAGGTAAGGAGTGATAGTATGTCTGAGAGCACAATATCAGGATTGGTCGAGGGGGGCAAGGCGTCAGCCGGCCCGCCGTTGGGCCCTGCATTAGGTCCACTGGGAGTCAACATAAACGAGGTGATCGGGGAGATAAACAGGATGACATCCTCATTCTCGGGTATAAAGGTTCCTGTGAAGGTGATTGTAGATACAGCTACAAAGAAATTTAAGGTTGAGATCGGCATGCCGCCAACCAGCGCGTTAATACTGAAAGAGATAGGTATACAGAAGGGCGCAAAGGCGAAGGGAGAGGTAATCGGCAATATATCGATAGAGCAGGTAAAGAGGATAGTTGAGGCAAAATCCTCCTCTATATATGGGAAGAGCCTCGGAGAGAAGGCGAAGCAGGTGCTCGGCACATGCAAGAGCATGGGTATAACATGCGAGAGCGCTGACCCGAGAGAGATTATAAGAAGGATAGATTCTGGGGAGTTGAAGCTCTAATCTGACAGACCGCTTAATCATCCTGGATTAGATATGACCCGGTAAAGCTCCGGGAGGTTTAGTGATATATTGGAGAATGAAGACGGGATATTTGCCAACCTGATGTTCAAACTTGTGAGAAAGCGTATCGCAGGGCCGACCATAGCAACCGCCCTTAAAAGGGCGAAGGAGATCAATGCGGTCGGGATGGGGGCGACCATAACATTTCTTAACGATCATGTGGATAAGCAGGCTAAGGCCAAGTATAATGCCAATGCGTATAGGCAGCTCCTGCACCAGATATCCCGCCTCAACATAAGAGCCGACGCATCGATAAGGATATCGCAGTTGGGCTACAATATAGATAGGGATATGGCAGTGAAACTTCTGGACGGTCTGCTCTCCACCGCAAAGAGGTACGGCGTCACAGTATGGTGCGAATACGAACCGAATATGGGGGCAGATTGCATCCCGGATCTTGGAGGTATAGAGAGTATTGACGCATTAGGTGTGGAGGTACCATACGAGATGTTCCACAGACTCAGAGACAGCAACAGAATTCTGAAGAGCGCACATCTTATAAAGCTGGTCTTGCATCAGAGGTTAGATGGCGAGAGGAGCGATAGGCTTCACATGCATAGAGGTTCACAAAAATCTGCTGTTGATGCTGAGAGCGGCGCGATAGTTGACTCACTCAGAGCCGGAAAGCGCATAATATTGCATGCGCAGGACGAGAACGAACTCGGCAGGATAGCCTCAAAGCTATCGAGATCCGACTATGGAAAGAATTTAATACTTGAGGTGCC
Organism: Microcaldota archaeon; assembly: GCA_021801785.1. GTDB lineage: Archaea > Micrarchaeota > Micrarchaeia > Micrarchaeales > Micrarchaeaceae > JAJYXL01. The sequence continues at coordinate 48,244 of JAJYXL010000019.1, forward strand.
CTTCGGTTACAGTAAGCATAATATCAAAAGTTTGCTCGGTAAGAGGTTGGTGGTAAGTGTGTACACTCCATACGGGAGGGACTGGATACCATATGCGGTAAACAGGCTGACAGAGGGTAAGATACATAGGCTTGCCAGCATCATGCCTGGAGGAAAGAGGCGGTAGAATCATATGACTCAAATAGGGAAGAGTCCTAAAAAGAGGAGAGCTAAGAGGAGAGTTGTGGATCTCGTTACAGGTGCGACTAGCGGAGTTGGCCTAAAGCTCGTGAGAGCGCTTCTGGATATGGGTCACGAGGTGCGTGTGATAATAAGGGATCATCCATCGCAGAACAGCGAGTGGAAGAGCCTTCCCCCAAATGTCAAGCCCTACAGGGTGAACCTCGCGGCGAATGGCGAGGCAGAGAGGGATGAGCTCATGCTCGCGTGTAAGGGCGTAGACAACCTCTTCCATCTGGCTGGCGCATCATACAACCATAAATTTACCTATAACATGTTGATAAACATAAATGTGATAGCGACAGAGAATGTGCTGAATGCGTATGTGAAAGCTAACAAGGGGAAGAGGCTGAACTTCATATACGCTGGTAGCGCTACCGTCTACGGTTACAGGAGAGGGGATGAGCTATTAACGGAGGACTCTGAGCTAAAACCAGCAAGCAAATACTCTATGAGCAAGGTTCTTGCGGAGCAGGTGATAAGATCGTTCGCGAGCGTCAACAAGAATCTCAGATACACAATAATGAGATTCGGCGTGTTCTATGGCGAGGAGTACCGAGACTCGTTCTTCAAGATATTCAAGATAATTAGAGAGGGAAGGATGGTGTATATAGGGGATGGGAATAACTATCTGACCCTGATACATGTGGATGATGCTGTACGCTCTCTCGTCATGTCTATTAAAGATAAGGAATCGAATATATACAATGTGGTCGAGCCCCAGAGGACGGTTAGGGAGCTTGTAGAGATGGCAGCGAGGGAGATATGTGTCAGCCCGCCGAAGAGATCCATGCCGTATATAGTCGGCAAGATAACCAGGGGTATAATGAATATAAATGTGGACGAATTCGATTTTATTGCAAGCAACAGAGTGGTCAGCACCAATAGGATAAAGGAGAACTTGGGCTTCGTGCCTCAGAACAGCATAATAGATTACGGAAAGAGGATGGTCGATGAATTTATCAGCACGCAGAGAATAAAAAGAGGGAACGGTTGAATTAGATGAAGATAGGTAAGACCGAGAGGTATATACACGAGATTCTTGACGAGAAAGGGGCTATGCTCTTCTGCCTTATAGATCCTGTAGACTACAAGGATAAGAGAGAGGCTATAAGGACCGGAGTGACACTCGCAAAGGGGGGCGCAGATGCCGTTATAATCGGCGGAAGCACGGGCGTACAGGGAGATATACTGGATGACGTCTCGATGAATATAAAGGAGGAGATAGATGTACCGCTCATTCTCTTCCCTGGGAATATAGCCACTATAACAAGATACGCAGATGCCATATACTTCATGTCGTTGTTGAATGCAAGGAATCCATACTGGATAACACAGGCACAGGCGCTATCCGCGCCGTTGATAAAATCAATGGAGTTGGAGCCACTGCCTGTCGGTTATATAGTGATACAGCCGGGAGGCACGGTCGGTTGGGTGGGTGATGCGAATATGGTACCGAGGGAGAAGCCGAAGATCGCCGCATCGCTCGCGGTAGCCGGTGAGTACCTGGGGCATAGGATAATAATAACCGATACCGGATCCAACCCGAAGCTGATGGGGAATGGACCTGTACCTAAGGAGATGATAAGGGCTGTCAAGTCCTCGATATCATCCCCGTATATAGTTGCCGGCGGCATATCTAATACCAGAGAGCTCAGAGATGCATACTCGAGCGGTGCCGATATAGTGCAGATAGGCACAGCATTCGAGGGTGTGGACGATACATACAGAAAGATACGCTCGTTCTCCAAGGTGGTTAGGGAGGAGGGTAGGAAGAGGGCAAAGAGAAGATAGGTATGCGCCAGATATGCACTCTGGAGGCGGTCGTTCTTGCTAGAGAGCTGGATAACCTCAGAGGGTATAGGATAGACAAGTTCTATGAGACCGGAAAGGGGAGGTTCAGGTTTAGGCTGAGCAGACCCGGCTCGAAGCTAGATATCATATGCATACTCTGCGAGGCGATAAACAGGAGCAGGTACATAGAGGCAGCAGAGATGGTGACAAACTTCGCGGTCTCTGTGAGGAAGAGGATCGGGAATGCGGTAATAGAGAGCGTAAGGCAGATAAACGAGGACCGAATAATAGCGTTTGGGCTATCCAGGGGAGAGGAGCGGATGGAGCTGATATTCGAGATGTTCGGGAAGGGAAACCTGGTGCTGGTTGGGCAGGACGGGGTGATAAGGCTGGCATACATAAGGCACAGGTTCAGAGACAGGTCGATAAATACTGGGGAGGTGTATACCAATCCGAAAAATTCGCAGGCGAGCATAACCGGAATAGCCGCGAACTCTGGCGTTATAGCGGATAGGCTCAGGGGGGAGAGCGGGGAGAGCTCGGTTATAAAGGTGCTGACAGGTTCTGTAAATATAGGTTCGATATACATAGAGGATGTCCTGAACGGTTTGGGCATACAGCCGAAGAGCGCCGCAAAGAGCCTTAGCGACCCGCAGATCTCATCGATAATCGATGGGTTGAATAATCTCAATCGGATTATCGATTCACCGACCCCTATAGTATACCTTGACGAGGCGGGTAAGGCTGCGGATTACGCTCTGGCGAGGATATCCAAATATAACGGATATAAGAGTATTGAATTTGGTAGCCTCCAGGAGGCTATGGAGTATGTGGAGAACAACTCACCCCAGCCATTACCCAAGAAGAGTCCTATCGCAGAGGAGCTGGAGGTGAGCATGGCCAAGCAGAGAGAGGTCATGGGCTCTATCATAGAGGGCATAGAGAGGAACAAGAGGGCGGGCGAGATAATATTCAATAATATGCACATAGTAAATAAGATTATAGAGGAGGCGTCAAAAGATAAGCACATAACAAAGGAGAGAATGCAAGAGCTCTTCCCCGATGTAAATATAATAGATGTGGACCTGAAGGATAAAAGGATAGAGATAGAGATGGATTAGAACGTGGTAGAATGTCTAAGATCGATGTTATTATCCTTGGTACGTCAGGTGCAGCACCCTCATCAGATAGGGGCCTATCATCAGTTGCGATAAGGTATAACGGCTCGATACTGCTGATGGACTGCGGCGAGGGGACGCAGAGACAGATGCTAATATACGGGCTAAACATATCCAAAGTGAAGCACATATTCATAACACACATACACTGCGACCATGTGCTCGGGGTGGCCGGGCTCGTAAGGACTCTCTCGCTGTACGGGAGGACATCCCCTCTTAACATATACGTGCCGAAAGGGTTTGAGAGCAGCATAAGGTCCATAATAGAGTTTGACAAGGCGATCATAAGGTATCAGATAAATGTGGTAGGGGTTGGTAGCGGTGACGTGGTCAGAGAGGATGGCTTCACTGTCAGGGCTTTCAAGCTCAACCACTCGGTGCCTGCTTACGGGTATGCATTCAGAGAGGATGACAGGATACATTTCGACGAGAAGAGGGCGAGGGCGTTGGGAGTAAAGGGGAAGATGTTCTCCGAGATAATGGAGAGGAAGAGCAAGATTATTAACGGGAAGCGCGTGAGGCTTGACGAGATAAGCGAGAGGACTCCTGGAAGAGTGATTATATATGCCGCTGATACACGACCCTCCCCATCCACTATCAGGGTGGCTGCAAATTCTGATCTGCTGATTCATGACTCTACGTTCTGTGATGGGGAGGCGAAGCTGGCAAAGGAGAGAAAGCACTCAACATCCAGAGAGGCTGCAACTGTGGCGAAGAGAGCGAAGGCAAAAAGATTAATACTAACGCATATAAGTACGAGATACAGAGATACAGCGCAGCTATTGAAGGAAGCGAGGTCGGTATTCAAGAATACGGATTTAGCAGATGACGGAATGCTGATACAGGTATAAGATAATGGGCCCGTAGTCGAATGGTAAGACGCCTCCTTGACATGGAGGAGACCCGGAGTCCGATTCTCCGCGGGCCCATCCCGATTCTACCGTCAAACCTTATCGTATCTGAAGCACGATGTTATATGGTCGTTGACCATTCCAGTAGCCTGCATATGTGAGTAGCATATCACCGGCCCGACAAACTTGAAACCCCTTCTTATCAGATCCCTACTGAGCCTCTCGGACTCTAAGCTCCTGCTCGGTATATCAGACACTCTCTTCCACCCATTCTTAATCTGCCTCCCTCCAACGAAGCTCCATATATACGAGCCAAAGCTTCCGAACTCTCGCTGCACCTCAATAAAGGCCCCAGCGTTGGATATAACTGACTCTATCTTCCTCATATTCCGTATTATACCTCCATCTCTCATAAGTAGATCGACCTTACGTCTGCTGTATTTAGCTATTACCTCCGGGTCGAAGTTGTCAAAAGCCTTCCTGAAGTTATCGCGTTTCTTCAATACAGTGATCCAGCTCAATCCTGCCTGCATCACCTCCAATAGGAGAAATTCGAATATTTTATAGTCGTCATGAACCTGTACGCCCCACTCCTCATCATGATACTCGATATAAGCAGGATCGGTTCCAACCCAGTCACACCTCTTTATCATAATAGTCACCCGATTCCCTTACTGTTTAGGTTTGGCATCCGCCACAACCTCCGGTCTGCTATTCTCTACTATTACATTGGTCCCATCTTTAACTCTTAGGAATAGCCATCCTGCTGCCTTTAGCGGGAGCTCTACACACCCCAAGCTCTGAGGCCAGCCGTACCCCTTCCTAGGAAACGCATGTATAGCATCCCCATAATGGAAATACATGGCGTACTTAACACCCGGATCGTCATACCACTCGCGTGTTGCCGGATTGAAGCCGCTCATTGTAGTAGACCAATACTTCCTGTAAACATGAAACTCCCCGTCTGGGGTTGGCGACTGTGGTATCCCTGTATTCGCCTTACTCTCGAATACTACCTTCCCTTTATAGATAAGGTATAATGTCTCAGGGAGGACCTTCGAGACTATTATATACTCCTTACCGTAATTACCTACTACCTCGGCACCAACCGGCACGTTACTTATTAACGTCTCTCTCGCTTCGGACGCTGCCTTCTCGGGCCTCTCGGCTCTGGGTGGTATCGTATGTACTACATTATCACCACGAAGATGGACCGTATGGGTAACCCTCTCCTCTTTATTTATAATATCCATCTTACTTGGTAGACCGTCGTGCAAGATCGATGCTACAGAGATGCAACACGCAGCAAGCAGAATACTGGCAGTGTCTCTCTTAGACATCTTTTTGTCCATAATAAGGGTTATATATTTGGGATTAAATAATTATAGTATCGGATCGCTGTCTAGAAGTATATAATAATATTACCACACTTAAAGGTGTGATGTGATGAGAGAGAGACCTAGCCGCAAACGACACTATATTAGTAAACTATATACGATAGCTATCTTTATACTGATAATATACTCGGCATCGGTAACATATCTATATTATAAGGGTGTTGGACATGTGCCTGCCGGAGCAAACTCGGTTCAACTCAACATTTTAGAGTCTCCGACACTTATGCAGCATTTGAGTATATCCGTGTATAATAATGAGTCGGTCTCTAGAGTAATGATAACAGTGCCGCCGGCAAATTACACCTATAGTAACCGGACATCTATCGCGTATACGAATGTGACCGTGTCGAATAGCACCTATCAGAACAGCTATTATACAACGGTGTTTGGCGGTTTATACCCATACACCACCTATACAATATTTATAAATGGGAGCGAACAGCCATATTGCAGAGCGGGCCAGATATGCCCGGATTATATTCTTGCAGTGCACAGAACGTTCAATATTACTACTGGGCCGCCATCCAGTACGAGTAATCTGACTCTCAATGTATAAGTATTATCCTAAGCGATCAGAGCGTACTCTTGAATAGATTGATTAGCATAGACCACGCTGCCTCTGCAGCCTCCCTATTATAACCCTGTGATCTGGTATCATTGAAGAATGCGTGGTGCGCCCCTTTAAAGACTCTTATTGTAAACGGTATCTTGTGTTTTGCAAGTGCGCCTACCAGCTCATCTATATGTGAATTTATCCTTGTATCCTCACCTCCGTATAGACCCATAACACTACCCTTCAGACCGGATATCTTATCTATCGGATTCGGATTCTCTCCGTAAAATATCACACATGTATCTGTCTTGCCAGTACATCCCAAGTTTATCGACATCCCTCCGCCAAAACAGAATCCAACACTGCCAACCTTCCCGTTGAAGTTGTCGAGTCCGTGTAAATAATCGACTGCAGAGGATAGATAATCGGTAAATGTATCTATCGGTCTGTTCTCAAACAGTATAGAATTGACACCAACCACAACCTCTCTCTTTTTTGCGTCTAATCTATTCAGCTGTTCCTTTCTATACTCACCATCTCTCTGTTTATCTATGGGTATTGAGAACATGAATCTCATAGCTTCTGATATGTTCTCACTGCTAAGGGTCTCGCTGAACCTCCTGCTTGAGAAGAGGTGCGGCGCTATAACGATATACCCCTCCGCAGCTATCCTCTTCGCCACATCGCGTATATGGTTATCGAGCCCGAATATCTCGTGTATCAGCACAACACCGGGTAACTTACCGCTCTCTTTCGGAGATGCCAGACATGCCAATACATCGCCATCCTTAGTCGTATAATTTATATCTTTAGAGACAACTGCCATATAATCATTTATTATCGTATACTGTAAAAGGATTTAAGCATTACGCGTTAAAAATTTTTGCAGGGTGGGCGAGAAATCCGACAGCTGGGGGATATCGCGTAGCATATTAATTATGGATAAGATAGAGAGAATACTTATATTTAATTAAAAAATGAAAAGTTAGCATCCTCCATAACTATTTTTGATATGTTTGGATTAATAGCTATCCACAGCAGTAACTGTGGTGGGGGCGACCGTATAAGTCTTATTCTGCATATTGGATGAGATTTGCACATAGGTAGTGTCTTGCATTTATAAGATTCAATGACTTATATTGGACACAGTCCATAAAACATAGAAATTAAATATCTTTACAAAGAAATTATTTCTATGAAGAAGATATTACTGACGTGGAAGGAAAATGCATTAAAATCCAATGTAGAAGGTATTATAGGCATGTCTCATTCTGGTTGTTGCAGACAAGATGGAGGATGCCCTAAAAAGCACGGTTGATAACTTTTTGGCAAGATAATGCTCATTTATAACCTGCAGTTACTATTTAGTGATATTAATGAATAGGACTGACGATCGTGTTAGGCTTGATATTTTCCTTGTAGAGAACGGATATACCGATAGTAGAGAAAAAGCCAAGCACGTGATAAGGGCAGGCGGTGTGCTTGTAGGCGATAAGGTAGTATTGAAATCAAGTAGGATGGTAAATTCTGACTCAAATGTTAAAATAGTGGAAGGTTTCGGATATGTAGGGCGTGGTGGCTACAAGATAGATAATGCAACCAAACATTTTGGAATAGACTTTACCGATAAGGTAGTCGCAGATATAGGGTGTAGCGTGGGGGGGTTTACAGATTATGTACTTAAACACGGTGCAAAGAAAGTGTATGCAGTTGATACTGGCGATGTTCTTGACAAATCGCTTAGGGGTGATGCTAGGATTATATATATGCCAAACACAGACGCGAGGAGAATAGGCAAATTTTATGATAGGGTAGATCTATGTCTTATTGATGTAACTTTCTCTACAATCGAGAGCATATTGTCAGTTGCGGGAGATTGGCTCGTAAAAAATGGCGAGGTGCTTGGACTTATAAAGCCGCCATTCGAAATTGGAGAAAAGGTCAAGAAGATCCGTAGCTATGAAGAGTGCGCTGAAATGGCAAACAGATCGGTAAGGTGGGCTGAGTCTAATGGGTATACTGTCAAAGGTTTAATAAATTCGGATTTGAAAGGCAAAACCGCAAATCAGCAAGAATTCTTTATATACTTAACTTCGTTATACTAAACCTTAAAAGCAGGAGGTTATATGCTCTTTGATCACTATGAACAGTGCAATGCTACTATTAGCAGAGTGGGCGAGAAATCCAGAGCTATTTACTGGCAGAAAGAGAACATACGTATAGATATTTGAGGCAGGTTATGGCTATATTGGGAGGTAGATTTAAGCGCGTGCGGGAGGATTTTACCTGTGATGTATGTGGGACTCTAGTTAAAGGAAACGGCTTTACCAACCATTGTCCTAACTGCCTCTGCAGCAAGCACGTGGACGTTATGCCGGGAGACAGGTCCTCAAAATGCCTCGGCATCATGAGACCTATATCGGTACAGCGCAGAGGCAACAGCAAGATGATCTATCAGAGGTGCGAGCGGTGCGGTGTCGTTAAGAGGGTGAATGTGGCCGAGAATGACAACGTTGAGCTTATATCACATCTTAGCACTATCGATTCTCCAATTATATAGCCACGGTATCCTATATCAGCATACATCTTGGATAACAATCTACCAATATGATAGTATTGTTGCTTGCCGTAGCCTATAAGAATTATTAAATATCAAAGCGCAAGAGTATATCCGATGCGTATATGGATAAGCTTATACAATTTAGGGGAGGTACCAAGGTCCATAATGATAAGAAGACCGTAGATCTATTTCGTGCACTCGATCCAACCACCTCCCCAAACGCCCTAATAGAGCTATCAGACTCAAACGATCCGAGGACTCTCAGGGCTGTTGCCAAGCATAAGAATACCCCGAGCCCTACTCTTGGAAAGCTACTGATATGCGGGAATTCTTACGATAATGATCTGATTGTAAAGTATAATGCATTGGATAATCCGCATACATCGGAGCAGGATATAATCTATGTATCTAACTTCGATAAGGATCCTGGGGTTAGAAAACACGCCAAAGAGATTCTCATAAAGAGGTCTATAGAGGAGTCGGATCGGAAGGTCAATGAGCGTCGCCGCCTACTCAGAGTGGTTGTCGATAATACGAAAGGTAGTGGGGATAAGCACCAATCCTAAAATCTATCTGACGAAAGCGTAACCTATTGTTAGGTATAAAAGCTTAGCCGCAAGGTAATCTGGGGCCACAAGCCCCGGTATCGGGCTCAGCTCAACCATATCCATACCAAGAATATCCCTCTCTCTAAGCACGCCTCTCAGTATGGAGCTCAACTCGTAGAAATGGAGACCGTCAGGCTCCGGCGTGCCTACGGATGGCATCTCAGACGGGTCCAGCACATCCAGATCTATACTCAGGTATATATTCCTCTCGGTCTTTTCGAGTATCCTCCCGACAATCTCGTCTGTGCTGATACCTCTCATATCCTTCCTAAACATTATCTCATCCTTATACCTATTCATCCCCTCCTCATCTATGCTTCTGACACCGACGCTGTAGCAGCTCTTGCAGAGCTCTCTGGCTCTGGCCATCACAGACGCATGCGAGTATCTGCTTCCCATAAACGAGTCGCGCGAATCGGAGTGGGCATCGAAGTGCAGAACGCTGAAGTCCTTCCTCCGGCTCGATATAGCCGATATGGCGCCTATGCTTATACTATGCTCTCCGCCTAAGAGGAGCGGGACCTTCGAATCGTCCAGCATTACGGACACCTCTCCCTCTATCCTCTTGACCATAGCCTCTGGAGCCGAGACGTCCTGAAGCATCTCTCCCAGAGTGTATATACCTATATCGCTCACGTTCCTGCCCAGCTCCTCGCTGTACAGCTCTATATTCCTGCTCGCATCTATTATCGCTCTCGGACCGTGCCTGGTGCCGGCTCTGTAGCTTGTCGTGCTGTCGTAGGGTATGGGCAGTGCCACCACCCTCGCTCTCTTATAATCACCACCCTCTATCCCGAAAAGGTTGTATGGGGTCCCCTGATTGAGTAGCTCCATGGTATCTCGCAATATCTCTCTGAGAGGTGTTATAAAGATTTTCCATATATATGCCACTAAATTCGTCTATTGTCGAATTCGCTTTTTGACGAAATGTAACAACCGGTTGGGAGAAGGTTTAAAAAGCTTGTCATCACACTCTCTAAATAGTGGTAAAAATGGCAGGAAAATCACATACGAATCCGAGTGCGTTTGCACTTGAGATAATAGGCAGCTTAATATACCTGTATTTGGTATATGTGGTCTCAGTAGGTGGATACGGAATAGGTAACCCGGTTTTGAGCGGAGCTGGAACGGTGTGGCTACCGATACTTTACAGCATGGCTGTAATTGGTGCGGTGATGCTGTTCTTGGCTAGCTTTACCAACCTGGCAGAGGGAGAGCATCTAAGAAAGGTAGCTTTCGCTCCTGCGGTACTTACAGGTTTCGCATTGGTTGCATTCACGGCAGGATCTAATTGGATCTGGGCTGCGATCGTCGCCTTCGTGATCTCTGTGATCGGAGTTGGGTTATCTGCAGGAAAGGGCCGTTAAGGTCCCTTTCCCCTTTCTTTTTTTTTGATAATTATAGCTCTAGTTCTAACTCGTGAAAGTTTCTGAATAGGTAGTCAGGATCTCTGGTCTTTAGGGATTCGAAGCCGGATAAGCCTGTAGCGACAGCGCATGATCTGATGCCTGCCCTCCTTGCCGATAGGATGTCATCGTAGGTATCCCCCACAACCAGACTTCTCCTCTTATCAGAGTCCAGCTCCTTTAGAAGGAGTCTCAGCCCTAAGGGGTCTGGCTTCAGCCTGCGTATAGACTGAGCACTCAGTGCCGCATCTATATACCTATCTACGCCTAGCTCCTCCGCCTCCCTCAACACCCTGCTTATATTCCCATCGGTAAAGACGGCTATACTCTTCCCCTTCCTGCTCAATCTTCTCAGAACCTCGCCCGCACCGTAATTCAGCTTCGGTCTGGAGAAGTTGTGAAGTACGTCTATCATCCTCACCATAATGAGGTTCTCCCTGTCGCGTATCGCATACATCTCCCTATTATATACATTACCTATATACTTGCGTATCTCCGACTCTCTAGGCTCTCTAACACCTCTAAAACTCCTCGATTTCCTATACAGCCAGTAAGGGTTCAACTTCCTGTTGATGAGGTATATTATACCCAACTTGCTTATAGTTCCATCCCAGTCGAAGATGAAGGTATCAAAACCGGATAATCTGCCCATATTTACCAACACAACAGGATGAGATTGTAGTACATCTTTATAAATTCATAGCCGAAGCTGTCTATCCTATCAGGGTATGGCTGGATAACGGGTAGATACGTCTAAGATATGCACTATTTTGCATTCTGCAAAAAGGATATTACCTCCTTTACATGCGCATCCGGAGAGACCTTTCGGAACACCTTGGCTATCTTGCCCCTCTTATCTACTATGAATGTGTTCCTTATAGTTCCTACGCCAAATATCCCCCTGTCTCCCCAAGAGTCGTACGCCTTTATAGTCTCGCTCTTAGGATCCGAGAGCAGTGTGAACTCCAAATCCAGTTTATCCTTGAACTTGCCGTGGGACTTAAGGTCGTCGTTACTGACGCCAACAACATCCGCATCCAGCTTCCTTATCTCGCCGATGTGCTTATTGTACTCTCTCGCCTCTATAGTGCATCCGGGGGTGTTGTCTCTCGGGTAGAAGTATATGATTAGATACCTCCCAACGAACTCCTTTAACGAATGCCTCTTACCATCAGATCCATCCAGCTCAAAACCTGGAGCCTTCTCTCCCTCCGCTACCATTATCTCACCATCATTATGGATTTTTCACAAAGCAATATAAAAGTGTTGAAACAAATTGAGTAGTTAGTATGAAATTCAATGTGTTTAAGAGAAGGGGAAAGGATAGCATAAAGCTCACAGCGATAAATCTGTATTGGAAGGGGGCGATGCACTCACTGGGAGGGATGGAGGCCGAGCACGTATTCAGCGTGATCATACCGTTCAGCAACAAGGTCGATAATTCGCTCTCATTCTTGAAGAAGCAGGAGAGAAAGCCGGAGAGAGTGGAGAGCGTTGAGGCTGGCAAGCCGTTCAAGGTGTTGGAAGTTGATCCAACCCTGCCTTTGGAGATACCTGTAGGGGAGAGTATATCGATCTCTATAAAGATCGAGGGCCCAGAGTTTGGATACTCCGGACCATTGACGCTCAAGTTCGGAACGAATATGCCACAGAGGGTACATATAGAGCTGCCCGAGATATTCATAAAGAGGGGAGAGAGGAGGGAGAGGGTCAATGAGCACGGGGAGGTCTACAATCTTGTGAAGGGACAGGTATTCGAGGTATCGGCACAGATGTACAGGCTACTCACATTTGATGACTCTGTAGAGAGGGTGAGCGTCAGTAGCCCGTTCGAGTTCGTTGGATGCTCGCCCAAGCTCCCGTTTAAGATAAACGATAAGAGCAGCTATGTCGTGGCTTTTATGATAAAGGCCCCGGATTTCGATTACTCGGGGCCGTTGGAGATAGAGGTATGATCCGGTATTTTGTAACGCAACAGGATTGACGCGTCTACTCATGCGGATCTATACCGATTGCGTAACCTCAAATCAGCTGTAGCCGCTCAATCCCGCACGGCCTGCCCCCAACCAATCCCTATCATCTCTCTAATTTATAGGTAACTGGTATCAGCGCCTCTTCGTTGCACCGAGCGCAATCTGGGCGAGCATCGCCTCTAGCTGGATGCGCTCGTTCGCCCCCTCCACGATCCTGAAGTTCGCCTCGCCTATCGCAACCATTATGTCCAGCTTGTTCCTCTCATCTATCGGCAGGATCTGCGCCTCTTTATAGCACTGTGTGAGTATGTCCTCCCCGCTTAGCCCCTGCTTAACCATCAGGTTGTTCAGTTCGGTACGGCCCTTCTCGAATGCGCCGTCGACAGCGCATTTCAGCATTGTTGATATCTCCTTCGGGCGGGCACGAGCCGCTATCTCATATACGGAGTTCTCGCTGATGCTGCGCTTCTCTAAGGCAACACTCTGCAGCACATTGGTAAGTTTGCGCAGGTCGCCATCGCTCACATATATTAGAGCCTCTACCGCCTTGTCATCAACCTCCAGCTCCTCTCCCTCTGCTACGCGCTTTATGTATACGCGCATGTCATCCTCGGTAAGATGCCTGAATCTGAATACTATACATCTGCTCTGTATAGGCTCTATTATCTTGCTAGCATAGTTGGCGCTCAGGACGAAACGGGTCTCTGATGAGAACTGCTCCATGGTCCTCCTAAGGGCGTGCTGTGCATCGGATGTCAGAGCATCCGCCTCATCTAGGAATATTATCTTTATAGGCACCTTTGCTATCGAGACCGTCTTTGCGAACTCCTTCACCTCCCCTCTTATTACATCTATGCCTCGTGCGTCGCTAGCATTCAGCTCCTTGAAGGCTGCGGACATATCATTGCCGTACATCTCCCTTGCCATGGCTATAGCACATGTCGTCTTCCCTATCCCTGCCGGTCCGGCGAATATCATGTTAGGGAAGCTCTTGTTCTTGACGAACGCCTTCACCCTAGAGACTATCTGCTTCTGCCCTATTATCTCATCTAGAGTTGAGGGCCTGTACTTCTCAGTCCAAGGCATATCTGGCAGCTTCATAGTAACCACAAAATTAGAATCATATAATAGATGATAAGAAAAGGTATTTATTTGATGCCTATCAAATTAGCACAACGATTTCTGGGGAGCTACGCTAACCTGGTAGACTGCTAGCTTTGGGAGCTAGTAATCGGAGTTCAAATCTCCGGCTCCCCATTTAGCGCTTTCGAGGAAAGAGTTGTAAATTGGGGCATAAGGCATTAAGTCTAAATTAAAGTGCCGTATATGAACATTTTGGATCTCATGCATTCAACATCGCTACATTTACTATCCCACACTTTTCCTCAATGAGATTTTCTATTTCTACACCATTATTCTTTAACCTTCTGACTATGGTGTTCCATGTGCGCTTTACCTCTTGTTGCTCCCTACGGGTAAGAATCATATTTTTTAAGTAGGTATAAACTTTCGATATATGCATAAGTTCTGAACGTTCTGTTTTATTCGCAACAGTATATTGCGCATCTTTATAATCCTCTAACTCAAGAAAGTCCCTGAATGAGATGTCTGTAGAAAAGCTTATACTCTCAAAACTTTCACGCATGTATCTCTGCGCATATCCCTTCGGTATTATACTATACTTTATCTCATTTAAGAAGTAATACATCTGTATCTCTTCAAAAGCCCTTAATAATTGTTCACTGTTCCCTCCCACTAGCACGGAAGATGCATTCAGATGCTTAGCCATATTCCTATTAAGACCCTCAATAAAGCTTTTCAGCGAACTTATGCTTTTAACGCTATTCTTAATCTCATTTAAGAACTCCTTACTCCCATGTTTCGAAATCATAAAGAGCATCCAGGCAAGGAATGGAAAATTGTCTTTATCAGTAAAAATAGCAAGATTTTGATATGTATTGCGAAGTGCCTTTTTATACCTGATGATTTGTGATTGGTTCGGCGCATAGACGACTAAGAATGATTTACCTTTTCTTAATAAAGCGTATCTTTTTGGTTCTGCAAAGAATGAATTTACATCTACGCGCTTTACCTTATTATTCTCGCACGCGATAGGAGTGACCTCTAGCAATAGGTCCTCCGCTTCCTCGATTGGATATATATACGTCCGTCTATGCTTGGAATTAATATACACTCTTCCGAGGCCTCCATCTATCATTATCTTCTCGCCTTCTTTTATGAGCGATTCTGCATCCCTAATGCCGGTAATGCATGGTATACCTCTTTCTCTAGCAATTACTGCTGCGTGAGAGGTTATACCCCCAACCTCAGTTATCACCCCTCCCGAATGCAATATGTATTTTGTGTCTTCAGGATGTAAATACTTCGTAATCAGTATATCATTTTTAGATACTTTTATCCCGTCCTTGAGATGCTTAGCACATCCTTCTGCAACCCCGCTTGATGCACCTATGCCTAATATATATCTGTTAAATCCAATAGCCTTAGTTCGGATAGCCCTTCTGTGCAATCCGGTCATCGGCCTAGCTTGAAATATATATACATCTTCCCCTTTTATCCCCCATTCTATGTCAGCAGGACCTCTTATTACCTTATTCTCAATCTGTTCTGCATATTTTATAAGGGCTTTAATTAGCTTAGGCGATAATCCATCTATAGTGATAGAATTGGTATTTATGTTTTTACTTGAATCGTAAGTCAATATAATCTTTTTGGGATTCACGTTCCCAGATACAACGTCCTCTGCATGGCCATTTATGTACTCGATTACTAATCTGTTTTCTCCAGTAAGAGGGTGCCGCGTAAATATAGTTCCAGCGAGGTCGGTATCGATAAATTTTTGTATTATAATTGACCCGATGAATTTTCTTCGGTTGTCGGTTTCATAAGCCTTTACTCTATCCGAATAAGCACTTGCAAAAACCTTTCCAATTGCATCATAGATATCGCTTCTTCTAACTCTCGAAGATGTTAGGAAAATTCCTGCGTAACTATCTGCCGCTCCGTCTTCAGCTGCGAACGAGCTTCTTACAATAAATTTATCCTGCTTAGAGAAAATATCCAATGCCTTAGATATTTTATCATTGCAATTGTCATATACCGACTCTGATATAGCTCTTGAATCTACCCTTATCTTAGAATAAACCTGATATTTTAAAACCATTTCAAGTATCTTGTTGGTAAGGACAAATCCAGGAGATATGTTCACTCCTAAGTTATCCATAATTTTAAGGTAATATCCCTTTCCACCACAAGTATTTCTAGATATGCGTTTATCCCCCAGTATTAATAATGTCATATATATCCACTAGAGCATAGGGAGGCCAAACCTTCCGTTATTTATATAATCCAGCAGAAAGTATATAATTCCGCCATCTCCATCACATCGTGTTGATTACGAAATACAGCTATAAAATGTTCAAGAACCATACGACAGTCTGGATAATATGAGATGCGCTTACGACCCTGCTAAAAGGTACAGCACTTCAATAAAAAGGATTTCTTTCGGCGAGAACTTTGCGCATATACATATGGGATTAATATATCTAATACGATGTCCATTTCGTATACAGTGCAGTTGTTGAGTTTATACTAGTTATACAAAATGTTCAAAGAAATGCCTCAGCACAGACTGCGATATTTTAAGTCGGCGCATTTTCTTAAAGGGTTGGTGGAACAATGGAGAGTTACCAACAATAACTAATGCTGATCTATTAGTAGTGGTATCATAATGGACGGAAGCAAAGGAGTCGGTAGATAAGTTTAGAAGCCTTTTGAGGAAAAATGAAGATTAGTTAGAGCTAGGATCACGTTATAATAGGGCTGAGACTAGTGTGTCCGCATTTTGGTTGCACCACATAGCTGCAGCATAGCACTTTTTGAGCTTTTCCACATCTGATCTACTGCTGCCGTTCTTTATCAGCCAGTAGGTATAATTGTAAACATCTATCCAGCTTGAGATTATGAGTGGAGGTATAGATCTCACTTCAAGCTCTGAAAGTTTAGAGTTTCTTCTGTAAGTCTCCACGAAATGCTTTGCCAATTTCATATCTATCTTGTATTCACTATCTTTTATTAAGCAGCAATACTGTATGGTCGTGGCAAGATCCTTTATCAGCGGAAAATTTACCCTCCCAACATTATCGAAGTCTATAATCCCAACTAGCTTTTTGCCCTTCCATATTAGATTGTCATATTTTATGTCTGAATTGATGGGATATGTTGCCAATGATTCATATCCGGGCACGTTTAGTTCGTTGAGTATGGACAATAGATTGTTTATGTTTTCGATAAACATTTTATCTTCTTGCCTGAGTACCATATTGCGCTTAGGCATGAGGCTCAGGGAAAATTTGCGTATTCCTTTTCTAAAAAATGGGTCTCTAGTCGCACTTCTAACACGCATCTTCTTATAGGATTTTGTTAAATTATGGTAATCCGAAGTCATCTTGGCAATCTCTTCAATTTGGTCGTAGCTGGTATTATCCTTGAGAGTGCCGTCTATATAGCGATATAACCAAAATACATGCCCTCCGTGCTTTACGAATAGCGCATTATTTGTTGTGTAGAGAGGAGCTGGAACTTTGTATTTAAATCGCTGCTTATTAAGGTATAAAAGATAATCGAGTTCCTTTTTGAGTCCTTCTAAGCTTTTTAGAAAGCCTAGTTTCCTAAGAATATATGTTCCTGTATTAGAGCTGATGAAGAAGTTTTCATTTACCATACCTCCGTTGAACAGCCTAAATGAAAAGGATTTGATATCCCATGCGCTTACGATGCGTGCGATTTCCATTTTGTTCATTTACGTACCTTTATCTACTAATACCGAACGTTTTTAATTTATAATCAATTAAATAAAACAGTACCTATTCTAAAACCCTCAGTTAATACTATTACAGGCCTGACACAAAATCTGCATATAAAAATAATTTGAGATAGATTATTAACCTTTTACACATATCTATTATGACGGGGGTAGTTTGAGGATACATTCAGATGTCGGATTATCGTTCGATGATGTCCTTCTGGTACCTAAGAGGAACAGCTTCGGCTCCAGAAAGAATGTGAGCCTTAAGAGCAGGCTTACCAAGAATATATCTCTGAGTATACCTATTGTTAGCGCAAACATGGATACCGTTACCGGCTCCAGGCTTGCCATTGTCATGGCGCAGAACGGCGGTATGGGTATCATACACCGCTTCAATACTATAGAGGAGGAGGCGGCAGAGGTAAGGATAGTCAAGAGGCAGAGCTCATACATAATAAAGGAGCCATATACGATAGATACCGGGAGGAGTGTTGGTGATGCGAGGGCGATGAGCCAGGCGTATGGCGTATCCGGATTCCCTGTTGTTGATGGTAAGAGACTGGTCGGAATAGTGACCAATAGGGATCTATGGTTCCAGAGAGATGAGACACCGATAAATGGCGTGATGACCAAAATCAAGGACATGGTCGTAATAGAGAAGAGATCTGGAATGGAGGACAACTTCGTCGATATGTTCAGAAAGCATAAAGTCGAGAAGATACCGATAGTGGATCGCAGATCCAACCTTATAGGTATGGTTACAGCTAAGGACATTATGAATCTCGGAGACGACCGTTCAACGAAGAGCAAGGAAGGTACCCTGATGGTTGGCGGTGCTGTGGGTGTAAAGGATGCAGTCAAGAGGGCTGATGCTCTGGTTAAGGCTGGTGCGGATCTTCTCGTTATAGATATAGCTCACGGCCACTCCGATGCAGTCATCGATACGATCAGGAAGCTCAAGAGGAGGTTCGATGTCGATGTGGTTGCCGGTAATGTGGCCACGGCAGCCGGGGCAGAGGAGCTGATAAGCTCTGGGGCCGATGCTATAAAGGTCGGTATAGGTCCTGGGAGCGTATGCACGACAAGGCTGGTAACTGGGAGCGGTGTGCCTCAGCTAACGGCCATAAGATGGGCATGCGAGGCTGCAGAGCGGGAGGGGGTGCCCGTGATAGCTGACGGAGGGATTAGGACGTCTGGCGATATAGCAAAGGCGCTTGCTGCCGGAGCATCCACTGTCATGCTGGGAAGGGTATTCGCAGGCACCGAAGAGGCGCCAGGAAGCACTATAATGCGGGATGGTAAGAAGTATAAATTCTATAGGGGTATGTCATCGATATCAGCAAACAGCAGAAAGCTTGAGGTCGACAGGTCGGATTTCGATATGAGCGATATAGTGGGGGAGGGAAATGAGAGCTTCGTACCTTACACAGGGCATGCGAAGGACATACTCATACAGCTATGCGGAGGGCTCAGATCGGCATTGAGCTACTCCGGAGCAATCGATATAGAGGAGTTTAGGAATAAGGCCGAACTTATAAGAATATCTCCGGACGGGCATAGGGAGAGCTACTCGAAACTAGGCTCCTAGAGTACCTCTATTCCCACACTCCTTCTCTTGACATGCAGCATCTGCAATGAGCTGTTCTTAGACCAGAAGTCCGATAGCTTAGATGCAGCGCCGTCATCTCTGTCCTTTCGTATGAGTGCGGCTATCGAATCGTACCCTCCGGCTCCGGGGAGTTTGGCTACGAATGCCCCGTGCCTCTCCGACTCCTCTATGAGCTCTGTCGCATCGTCAGGCTCTATGATAACGTTGCTCAGCTCGCCGAGCCTCTTTGTAGCGTACCTCGCCTCATCGAATGAGCTCTTGAAACCCCCGAAACTCTCCTCGCTACTACCATCGTGAACTATCTTGCGCATTGCGTTTAAAGCGTCCGTGTTCCTCGCATTCATCTCTTTTATTATATCGCTATAGCTATCTGGATGCTCGGCTTTGAACTGGTTAACGCTCCCTACCATCGATACGGTTATCGCAGCCTTATTGATGAAGTTGGCGAGCATCAGGTCGAAAGCGTTTGGGAGTGGCATGCTCTCGATCTTGTAGTCCCAGGATCTCCCAACTATCACTGAGATATCATCTACAGAGAAATCTGACTGGAACCCCCTAAGTATATTCGGGTCGTAGCGAGAGTATATTATGTCACCATAAGATGCTGCAGCTATGTCGAATCCGCTCCCAACCTTTCCGGTCGCTACCGCATGAGCGGTCTGCGATATCTTATGCAGCGCATCACTCTCATATAGGTCTATGCCAAATGCCGATAGCACAGCACCTACGCTGGCAACGGTAACAGCCGCACTGCTCCCAAGTCCGGATTTGGTGAGTTTGGCCTCTCCCTCCCCGACCCGATATGAGAATGCCGGATCATTCTCGGTCTTTATCCTAAATCCGGATATATTGGCACCCCTGGATTTGGCGTACATAAGCGCAGCCTGTACGGATGTCTTTACAAGGCGCATCTCCTTCGGCTCATTCATGGATATCTTCGCAGTCGAGCGGTCCAGATTGCCTCTTACGACCATGTTGAACTGTGGTGCCTCGATAGTTATTGAGTCGTCCTGCTCGAGATCCAAATACGCGTGAACACCCGCATCTACTGTTGTGACATAGCTTATGTTAGGTCTCTCAAGCACAGAGTAGCCGCCCAGCCAGAGTATCTTTCCATGAGCAACTGTGTGAACCCTGCCAGATCCGCTTCTCTCTCTCACGCGTTCCATATAACCACCTAATCTTGGAAAGGCTTTTAAAATGTAGAATGTAGTTGATTATTGTACCTCAGATTAATATAGATTCTGTGATAGTATGGCAAAGCTCAAAAAGGTTAGGATATGCGTAATTGGAGACATTATGATAGACAGGTACATATATGGGAGCGTAGATAGGATATCCCCCGAGGCTCCGGTCCCGGTTCTTGAGAGAGAGAGGGAGGAGCTATTCTTGGGAGGTGCCGGGCTGGTTGCGACAAACCTGAGCGGCTTGGGGGCCGATGTAAAGCTGGTATCTGTAGCTGGTGACGATGAGGCAAGGGGCGTGCTATCGAAATTGCTAGAGAGAGAACGGATAGATGCTAAGATAGCTGATGAGGCAGGCAGGAAGACGATAGAGAAGGTGAGGTATATAGCGACAAAGCCCTACTTCCAGATGATAGTCAGGGTTGATAGCGAGACGCTGAGAGGTATATCCAAGAGCGTTGAGAATAAGATATTGGCAAGCCTGCGCAGATGCGTAAAGGACTCAGACCTCCTCATAGTCTCCGATTATGGAAAGGGGCTGCTCACAAATAGTATGATAAAGAGGGTTGTGAGCTACGCCAAGGAGGAGAGGACTCCTATACTGGTAGATGCAAAGCACACCCTATTAGAGTACAGCGGTGCCGATTATGTCCTCCCTAATTCTAAGGAGATATGCCTCGCTTTCTCGCATGCGAACAGTAACGATGACGATGTTGTTCTGCCTCTGGCTATCAGGCTTGAGAAGGAGATGGGGAGCACAGTGATAGTGAAGAGAGCGGAGAGGGGTGCGACACTTGTGAAGGGCGGGAGAGTTAAGAGCTTCCCATCCCGTGCAAAGAACATTGTGAATACATCAGGGGCCGGAGACATATTCATAGCGATCGTCGGACTGGCACTAGCATCAGGCAGTACTGTGGAGAGGGCCATAATGTTGGCGAACATGGGGTGTGCGAAGGCGGTAGCGAGAGAGCACCCAAGCATCACACTTAAGGATATTATGTAACTATATGAACCCGTACCAGAGCATCGCGATCCCTATCAGCTCTGCGATGTAGAGGAATGCGGGATACTGCACTATGTACAGGCCACCTGCCACGCTTACAACAACAACGCCCGCTATTATACTGAGAAGGCGCCTATTCTTAGTAACCCTGTAGGATTTATAAGCGAATAATACCAGAATTATAGCTGCCGGGAATGTTATCAGGGATGAGGCTATTACGATAGTTATCGGTATAACGCCTGCAACGATGTAGTTTACTATTATGTTACCTATGTTAGTCGATGCCAGGGAGTATGCGATGAATAACGTCGATACCAGAACGAATAAGTAATATGCTCTCTTTACAGTTATTGACCTTGCAAACTGTATAGAGCCCAAAGCCAATAGCTCTACCAATACGGCTACTAGAAATAGGTACACCCTGCCAAGCAGAGCGGAGTATATACCTGCAGCGAAGGCGAGCTCCAATAGTACGCCTGCCGTAAAGACCCATAAACCGGATGACCAGAATAGGAGGTTGGTCCTCCTACTCTTCACGTATCGCATAGTGATTGTAACGGACAATCCTGCCGATAGTATAAGTACTATCAGCGTTGTAATCTCTGCAACAATCTTAGATGATAATATTGTGATCAAGATATTGCCTCAAAATTATTGTATCGAACACATAAAAGATTAACCTATCTTAGGTTTTGTCTTTAACATTAGCATACTCCATATGTTTATGAAATGTATTACAACTCCCAGTACTAATGATATGGCGCCGATTATGATTATGTGACGGAATATTCCTGTCAATAGTGGTACTACCAGCGCTATCACTCCGAGATTCATAAGTAGGTATTCCAATATCATAGTTTTATAGTTTGCAAATCTGGAGTGCGATAGTCCCGGCAAGAATATGTAAGATAGTCCGAATATCAAGAATGTCACAAATCCATAGAGATCCATTATGAATATCGGATCATTTCTTACAGATATTATGGCTGTTGTGTTCAATGCCAATAATATCGTGGATATTAGAAAATAGGTGAACCCTGTTGCCATGAATGTTCTGGCTATTATGTTAGCTGCCTTTGCGTTATCAATCATAAATTACCCCTACGTCTGTTCTTCACCCTCTCCTTTATCTCTGGAACGGTGAACCTGTTCCAGAAGAGCTTATACAGCTTGAGCTTGTCAGGAAGCTCGTTTAGATACGGGATAAAAGGGAATGCGAGTAATATGATAAATAGGACTGTTGCTATAAACCCATTCTCAAGATCGCCCCACCAAGGTATACTCGCGGTCTTTATCTCCAGTATGTTATACGGTATGAGCCAGTACTGTATTGACCATGGCGGACCCCCAACCCTAAGCATTCCAAACTGTGATGTCCTAAGTCCGTATTCGCCCGCTGCAATAGAGAGGACACCAGAATCGTATAGGAAGCGTGTCACATATGTGTTGTTGAGCCCGCTCTGCACCTCGCCTTGCAATACATCCTGATAGGTACCCTGCTGCGCCATTATAGTAAGCTCGGAGGCCATCACTGTTGCCGGATTCGTTGAGTTCAACCCTCCTTTCAACGAACCGTTATCCGCAAAATATAAGAATGCCGATCTTATATCAGACGACTGAGTATAATTTGTACTACTGAGCAGCTCGCTCTCGTAGTTTTTCGTCCTTGTTAGGTTAACATACGAATTGTATGGACCAGTGACGTATACATTCCTCGTGTTAAATGTGTATGGATCTATAGTATCGATATATGTAGCTGTCCCTGACGAGAAGTTGAACTCGTTCAGGAAGGTTATTGCAATGGCATTCGGGTGCGAAGACGCAGCTTGCGCTATTGTTAGCGGGGGAATGTACGGTGCGCTGAACAGCAACGCAAATATGATAACTGCAGCTAATATGTAAACCATTCTCCTGTACATCTTACCGTGATCTGCGCGAACCATACTGTACGGTATATCCTTTCTGTAAGGTTTGCTTATACCGGATCTCTTCACGAGGGAGTAGTGCGTGAACATCAGTACAACGAGCAACAATGGGAGTATAGCTACATGCCATCCTATTACCGCACCGACATTTAGAGGATTTATCCAGTATCCTAATCCAAGTCCATTCCATAGGTCTGCGCCAGCTTTGTCATTCCACTGGGATAGTAGCCCACCCTGTATCCCTATCCCGAAGGCGAACTGCAGAAGGACGAGCATCAGCATTACACTGCCGATCACCCAGACGAGCTTCTTCTTCTTGAATGCGGATGTCGAGAAATTTACAAACAGGTGTATAAACATGAGTGTTACGAACGCCTCGGCAGCCCAGAGGTGCACGCTTCTGAAGAATGTACCTATCGGGGTAAGGTCCCACCAATAAGGACCGAATATCAGCATCACTATCCCGCTTACTGCGAGTATGGCGAATAGCTCAAGGAGGTATATGCCCAGAGTGAAAAATAGGTTATTCCCATAGGATGGGACCATCTTTATGTACATTGATCGCATAACTCCATTCATATCGCTGAATATGGATTTGCGCCATTTTGATGTATCTGCCATATGCAGGTTTGTTTTCTATAAGATTAATAATGTTTGCTGATACCTTTTGAGAAGCGGTCGAGTTAAGGATTAAATATGTTAATCTGCATAAATTAACTATAGATCTACTTTATTGGTGAGATGATGGTTGAGAACGTTGTAATTATAGGATCCGGTCCGGCCGGCCTCAGCGCAGCACTGTATACTGCCAGAGAGGGATTCAATCCGATCGTTATCGCAGGTACCGACGAGGGAGGTCAGCTCCTGCTAACAACTACGGTTGAGAACTACCCCGCGTTTCCAGATGGTATAACTGGGCCACAACTCATAGATAATATGAGGATGCAGGCGGAGCGGCAGGGAGCTCGGTTTGCACATGAATACGTCAAGGATGTCGATCTCACATCAAAGCCCATCAAGGTAGTTACAGATAAGGCGACATACCTATCGAAGAGCCTGATAATAGCGAGCGGCGCGTCATCCAAATGGATCGGACTCGAATCCGAATCCAAGTTTATAGGCAGAGGGGTAAGTAGTTGCGCTACATGCGACGGTCCGCTCTTCAAGAACAAGGATGTCATAGTCGTTGGGGGCGGCGACACCGCAATGGAGGACTCACTATTCCTAACTGGCTTCGCAAAATCCGTTACCCTTATACATAGGCGCAACGAGTTCAAGGCCAGCAGGATAATGCAGGATAGGCTTCGCTCAAATCCGAAGATAAGGATCATCTTAGACACCACCATCGATGAGATACTTGGAGATGCGAGAGTCACAAGCGTGCGCATTAAGGGTGTTAAGACAGGGAAAACAGAGGAGATAAAGACGGATGGTGTCTTCATAGCCATAGGCCATAAGCCCAACACCGAATTCCTTAACGGTAAACTCAAACTCGATGATGGCGGCTACATAATAACCAGGAATATAGTAGAGACAGATATAGATGGGGTGTATGTAGGGGGAGATGTTGCCGACAAGGAGTACAGGCAGGCAGTTACCGCTGCCGGAACCGGAACCATGTGTGCTCTCAAGGTTAGGCATTACCTGCAGAGCCATTAGCCCTTCCGAATAGCTTGCTCTGGCCGCCCTCCTCTATCAACGAGGAGAGGCGTACGCCTATCTTTCGGGGTGCCTTACTCTCTATAAGCTCATTAATCATCTTTATTGATGTGCTGTATACTATATCTGAAGATGAGGTGTAATTGTTAAGACTTCTGCTTCTTATCCTATCAGTAAAATCCGTATATCTCACCTTAACAGTGACCGTCTTGAACAGCATGCTCTTCTTATTCAGCTCGCCGATTGTGTTCGTTACCAGAGACCTAAGCGTCTCAGCAATCCTCTCCGCAGTAGGCTCTCCCTTTATTGTCGCCTCTCTTCCTATGGAGAGTACGGATTGAACATCCGATATTCCACTCCTATCCAGCCCTTTCGATATTCTATACATCTCTGTTCCGAAGGAGCCGAACCTCTCTATAAGCACCATAGGATTCGCCTCTGACAACTCGCCTATCGTCTCTATACCTATGGATCCTAGCTGTGCCTCGGTCTTCGGCCCGACTCCCGGGATCTTAGACACGGGTTTCCCTATAAGGAATTCACCTATCTCCTCCAGCTTAACAAGTTTTATACCATTGGGTTTCGCATCATCACACGCCATCTTGGCATATATCTTCGATACACTTATCCCGACGGTAGACGGGAGCCCTATATCAGAAGTTATCCTGGCTCTTATATCGGATCCAAGCTTTAAGGAGTAGTCATAATCCCTCTCATCCAGTGATATCACACACTCATCTATGCTCATGATCTCCATAGGAAATCCGTATCCGCGTATCAGATTCATAACCCTCTCCGATATGGCCTCATAGTAGCTGTCGTCCGGACCGGTATACTCAAGATCTCTGCACAGCTCAAACGCCTTTATGGTCGGCATCCCGCTCCTCACCCCGAACCTCCTCGCCTCGTAGTTGGCCGACTGCACCACACCCCTGAGTTTATCGCTTGGTGGAGATGTGCCGACTATGAATGGCTTGCCCCTGAATTCATGATGCCGTAGCTCCTCGCACGCAGCAAAGAAGTAATCCATATCAACAAGTATAAAAAGTCTCACAGCATCATTCTAATAATTAGGTTATACTATTTATCTGTGTTTGTATGGGTGGGAGGATATCTGTAAGGGGTATGCGGTTCGCCGGTACGTTCTATCCATCGGATAGATTAAAACTGATAGATTTTATACGTGGCAGTATCGATGAGGCAGTAGTTGTGGGCGGGAGGGGAATTGGCAATAGTCTGGCGTATATAGTGCCGCATGCCGGATACGCTTACTCAGGCAAGGTCGCCTCGCACTCGTATAAGGCGATAGCCTCTGGGAAGGTGCTGGATAATACAGATACGGTAGTCGTGATAGGCCCTAACCATACAGGGATCGGTCCCGATATATCAGTATCTGGCTGTTCATGGCGTACCCCACTCGGAGACATAGTAAATGATTACCAGCTATCATCATCGATAGCAAAATCCATGGGGGTAAAGCTGGACGAGAGCGCGCACGAGGACGAGCATTCTATCGAGGTGCAGCTACCATTCATAAAGTATATAGCTCCGGAACTGAAGGGGTGCTTCATATGCATGGCTGACCAGAGTCTCGATGCATCAAATAGGTTATGCCTATCTATCGTCTCGTCAGCAAAGAGGCTTGGTAGGAATCTGATATTAATAGCCAGCTCTGATCTCAATCATTTCGAGAGCGATAAGGTATCTGAGAGGAAGGACATGGAACTTTTAGGCAATGTATGCAAGATGAGGGTTGATGGGTTTGAGCGCGGGGTATCTGCGCTGAATGATAGTGTCTGCGGCCCCGGTGCGATAATGACTGCTATGGGGTTTGCAAAGGCGAATGGGGCCAAGCGGGGCGTCATCCTAAAATACTCAAACTCAGGGGAGGCTAACGGGGACTATAGGAGCGTTGTCGCTTACGCATCCGTCTCCTTATATTGATGGTTCACATGGTAGATTATATATCGGAGGTAATATCATTCAGAGGTATTACGAATGAGAAGGGCGATGATCCTCTAAGAGAGTTGCGAAAGTTTATAGTCGCATGGAAGAGGAGAGACGGCACTATAAAGGGGGAGATATACAGGTCACTCAGGTACGATTCCGATATACTCATATGGTTTATGGCAGAGCGCCCAGAAGACATATACGATGCAAAGTGCGGAGCCTGTAATATACTGAAAGGATATGAGGCCACAATGGGCTTTCTCTCTATATACAGGATGAGGCATAGGCCGAAAGAGAGAAGCGGCAGGCATAACTACTTTGTAGCTTACCCTATGAGCAAGAGCCCGGAATGGTACCTGTTAGACGAGGCAGAGAGGAAGAGGATAATTGCCGAACATGTCGGTATAGCCACAAAGAGTAAGAGTAACGATGATATTATATCCTACACTACAGAGTCGTTCGGCATAGATGATAACGAGTTTGTCCTTATATACGAGTTGAAGAGTATAGCGAATTGGGTGGCTGTTACAGAGGAGCTCAGACATGCCACGGCACGAAGGTGGGTGGTGAACGAGCGGCCGATACTTACAGGTATACGACTGGATTAACGAGATGGTTTTATGGACGGGATTCTTCTCATGGCTTACGGGACCCCTAACGGGATGGATGACATAGAGAGATATTACACTATGATAATGAGGGGGAAGAGGCCCTCAGATATCCAGCTAGACAGGCTGAGAGAGAGGTATAGGATGATTGGAGGGGTATCGCCTCTGCTTAAGATTACAGAGAGACAGGCATCTGGATTAGAGTCTAAAATCAGATCAAACGGGGATGATGCCAAGGTCTATACCGGTATGAAATACTCCAAGCCATATATACGTGAGGCTATAGCCACCGCATTAGATGACGGTGTCGATAATCTCGTCTGTATACCTATAGCTCCATTCTATTCCAAGATCGGCACTGGGAGCTATTATGAACATGTGAGCAAAGCGTTGATCGAATCCGGGAGCGATATAAGGGTTGTAAGGGCAGAGTCATGGAATATGGAGCCCGGACTTATAGACGCATGGAGCGAGAGAATATCAGAGGTCGGAATTGACAGGAGTTATGTACTGCTCTTCACGGCGCACAGCATGCCCATTACCGATGAGGACAACCTCTCAAGGTACAGGAATGAGTTGCTACAGACCTCAAACGCCGTTCAGGGCGGTTTCGGTAATAAGTGGTCGTTGAGCTTTCAGAGCAGGGCAGATATGGGCGGTGAGTGGATAGGCCCGGATGTGAAGGTGCAGATAAGAGGGCTAGGGTTAAACGGAGTTAGTAAGATAGCGATAGCACCCATAGGGTTCGTCTCGGACAACTTGGAGACTATGTACGATATAGGTATAGAGTGCAGAGAGCTCTGCGCTGAGCTGGGGATCGAGGTAACAATATCAGGGATGCCGAACGACTCTGACGGTGTGATACGCGCTATATATAATACCTATAAGAGGATATCCCCTACTCGTTGATACGCCTGCTCTTAACGATACTCACTATCCGCTTCAGGTTCAGCGGATCCGTATCGCGCAGAACGCCATGGCCAAGGTTGAAGATAAAACCTCCAACACCTCTCATCTCATCCAATATCCTGTATGTCTCCATCATCATCGCATCACCGCCCGTACGTGCAATCTCCGGAGAGAGGTTACCCTGAATAGGCATCTCCCTTCCGAGGATATTAATCGCCTCGCTCAGATCTATCTCCTGATCTATACTCATCACACTGCATCCTGTACCGGCAAACTCCCCGAGCATCCCGGAGTTTCTCGCGGAGAAGTGTATCTTTGGAATATTATCCGGGAGCGATGAGAACACCATCTTAGTGTACCGCTTAACATTTTTCGAATAGAACTCCTGTCCGAGAAGGCCAGCCCAGCTGTCGAATATCTGTACAGCATCAACACCTGCACCTATCTGCGTATTCAGGTAATCTGATATCAGATCAACGGCACCGTGCATCGCCTCATTCCATAGCTCTGGATTGCTAGCTGCAATACTCTTACACCTCTCGAAAGTCCTAGATGGTCTGCCTTCGAATAGGTAGCTGAGAAGCGTGAACGGTCCTGCAGAGAATCCTATGAGTGGTATATCATCAGTTAGCTTGGATCTAGTTAGAGCTATATTGTCTATAATATACGGTGCATCCCTTCTGCAGTCAAAATCATGCAGTAATCCCACATCGCTCTCGGAGATAGGCGTATCGATTACCGGCCCTATGTCCTCCTCTATCCTAACATTATATCCAGCAGCGCGAATAGGAACCATTATATCCGAATAGAGTATTGCAGCATCGACGCCGAGCTCATTCACCGGCAGAACGGTTATATCCGATGAGAGCTCCGGATTCATCTGCACATCGAGTATATTCATATTCCCCTTTATCTCTCTGTATTTTGGGAGGTAACGTCCAGCCTGCCGCATAAACCATACAGGATGTCTCTCGACATCCATACCGAAGCACGCCCTCATAAATAAGCTATCATTCCTGCCCAGTTATATCACCCTTTAGTATCTCCACCATCCCATCTATACTGTTCGATCCTGCCATATACACATTCCTGAATAGCCCTGTTAGCTCTACATATGTGCTAGCCCCTATACATACCGCACTTATACCATCAATAGGCTCAGTCAATATATCCCTTATAGACCGTCTAAAAGCCCGCACCTCTGACGGGCTGAAGAATAGGGCATATCTGGCCTCTCTGAGATATCTCTCAGGTATAACGAGATCTCTCTCTATTGTTATATGGGATACTACCTCCGTGACAGTAAATCCCTTCAGCACAAGCTCGGATATATCATTATCGGATGCGTCACTGCCTATAATCAGCAATGTCGAGGGCTCCATTCTGGAGAGCCAATCTATAATCGACCTTATGCCTCCACGGTCTGGCGCATAAGCCACATCTATGCCAGCTGCTATCAGCATATTAGCAGTCGATGGACCACTAGCCAGTACTCTCTTTTTAGTAAACGCCGCAGATGGTATGTGCTCTCTAACACACCTCACACATTCGCGAGAGCTGAACGATATATAATCATAATTCGGTATCATCTCTTCTATCGTATGCATAGTATTGCTATCTGAGCATCTCGTCTCAATAGCCTCAAAACCGACAGAGCTCAGTCCGTGCTCTGATAGTATCTCCGAGGTTCTCGCAATATCGTCTTTCGAACGGAAGATAAGTATGTCGTTAACATGTCTATCCAGACCATCACCCTCTGGCAGCGGATACGTCCTCTGCAAGCTCGATCCCGAGCGATTCCGGGTCTGATGAGCTACCGCTCCTCTTTCTGATATAAACCTTGCCAGATCTCTCATCGTATACAAACCCGACAATATCTATCCTGCCATTATTGTACCTCGCATTAGCCCCTATCGGGTATTTGCATCCAACGCCGAAGAACCTGCCGAACGACCTCTCAGCCTCTATCTCGCTCATCAACGACTCTATATTTATCGTGCTAAGCATCTCTATTATATCACTCTCTCCCTTCCTGGCTATCACGGCTAACGCACCCTGTCCTATCGCAGGCACTACCTTATCAACATCGAAATAATCGAATTTTATATCGGTTTGCAAGCGTTTTACACCTGCAGCAGCCAATACTATCCCGTCAACCTCCCCAGATCTCATCTTATCTATTCTGGTATCAACATTACCGTGTATATCTACGAAGGAGGCTTTGGGGTTCAATTCCGCGAGAAGTACCTTCCTTCGTATACTGCTCGTACCTATCAGACTCCCACTCCCGATATCCTCGAAATGTGTCGAGTTCTTAGATATAAATATATCTCTAGGGTCATCTCTGTCAGGTATTGCCGCTATGCTCAGGTCATTATCGAGATCGATCTTCACGTCCTTCAAACTATGTACCGCGATGTCGATCCTGCCCGCCTTCAGGGCATCATCAATCTCCTTGGTGTATATATCCTTAACCGTGTCGTTTACTCTACTACGGTCCATGAGCTCGTTCGATGTCTTTATCGTTATAATACTGAATTTAACATCAGTATAGGTGGAGCGCAGCCTGTTCAGGACTATATCTGTCTGTATCAACGAGAGACGGCTGCCCCTACAACCGACCCTAATCTCTCTCATCTTATCATTAGCAATTGTTGGGTTAATCTTTATAAATTTATAGAGAGAAGAGACTGCAATATAGAGTAATCCTAATAGCTGAAACTACACAGAATCATATATCGATACAGGTATAAACATGATAAAGAGCCACTGCATAAGCGAACTCAGTTCGGATATGGATGGGACCGAGGTGACGCTGGCCGGATGGGTTAATGAGGTAAGGGAGACCGCAAAGATAACATTCCTAATAATCAGGGACTCAACAGGTATGGTACAGGTAATAGGGAAGAGAGGCGAGGTAGCCGACTCTATCATAGAGTCTCTCTCACTCCCAAAAGAGAGCGTTGTGAGCATCAGGGGTATTGTAAGGGCCAATAGGGAGGCCAGAATCGGATTCGAGATCGTGCCTATAGAGATAGTGAATCTGAATCCGTTATCGGCCAGGATACCCTTCGAGCTTACAGGGAAGGTCCCGGCAGAGATAGATGTCAGGCTGGATAACCGGGAGATAGATCTGAGGAGGAGGGAGCCCAGCTCTATATTCAGGATAGAGTCCACAATACTGAACACATTTACAGATATACTCTCAAGGGATGGGTTCGAGCAGATAAGGACTCCATGCATAATTGCCGAGGCGAGCGAGGGCGGCTCAGAGGTATTCCCTATAAGGTATTTCGAGAGAGAGGCCTACCTGGCGCAGTCACCCCAGCTCTACAAGCAGATGGCGATAGTTGGAGGTATGGAGCGAGTATTCATGATAATGCCGGTCTTCAGGGCGGAAAAATCGAATACGGTATCTCATATCAACGAGATAACACAGATGGACATAGAGATGGCATTCGCTACGCACGAGGATGTCATAAAGGTGCTGATAGATACGGTAAATGGGATTCTCCAAGCCGTAAAAGATAGGAATGCGGATGATCTGGAGCGATTGGGTGTCGATCTAGAGATCCCAGACGCCAAGATAGTCACATATAAGGAGGCAGTAGAGATACTGAGAGGTCTCGGCTCTCCGATAGAGGCCGGGCAGGATCTCTCAAGAGATGACGAGAGGAGATTATACGAAGAGCTTGGGGAGGCGGTTGTGGTCAAGGAGTTTCCTACAGATATAAGGGCCTTCTACTCTATGCCAAAGGAGGGTAATCCGGAGATATCCAACAGCTTCGACTACATATACAGAGGGATTGAGATATGTAGCGGGGCGCAGAGGATACACAAGCCGGAGATGCTGATAGAGGCAATAGAGAGAAAGGGCCTAAAGCCTAAAGACTTCGAGTTCTATATCAATGCATTCAGATACGGGGCGCCGCCTCATGCGGGATGGAGCATAGGCCTGGAGAGGCTTGCAATGCAGATTACAGGGATGAAGAATATAAGGGAGTGCTCACTCTTCCCAAGGGACAGGAAGAGGCTAACCCCATAATATTATATAAATTACATTAACCGCGGTATTAATATACGGTTTTAAGTTCCATATGTTATACTCCCTGAGCCAGCCCCCCTCTCAGGGCTTACTCATAAATGGTCCACATCCAAGTGACATATGAATGTGAAGTGTGCCCGTATCGTTGCACAATCACGCATGTGGCAGCGTGTACCTCTACTATTTTATTTCTTATGGCCGTCAATTTCATTATCGACTAATCCCTACTGTTTGCAGAGTTTACCGACGAAAGAGAGAAAGTAATCCCTGCAGCAGGTATCGTATTTAACGAGGATAGAAAACTATTTAATTTGTTAGATTCCTAAAATATAAAATGAGCTTATGGTGAAGAATATGAACTTAGAAAACAAAAGAGAGACCAACAGGTTGGTATAGATTTTACAGGAGAAATTGATCCACGATCACCATCAGAATCCGGTATCTATCCTTGTCCATATATGGCGGGAAGGGCAGTATCATTGAATGAAGAATTACACCTTGTTTCTTGCTTAGAAGATATGCCTTACTGGAGTATGGGTGATATAGATTTAGGTAAAAACCAAATAAACTTAAATATGCAAGCCGTTCTTAAATTTAAGCATAGAAATGCACTAACCTTAGAATGTGAAAATTGCCCAGTTAAGTGCGGTGGTGGATGCACGCATTCTTCTTTTGTTACTTCTGGAAGACTGGATGTACCGGGAGATTACTTAGGAAAATGTACGTTTTTAAGATCTGTATTATATACTTATCTTAAAAAAAGGATTGAAGGTGCACAAAGTGTTCTGCATGAAAAAAAATGAAATCGATTTATATGGCGGCAAGGCAAAGAACCTCATGCAATTACAAAATGATTTTGATATACCAAAATTTAGCGTCATTGATACAATCATATTTGACGACTTTATGGCACATAACCCCGGCCCCATATCCCTCAAATCAATTAATGTGTTTGATGGAGGAAGTAGAGCGTTAAAGGAAGCTGTCATGCACGGGACATTCTCGAACGATGAAATGGATAGAATCGAAACCCTTGTCAAGGGTCTGAGAGAACCTTTCGCGGTAAGAAGCAGTGCAAATATTGAGGATAGCGAATCTGAAAGCCTTGCCGGTGCGTTCGCCACTAGGCTTTTTGTGCATAGGGAAGATCTGGAAACCGCAATAAAGGAAGTGTATAGCTCACTTTACAATGAACGTGCCCTAGAATTTGCCAAGGAGCATAACAGGGGATTGGAAGATCTGAAGATGGCAATCATAGTGCAGGAAATGGTGACTAATGGAAAATATAGCGTAGGGCTATTCAACAAGGATGGGATGGTTATTCAATGCGGCAAGAAGCCGGATAGCGTAACGGCAGGAAGCGAGGATGTAGATACATATTTTGTTACTGGCTCCAAAATTGCGAGGTATCCATCTGTGAACGGGATTAGTATGCTATTTGATTTTGAAATAGACAGGATTGCCGATTTGATGAATAAGCTCAAAGAGCATAATTTCCCACTCGACGTAGAATTTGCTTTGAAGCAGGGCAAGATATACCTTCTTCAGGAGAGAAGGCTTGTAGGAAATCTGCCGTTTTATGATAGGAGTGCGGCATTCGCAGCATTTCCTGCGAGCCCGGGCATAGCAAGGGGGAAGGCTGTCATACTAAAACATAATAATGACATAAAAACACTCCAAAAAGGCAAAGACAAGGTATTAGTTGCTGAAGCCGTAGAGATAGATACTGCAAGCATGATCAAAGAATATGCTGGAGTATGCATAGAAATACCAGGCATAACTTCGCATGCTGCCATATATGCACGTGAGTTAGGCGTACCCTGTGTAGTTGGCGCTTCTGAAATAACAGATATTGTGGAGAACGGCGATATTATAGAGATGAATGGGTCTGACGGTAGCATAAAAGTACTAAATAAACCAGGGCTTGTCATAGGCGAGGCGCAGGGGCACTATAATAGGCTGTTTGCATCTTACACGGTATCTTACAAAGATCTGAAACAGTACAGACACGGAAACGATTTGGTTCTGCTAATAGAACGCGATGACCAAACCTTAATGTTTCATGCTATTAAAGACAAGGACAGAATAAGCAGCATAGCAAATGAGATATCTATACGGAGGGATAAACCAGTGTTCGAAGGTTCAGAAGATATATGGTATGCTTATGCTGCTACACTTGAGCTCTCTAACTTAGATAGTGGTTTGCTTAATGCCCTAGATAAAGCATATAGGGTTGCTAATGGGGGAAGCAAGGATGAAATACGCGACTATATTGTAGAGCTTATTGAAAAGGGCAATGGCATATATGCAAAAGCAATGAAGAGCTATGACGATTACAACGCATTGCATGATATAAAAAAATTCGAAAAGGGCTTTATTGATGCGCATCTAGCCGAAGCTTACGTTCTGATAGGAGCAAGAAATATGCTTTATGAATTCATTGAAGAAAGGGCAGAAAAGGACGATAGCATACTAGAATTTGTTAAAGGGATGGAGGAGAACGCATATATTAATGATTCAGTGAGCAGAATTAGGAGCGGGGTTGACCAATTCCTAGATGCAGCAAATAAAGACTATGGTATAAACTACGAGGACTATTCCTCTATTCTGGCTGTATTAGACAACATAAAGCATCAATCGCCATAATAAATAGGGCTTAGCGCAAATCTGACGTATAAAGGGATACAAAAATAGGTTGTTGAATTTTATCTATGTAAACACATAATCACCTAATTTTGTGTTTACGCGTACTTCAGCCAGTACGCGATAAGGCACGAGAATACGTGAACTGAGAATTCTTTTTTGTCATCCCCAAATAATCAGATAGTTATTCTAGAATGATAAAAATAAAGACCTATGCGTACCACATCAAATTGTATGGTTTTGTATATCTTCGGCGAAGCGATTAGTTTATAGGTAGTCCCTCTCAGGGCTTTTAACCCACATTAAGGAACCTTATAAAATAAGTTATAAAATAGAGACAAAGCACTTAAAGAAAGGGACCCACTACTTATATGGTCAGTGAAATAAAATCTGGTTAGAATATGGTTGAAATAGAAACAAAAATTGATGAGATAGACCTAAAAGATGCCGAGGAGGCTCTTCGAAAAATCGGTGCTAAGTTTGTGGAGAAGAAGCTATTTAGGAGATGGGTATTTAGCCTACCAGAGAAAAGCGGTGAAGACAGGTTCGTAAGACTCAGGACGGATGGCAAAACCTCTACACTGACGTACAAGCGCAGATTCGGAGATGGTCTTGCCAACACGGAAGAGATAGAGACAGAGGTGAAGAATTTCGACGCAGTGGCAAAGATACTCTCTTCGCTTATTCTAGAACCGCTCTACCAAGAGAATAGGAGAACGGTGTATTCATTTGGAGATGTTGAGATATCGATTGACGAATGGCCAAAACTCCCGCAGATAATGGAGATCGAAGCCGATTCCGAAGCAAAAGTAAGGGATGCATTAAACAAGTTAAATATAAAGGGAAAGGAGCTGGGGAACATAGGATGGGAAAAAGTTTACGCAATGCATGGCATGAATTTGAGAAGTTTTAAAATCCTAAAATTCGATGACAAAGAAGAGAAATATGATTAATAATCATGCAATTGTCGAAAAGTTGAACATTAGTTATCCAATGTGGTAAAATTAAACAATTCTTAAAATAAATAGTATCTCTGTAAAAATAATAAACTAATATAATGGTATAAAAAGGCAATTAAACCATAAAATGAGATGATCCTGATGTCGCTGCGGAGTTTAGTAAGGAGTCGATGGTTATGGGCTGTTGTGATTGTGTGGTGGGTGTTTGCAGTCCTGAAAGTATTTCAGGTAAGAGGGGGAATAAACTGGGGTTTGCCGATAGCAGTAATGGCAACCCTGATAGTTGCTGGGCTGAAGGCAGTGGAGTCTTTAACACATCCTGCTCAAACTGCTCAGCAGGCGAAGCGGCGTGAAACTCGTAAAGCCTAACAGATTACAAAAATTTAAAAACGATGCCCTGTCGCTTAAAGTTAATATCAAATCAAGCCTTACTAGGTTTATTTCGCTGTATACCGTTGGTCAAGTTATTGGTTTATAGAGATTACCTCTCCTGGCTTCAGGACCACAACATTAGTGACTCCAGACAGCCTCCTCTTAAACTCCTCCGGGTCCTGCCTTATCTGCGGGAATGTGTTGTAGTGCATAGGCAGCGTCGTCTTCGCTCCAATGAGTTTCGCCGCCTCAACCGCCTGATCCAGACTCATGGTGAAATATCCCCCTATAGGCAGCATAGCCACATCCGGCTTAAAGAACCTCTTTATCAGGCTCATATCGCTAAAGAATGCCGTGTCGCCAGCGTGGTAAACTGTCTTTCCTTCTATCTCGAATACAACCCCGCATTCATTGCCACTATGTACAGCCTGGACAAGAGCGGCCCTTATCCCGCCTATATCTATAAGCTCTCCCCCTTTGTTCATACCCACTCCATTACTCGCCTTAAGTCCGCTGCTCTGCATAGCTATAACATTCTCAAATACTGATACGACCTTCGCATTATTCCTGTTCGATATCTCTATAG
>JAJYXL010000016.1 GCA_021801785.1 Microcaldota archaeon
ATTGCCACAGGCAGGATTTGAACCTGCGACATTCCGGTGTCTGAATGATTACACTTCAGCCGGACGCTCTCCCACTGAGCTACTGCGGCGCCAATACCGAATATCTTACCTGTCATTTATAATATTTGCGAGGATTTAATAAATAATCGAGATTTCATGATCAAGAGCTGGGTCGAACTTGGGGATTACCATAAACTGGTAAAGACAGACGGGATAGAGTTCAGGGAGTACCAAGCATCTATAATAAGATCGCTAGGTACAGATAAGAGCACCATCGTGGTTCTTCCTACCGGTCTCGGGAAGACGATCATCGCCGTATTCGCTATAGCCAGAGTGCTATTCGAAGAGAGGAAGGCGATATTTCTGGCGCCTACAAAGCCCCTCAGCGAACAGCATTACTCCTCGATAAAATCTATGATGTCAATAGACGAGAGCTCGATAGCTCTTCTCACAGGGAGTACAAAATCGGAGAAGAGGCGCAAGATATGGGAGAGCTCTAAGGTTATAATAGGTACACCGCAGACTATAGCGAACGATCTCAAGGCTGGAAATGCGACCACAGCTGACGTGGGAGTCGCAATATTCGATGAATGTCACAGGTCTATAGGCAGGTATGCATACACATACATAGCGAATGAGTGCAAGCTCACAGGCGTTCAGATCGTGGGGCTCACCGCCTCTCCCGGGAGCGACAGGAAGAGCATAAATGGCCTCATAAATACGCTAGGGATAGAGCAGATAGAGATAAGGACGCACTCCGACGTGGATGTCATACCTTACATAAAGGGAAGGAAGATACGCACGATATATGTGCAGAAGAGCAGGACGATTAGGAATATAGAGAACCTCTTAAAGCCCGAGATCGAGAAGCACCTCCTCAAACTATACCAGATGGGGGTCAGCCCATTCAAGAGGTTCGACGGTATGCCTAAAGGTAGGATGATAGAGATAGGCAGGACTATAGACAAGATCGAGGCGAAGAACTACAGGTTCGGTGCGCTATTCAATTACATATACGTGCTAAATCTATCTCACGCCTACGATCTAATAACAACAGAGGGCATATACCCATTCAAGACATATATGGACTCTATGCGTGATAGGGACGGTAAGAGTAAGAGTGTCAACAGCATAATAAGCAATAGCAGCGTCATAAGTGCAATGAGAATTGCCGATGATGCGCTGGAGAACGGCGAGGAGCATCCCAAGATGGGAGAGCTGATCACAATACTCAACGGGATACTGTACGGAAAGAGGGTGATCGTATTCGCACAGTACCGCTCCACCATACACCAGATAGCTAAGATGCTATCAGAGAGCGGGGTGAGCGCTAGAGAGTTTATAGGCAAGAAGGATGGCATCACATACGCCCATCAGAGCTCCACAATAGAGGACTTCAGAGATGGTAAATTCAATGTTCTGGTATCAACATCTATCGGGGAGGAGGGGCTGGATATCCCGGCAGTAGATGCCGTGATCTTCTACGAGCCCATACCGAGCGCGATCAGGAATATTCAGAGAAAGGGACGAACTGCAAGGATGAACTTCGGCGAGGTGATAATACTGGTAACAAAGGAGACTAAAGACGAGACATATCTGATGATATCCAGAATGAAGGAGAGAAAGATGCTCGAGATAGTGGAGCAGATTAAGAGAGACCTGGAGTCGGGACATATGCGAAGGGCAGAGCAGACAAGACAGTCAAAGCTGTAAGATATCAGCTATTTATAATTTTATCAGATAATCAATAAAGGGGCGATCTATTGAACAGGTATGTCAAAGGCGCGAGAGGCGAGAGAGAGCTTATGGATATATTCTATAAGAACGGATACTCTGTAATGCGCTCTGCAGGATCGGGTGTCAACTCCATAAGCCCTGATATAATATCATATAAGGGCGGGAGGGGTCTCGCATTCGAGTGCAAGGCGTGGGCGAAGAGCAGCCTCAGCATAGATGTGGAGAAGTTCGATGTCCTGAAGGGGTGGGAGTCCAATACCTCAATGGAGACCTTCATAGCATGGAAGATGAACAACAAGGGCTGGTTCTTCATAAAGCTGGATGAGATGTCAAAGGCTAGCAAGAGCTATACCGTGACGAGGCGGCGAGCGATGCTGATAAACAGGCGCATAGGTGCGATAATCTAGCTTATACCCCTCACTCCAAAAAGCTAGACAAGGCTTATATACTTATTTAGAGGATTATTATGAGATGCGAGGAGCAGTAAATTTAGATTTAATATGTGGTATTAGTATGTCATATAAGGGTCATATTATAGATCTCCCAGGGCGTGTACAGCCATGCCCATCAGCTATGACTGCAATATCAGGTATAATTCATATCTGAATTCTTACTTCTCCTGATACCGATATAGGTATAAACATCTAAAACCGATTAGGTGAATATAATGGCAAAGACTTACATTGATATAGTAAAATACATGGTAGAGGCAAAATTTGAGATCTCGGGTGTGGTGGAGAAGCCAGATATAATAGGTGCGGTATTCGGGCAGACTGAGGGCCTGCTCGGGGCAGATCTCGACCTGAGGGAGCTCCAGAAGAATGGGAAGATAGGGAGGATAGAGATCGATGCGACTACCGGAAAGAGCAAGACTACAGGAACACTGATACTGCCATCATCCCTGGCCAGGGTGGAGACATGCATACTCGCCGCAGCCATAGAGGCGGTAGACAGGGTGGGTCCGTTCGATACCTCATTCAGTATAATAAAGGTCGAGGACACTAGGAACGAGAAGAGGAGCCGGGTAATAAACAGGGCCAAGGAGCTTGTAAAGAACATGCTGAATACAACGATACCTGACAGCAAGGAGATAAGCGAGCTGGTCGAGGCAGAGGTGAAATCCAGCACAGTAACGCTTTATGGAGAGGATAAGCTACCTGCAGGTCCGGATATAAGCAAGAGCGAAGACATAATACTCGTAGAGGGGAGAGCCGACATAGTCAACCTGCTTAGGAACGATATAACCAACTGCATATCTGTCGGAGGTGCATCCGGGCATGTATCCAGATCGATAATAGAGCTGTGCAAGCAGAAGGATGTGACCGTATTTCTGGATGGCGACAGGGGAGGATCAATGATACTCAACGGTCTTCTGGCCATGAATGCGGAGATAGACTTTGTCTGCAGAGCTCCAGATGGGAAGGAGGTAGAGGAGCTGACAAGGAAGGAGATAATAAAGTGCCTCAGGTTCAGGGTCCCGATAGAGCAGGCCATAGCGGCGAATAAGAGCAGAATGGAAGAGAACGGCTACCAGAAGGACAGATCTGCCGGATCTAGAAATATGAGATACCCGTCATACCATACCAACAGGTACGAGGAGCATGGCGGGGATAGGCCGAGACCTCAAGAGAGCTCGTACAGAGATGAGAATATATCCAGTCCGAGTCAGATATCCGAGAGACTGAGATCCCGTGGGAGCAATGACCGCCCATACCAGGGCCAGCCGCGCCATAGCGAGAGCGATACCAGATCGTCCGGCGACGAGCCATTTGTAGAGAGCATAGATAGCGATTCATCGAGCTCTGAGATAAAGAGTGTGGATTTCGGAGAGAGCACAGTCAGCAAGTCCGTACCGCACGAGAGCCGTCAGGCAGAGCAGAGATATCTCGAAGCGCTAGAGGGGCTTAAGAACACATTGAGAGGAAGACTCTACTCCGAATCCGGAGAGGTGATCAGCGAGATACCTATAAGGGAGCTGGTGCATACGATAGAGAATTCGAAAGGTGTTACGGCAATAGTCTTCGACGGTATAATAACACAGCGCCTTATAGACGTAGCGAATAGGAGCGGCATAAAGTCTATATACGGAACGAGGCCCGGCGAGATAAACAGGAAGTATGATAACATCTTCCT
Organism: Microcaldota archaeon; assembly: GCA_021801785.1. Classification (GTDB taxonomy): domain Archaea; phylum Micrarchaeota; class Micrarchaeia; order Micrarchaeales; family Micrarchaeaceae; genus JAJYXL01. Next base: position 3,871 of record JAJYXL010000016.1, read on the forward strand.
GTACACGTCTGAGAAAGGCTCGGTATAGATACCTGGCTAAATTACCACAGCGTAATGGTATTTAAACACAAGGTTTAATATTAAACGTAATATAGTTTAAAATAAAACTATACTGGCGATAATATAGCGACATACAATAGGCGCAATAGCGAATATGTAAATCGGGATTTCAGGCACATAATACTGAAGCTGATAATACTACATAAGGTAAAGTGCGAGCCGACATACTCGTACTCCCTGCTAAACGATATTGGATCGAAGTTTGTGAAGAGCAGCAGGGAGAAGATAAAGAATAATGTATACAACACCATCTCTTCGCTGGAGAAGGACGGTCTTCTTACATCAACATCCAAACCTAACAGCGGGGGAAGACAGCGCAAATATTACAGGCTAACCAAGAAAGGAGAGTCCGCACTGAAAGAATCTCATAGTCTTGTAAAGTCTATGATGAGCGAGATAGAAGATATACTGGGGGAGTGATCGTTTGGGTATAATAGAGATAGACAGGATCATTAAGAGGTTCGGTGATTTTACCGCAGTCAACGGCATCTCTATGGATATAAAGAAGGGAGAGATATACGGGATATTGGGGCCGAACGGCTCTGGAAAGACAACCACGATAAATCTGCTTTTAGGGCTAATAGACCTGACATCCGGGAGCATAACCGTCAACGGCATAAACGTATCAAAGGATCCGTCTAAGGTAAGGATGACTGTTGGATTTATGAGTCAGGAGACACTGGTCGACCAGGATCTTACGGCCAGGGAGAACCTCGAGGTTATAGGAAGCCTGTACCATATCGGTAAGGATGAGCTGGCGAGAGAGGTCAAGGAGGCGCTCTCAGAATCGGAGCTCACAGAGTTTGAGAACGTTAAGGCAGGGACATTCTCGGGAGGGATGCAGAGAAGGCTGAATCTTGTAAGGGCAATGATGCATAATCCCAGCGTTATAATACTGGACGAGCCTACGACAGGTCTCGATGTGCAGAACCGTGTATCGATGTGGAACAGGATAAAAACCCTAAATCAGAACGGGATAACCATAATACTCACAACGCAGTATCTGGAAGAGGCAGACGCCCTGTGCGATCGTATCTCTATACTGGATCACGGAAAGGTTATAGCAAACGGCACGCCATCGGAGCTAAAGAGAATGGCTGGCAACGGCGATATAATCGAGATATCTGCAAAGATATCCGATATACCGAAAATAAAAGAGCTATTAAAAACAAAATTCAACTTGAAGGCAGAATCCACATCGGACAGAATAACTGCAGTAATTGCGAAGGATCCAACAAAGACCCTCGCCAAGGTGGCAGATCAGCTAGAAAAGAGCAAGATAAATGTTATATCTATAGGTCTCCACCTACCGACACTTGATGATGTATTTATAAAATTGACAGGATCGACACTCAGAGATACTGCAGATGCGAGCTCCGGGTCTAGAATGGACAAGGTAATGACACATAGGTGATATATATGGCAGGCACGCTCATCGAGGATGCGCTCATAATCTTCAACAGGGAGATGATAATATTCAGATCCAATATGAGATCTAACCTGCTAAGGTCTATAATATTCCCTCTGGTAATCCTTCTCTTCTTCGGAAATCTGGGTAACGGAATATTCAACAGCCCTATAGCGGTGACAAACCTCGCAAATAATCCCCAATCCATCCAATTCATCAATGCGCTTCAGCAACAAAACTCCCTCTCTATAAAGGGTGTGGTCTCGGAGGACACCGGATTATCAATGCTCAAACAGAATAAGATAAGCGCTCTTGTGGTGATCCCTCCGGGATTTCCATCAAAGGTTGGTAGCGGTCAGAGTGTATACATATACTATAGCAACGCAAACCTCAATACCATATCTGCAAGCACATCGTTCATAACCAGTATTGCGAAGGAGTTTGGTGTCGGCACTGTGGCTGGCGGTGCGCCCGTGGGGGTCAGTACACCAACCGCGCCTTCAAGCAGCGTAAAGCTTGTATCAACATCCGCTACCACCATAAGCTACATGGACTTCCTCGTCGGCGGAGTTATAGCTATGGTTGCTGCTTTTGGAACCATATTCGGCGCAGGGGCATCGTTGATAACTGATAGGCAGATAGGGAACCTGAAGCTCTTTCTAATGACTCCAATAAGCAGCACATCGCTTATTCTGGGAAAGGCGATATACGGTACAACAACAGCCATGATATACGCGGCTCTGGCAATACTCATAGCGTTCATGCTGGGCGCCACAGTCGCGCAAGGCGTTGTCGGTATAATTTTCATACTCCTGATAACATTGGTACTCTCTTTCGGCTTAAGCAGCCTCGCTCTGGTTCTCGCATCCAAGATAAAGAAGTTCGAGATGTATACAATACTTGGTAACGTTATGGTGCTGCCGTTGTGGTTCCTCAGCGGTGCGTTCTTCCCGTCCTCGTCCATGCCGGCATGGATGCAGTATATAAGCGCCGCAGACCCGCTGACCTACGCTGTAAATGGTATAAGGGGATTCATGCTCACAACTTACTATCCGGTAACATCCATACTTATAGACTTCGCCCTCTTAGCCGTATTCGCAATAGTGATGTTCACACTTGCCGTAAAACTTTTCAAGAATAAGATTGGATAAGGTGCAATATATGCAAACAAAAACAAGAATAAGTAAATTTGGACCGAGCGTAGCTATATACACGCTCTTACTGATACTGGGCGCGATAAGCTTCGCCGGTGCCGCTGCAACATCTAACGCGAATGGGGCATTAAGCATAACCAACCTCAATATAAGCCCGCAGCCCGTAGTCTCCGGAGAGAACGTGATAGTGACATTCAACCTGTACAACTCCTATTCCGCCTCTCTCACAAACGTAGATATGGCTCTTACCGCATCAAATCCGATAATAAATGTATCTCCTTCCTACTCGTATATAACACCGGCGATAGGTGAGGGGATGTTCGACGGCTTCATAAACCCATTCAAATTCGACCTCCATATACCGTCGACCCTGACAGAGGGTTTGTATGTGATAAATGTCACGGTAACGTACCAGACAACTCAGGACGGTGTAGATGTGGCCGGAACATCAATAATGCCGATATTCATATATGTTAATGGCAATCCGGGCATCTCTGTAAATGTTGCTCCAGAAGGCAACATCACACCAGGAATGCCATTCAATGCCGATATAACTCTTGTAAATCACGGCTCTGGAACCGCATATAATACCACACTCCACATAGATACTGCCAACGACTTCACCCCCGTAGGTGAGCAGAGCATATCATTCGGTAATCTGGCTCCCGGGGAGGCTAGCTCTACCGCAAGCATAGAGACGACTCAGAACATATCTACAGGGACGCACTACATAGATTTCAATATCTCATACATGACGAGTACTGGTAAGAATATCACCGCACAGGTGAACTCTCCACTAAATATCGTAGTTAATAAGCCAGATATACAGGTAAACCTGGTAAGCGCAAACCCCCCAGAGCTGTATTCCGGGTCGAATCAGACGATAACATTACTGGTGCAGAATACCGGGACAGGAGTGGCGAAGGACATATCACTGCATCTGATAGGCAATAATTACATATTCCCAAGCTCATCAGCCACGAGTCTATTCATAGATACACTCGATCCCGGAAGCAGCACAACCGAGACTGCGACAATAAATGCAAACAGCACGTCTCACAACAGCTCTGTATTCCCTGTATACGTCAAGTATTACAGTTCAAACTATAATACTGCCTATAACTCTACAGAGGACGTGCCAATAAGCATAGTTCCATCCGCGGTGTTCACCATTAAGAATATGACCAGCGGTGCATATACCGGTGGGACATACCTCCCTGTAACATTCAAGGTTGAGAATACCGGTAATGAGGATGCGCAGCAGATCAGCTTCACACTGGAATCGATATACCCGATTACCCCGGTAGATGCAAACTCGTACATAGATAACCTGACTCCCGGGAAGAACGCGACCATAACATTCTATGTAAGTGTGGATTCCAATGGTGCAGCAGGAGAGTATCCTGTAACGGTTTATGAGGAATGGAGGCAGCCCAACGGCAATACAAATCAGCAGTACTCCGGATCGAGCTCGTACTATGTTGATGTCGGCAGCTCCAAATCATCTAAGGGTGGCGGGATCGGTTCGATACTGACAATAGTGGTTGTCGTAGCGATTTTGGGGTTCATGGGATACAGATTCTATAACAAGAGGATGAAGGGATCAAAACCAGCGAGCAGGACCGACACAAAGTCTAAAAAGGGTTGAATCATAATATTCGGATGGTAAGATGGCTAAAGCAAGGTTGGACATTGTCGAAGGCATAATGGATAAGTATGAGATACCATTATGGGTAAAGCCGTACATATACCAGTACATAAAGCGAGATCCTATAGGCTCGATAAAGCGGGCCGTGAGCTTCATAGATGTGAAGAGGAAGCGCGGCGAGGTGACGAAGGAGTATGTAAAGCTCCCAAACTCCATAGTATTCGATATGGATAGCGTTATTCACATACTCAGCATATTCCTATACGGGGAGGAGAGGTGTGCTGATATATACGCGAGGTGGGTGAGGGAGCCAGCACCAGAAAACATCGAATACCCAAAATTCTACGCAGGGATGAGCGATGTATCGACCAAGAGAGCCAGAGCGATAAAGAACCTGATCGAAGGTATAGGACAGAAAGGATCCGGGCCAACAAGCGAGATAATAGACGTATTCGATTATATAGAGTCGATAAAGGGGTGGAGGGAGAGATTCTTATGTACAAACCTCATACTGAACTACTCGTATGGTGTCTCGTTCGGCAGAGTGTTCTACAGGATCTTCTACTTTGTAATGCCGGAATATATGCGTACTTTTGGAAAGGCGTTCGATCAGAATGCGGAGTATCTTGCAGCAGGGAACCGAGAGGCTATGAGGATAGTATCGGAAAGGTTGATTCCCGAGGAAGATATCATAAAAATCACAAGAGAGCTATTATCAAAGATACTGAGGTCTATAGATTCTGAGATGCGGATAGCGAAGCGCGCGAAGATAGAGAACGAGGCGATACTGCTCAGGACCATAGCTATAATATACCCGTTGCATACTCTCGCCGATCTCGGGCTGAATATAGACGTTGACAAGGAGTTCAAGAACATAGAGAGGATGACTAAGGCTGCACACAAATGACCTACAGACCTACTATTTAATAGTTTTACCTTATAAATAAGATATCGAATTGAAGGGTGATAGCCATAGCAGAAGAGAATACAAACGAGAACAACGAGAGGGCGAGAAAGGAAGAGAATGTGGTATACATAGGGAAGAAGCCAACGATAAACTATGTACTCGCCGTTGTCACCCAGTTTAACGGCGGGATGAAGGAGGTGACGATAAAGGCGAGAGGCCAGGCGATATCAAAGGCTGTCGATGTTTTTGAGATTGTTAGGAACAGATATCTCACAAATGTTAAAGATAAGAGTATAGTTACCTCATCCGAAGAGCTCACAAATGAGGATGGGACAAAGACCAAGGTCAGCGCAATCAAGATAACCCTTATCGCGTGAGATCTAAGGTTTACCTATATTGAACCTGCTCAGGGTTCTCTTCCTCTCATTCTTGAACGGACTGAACTCCTTTCCGTTTCCGCTGAAGAATTTGGAGAAGAACTCCACATATATCAGCCTGGCTCCCTGTATCCCCGGCTCGAATACCGCAATCACCATATTGAACATCTGGCCTATGGCGAGTATAACAACCCCGAGTATCGCAAGGAGTATCGATCCGTGTATGCCCCTCATAAATACCAGGTCTATGACCTCAGCAAGTATTACAGAGGCGAGGAGTATCCCCACAAGCCTCGTATAGGACAGTATATGGCTTATTATTGACGGGACCTCCATAAGCGCCTGCACCCCCTCTCCGTATACAACAACCCCTATCCCTACAAATATCGCCGCAATGTACAGTATCGAGAGCGGATTAGAGCTCCCTATGATGCCCCTGTGGAGCACTATCAGACCTATGAATACTATTCCGAGCGCGACAAGCAACCATCCTATCTTCGCTATCGCATGCTTTCTATTTCCGATAGAGATATTATTGACAAATCCCAGGACGAATCCGAACGAGACCATGAACACGCCTATCCATCCGGCTACCACAAGAAGCTTACTGAGCCCAAGCTGTACATTGAATATCGGCGAATAGAACGGGAGCTGGAACCCGAAATAGTTATTGAAGACTATGCCCAAGAGTATGGCTATAATAGATCCCGGTATTATCGCTCTCGATATGAATAGGAGGCCGTTGTCGCTTATTATTGTATGCACAAAGGAGGATATCTTACGCGGAACTCTGCTGATCTTTGGGGGATTCGTGATTCTATGGGATAACCATATGGCGAAAAACAGCATAACGACTCCGTATCCCGCATCTCCAACCATAAAGCCGAAGAATATCGGGAAGATAATGGCGAACATCAGAGTCGGGTCTATCTCGTTGCTCCTCGGGAGCGAATAGAACCTTATAAAGAACTCGAATAATCTTGATGGTCCCGGATTCTCCAGCTTTGTAGGGGCGATCTCATCCGTCTCCAACCGTTCGATAATGGATCTGCCCTCTGTCAACTTGAGTATTGCCCTCCCAATATGGGCTATGCTCTTCTCTGGCATCCATCCCTCTATAACAACGATGCGTTCGCTCTGTCCTAACCTGTTTGTCACCTCCTGCTTTCTCAGCTCTATATCGAGCTGCTCGTTAAGCGCGCTGACCAACGGATAGCTCCTTTTCGATATATCATTGAGCATATCCCTTAACTCCACCCCTCTCTCCTCAATAATATCTATCTCGCTCTCGGTCCTGGATATCGCCGCCTCTACTCCGCCTCTCTCCCTCGGTATCGGATTAACATATATCCTATCATCATTTATCAGATCGGCAATCCTCTGCTCGCTCCACCTCGGTACACTTATTATCAGCCCGTCTCCTACCTTTGTAATAGCCGCATCCCCCGCCCTCCTCCCTATCTCAACCGAGATATTGGATATGATATCTCTCTTGGTTCTGTTCCTTATCAGAAACGAGATTATGCTCTTCGAATTTAATATCGCGAGATCCCTATCAAAGCCCTTCAGCGCGGTCAGGGTACCGAGCCTATCAACCAACACCTTTCTCTCTGTCTCTACATCGGTTATCTGCTTCGTCAACTTTATTACGGTCTCGTCTATATTTACAGAATCCGCCAGCCTTACCAGCTCGTCTATGCTGTTGAACGTATACCTCTTCGTGCTCTTAACAGGTTTGAGCATCAACATTAAGCTCCTCATCCTCTGGGCGAGCCCGCTTATCTCCACGTATGATATGCTCTCTCCGGTTCTCAATCCATTACGGTCAGATACCTCCTCTATCTGCATCACTCCGGCATCATGGAGGAATGTGAGCGCAATATCGTAGTGTGCCTTCAATATGGTTATGCGAACCTTAGCCATCTTAGCGCTCACGAACAAGTCATACACCCAAAACATTTCTTACAGCTCTCTCAAATGCGCTCATCAAGCTTCTCTTTTGCAGCCTCTTTATCCTGCCTATCGTCTCATCGCTCTCTCTCTCAAGCTCGTCCACCTTAGCGAGAGTCTCTCTCTGATAATCCAGAATAATCCTCTTATACTCCGCATCAGACCTTATCCTCGCCTTATCCAATATCTTTCCCGCCTCAATCTTCGCCGCATCAATCTCTTTATGGTACTCCTGCTCTGCTCTCGACAACGCAGAATCCGCCTCAGACTCCTTCCTCTTTATCCTCTCCAGAGTATCTATATCACTCATACAAGAAACCTCATAACAATGAAGATTATAAGCGCTATCGATACGGTTATATTTAACATCATCACCGCGTAGCGTATCATCATGAACCTCTCAAGCGACCGATTCCTACCCTGCATTTATCTTACCCTTTATGAATTTTAGCGAGACTATCTGATCACGCTCTATATCCTCTAAACCCTGGTTTATGTATTTCACTGTATCTCTCATCCTCGGTATGGCGATGCTCTCTATCGCATTCGTCCTCCTGTTTAGCTTGTCAATCTCCTTGAGCAGTCTTCTCAGAGACTTCTCCTTCTCGGCTATCTCTATAAGCATCCTGAATGTCTTTGTGAAGTTCTCTTTAGCGTCGTAAACCGGTGTCGGTATCGATATGAGTTTGTACGGTATATTGGTCTCGGCGACATCGGACAGCTTCAGATTCGGTATCTTGACACCCATTATATTCTGCACATCTATCGAGACTCCGGCCCTGCTCTCCTCAGCAGCAATCCTCTCTATCTGCATCCTTCCCGAGTCTATCTCCGCCACCTTCAAGCTCATCTCCGATCTCTCTATAAGCTCCTTAAGGCTCCCCATTAATACGCCAATATCCTTGGCGAGGCCGAAGAACGCCAGAACCAGGCTGGCGCGTTTCATTTTCAGCAGCTCGAGCCCGTGCTCGGCTATCCTCATCCTAGCCCTATTCCTCATCAGCTCAAGCCTTGTCAGCTTTATGTTCTCCTTCGGCATCCTTCCACCTACCATACCTCTCTATCTGCTCCGGTTTGAGCCTCTTCATCTCGGATACGTTGAGCCCTGATAGCAACTCCCATCCCAATGCGAGTGTGCTCTCTATACCTCTCTCTTCATAGTAGTCCTGCTTGACGAATCTTCTCTCGAACTCGTTCGAGAATCTGAGATACCTCTTATCACTGTCGGTCAGCGCCTCGTCTCCGACGATCTCTACAAGATTCCTCACATCTATCCCTCTCGCATATGCGGCATACAGCTGATCGGCAACATTCCTATGGTCCTCCCTTGTCGACCCCTTCCCTATACCCTGATTCATAAGCCTCGAGAGCGATGGGAGCACGTTAACATTTGGGTATATCCCCTTCCTGTATATCTCCCTGCTCAATACGATCTGCCCCTCGGTTATGTAGCCCGTGAGGTCGGGTATCGGATTGGTTATATCGTCGCTAGGCATTGTGAGTATTGGCAGCTGTGTTATCGAACCCTTCCTCCCCTTTATCTTTCCCGCTCTCTCGTATATGGTTGACAGATCTGTATACATATACCCGGGGAATCCCCTCCTTCCCGGAACCTCCTCCCTCGCAGCGGATACCTCTCTGAGCGCCTCGCAGTAATTCGTCATATCCGTGAGTACGACTAAGACATGCATATCCTCCTTGTAGGCTAGGTACTCGGCGGTGGTGAGCGCCAACCTCGGGAGTATTATCCTCTCCATAGATGGCTCTGAGGAGAGGTTGAGGAACATGACCGTGTTCTCCAGAGCTCCCGTGCTCTCAAACTCGTTCTTGAAGAAGTTCGCCTCCTCGCTGTTTATGCCTATCCCGCCAAATACCACGGCGAACCTATCCGAGCTATTTAGGAGCTTTGCCTGCCTCGCTATCTGGGCAGCGAGCCTGTTGTGCGGCATACCCGCTCCAGAGAATATGGGCAGCTTCTGCCCTCTGACCAATGTATTCATGCAGTCTATGGTGGATATGCCGGTCTGGATGAACTCTGCCGGCTCCTCCCTGGAATACGGGTTTATAGCGCTACCGCCTATCGGAACGCTCTCTCCGCCATGTATGGCCATGCCACCGTCGCGCGGTCTTCCCATCCCGTCGAATATCCTACCGAGCATCTCCGTGCTCACATTCAGAGTTGCAGGACTCCCGCTGAACCTCACGCTCGTGCCGCCGAGGTTCATGCTTCTGGTGTCTCCGAACGACTGCACAATCGCAAGGCCGTCTCTGCTGTCCAACACCTGTCCCGACAGGGTCCTCCCGTCATCAAGCTTTATATTCACTATCTCTCCATAAGCAGCGTCACCAACTCCCCGAACAAACAGGAGCACGTTGGTTATCTTATCTATCGTCTTGTAGTATATATCACTCATCAGATCACACTCTCCGCCTCTCTCTTCCTAAGCCTCTCTATCTCGTCTCTAACGCTCTCATTATATCCGTCAATCTCGCCCTCCTTCACGAACTTCATCCTGGCAATCATCCTCAATGCCTCGGAGTCTCTCACATCTTTGAGCTGTACCCCCCTCCCTATCGCCTCCGCAGCAGCACTATTGAAATCCATTATCGACCTTATCATTAGATACTGCTTGTGCATCGAAGAGAATGTATCAACCTCGTCGAAAGCGCTCTGCTGCAGGAAATCCTCCCTTATGGATCTTGCGACCTCCAATACCAGCTTGTCCTCATCAGGTATCGCATCATAGCCCACAAGCTGCACAACATCATTTATCTCTGCCTCTCTCTGCAGTGTCCTCATAGAGCTCCCATATACCGACCTCCAATCCTCCCCGGCGTTCTTCTCGTACCACCCCATAAGGTCGTCTGTGTACAATGAGTAGCTGTTCAACCAGTTTATCGAGGGGAAGTGCCTGCTGTTAGCCAATGAAGAGTCGAGCGCCCAGAACACCCTTGTAGCCCTTAGCGTGTTCTGTGATACCGGTTCGGATACATCCCCTCCTGGAGGTGAGACCGCGCCTATGACGGTTATAGAGCCCACGCCTCCATTCATCAGCTTTGCCATTCCAGCCCTCTCGTAAAATTCCGCAATCTTCCTTCCAAGATACGCCGGGTAGCCCTCCTCTCCAGGCATCTCCTCCAATCTGCCAGAGATCTCTCTCAAAGCCTCTGCCCATCTGGAGGTGCTATCCGCCATGAGCGCCACGCTGTACCCCATATCTCTGTAATACTCCGCTATGGTTATTCCGGTATATATGCTTGCCTCCCTCGCAGCTACCGGCATGTTCGAGGTGTTCGCTATCAGTATCGTACGGTCCATAAGGGGCTTGCCGCTCTTCGGGTCCTCCAGCTCCGGAAATGTCATGAGAATATCTGCCATCTCGTTGCCGCGCTCCCCACACCCCACATATACTATCACATCGGCGTCAGACCACTTTGCAAGCTGCTGCTGTATCACAGTCTTGCCAGAGCCGAATGGTCCGGGTACTGCGGCGCTCCCGCCCTTCGCCACAGGGAAGAATGTATCTATAACGCGCTGGCCGGTTATCAGGGGCATATGCGGCGCCAGCTTATCAATTACAGGCCTATGCGATCTCACATTCCACCTCTGCGATAGCCTCACCTCGATATCCCCGCCAGTCGACCTTATTAACGCCACTCTCTCATCGACAGTGAGATCTCCCTCTCTCAGCCCGTATACCTTACCTCTAACTCCTATAGGCACCATCACCCTGTGCTTTATAAGGCTGGTCTCCTGCACCTCGCCTATCACGCTCCCGGGTCCGAGCTCAGCGCCCTCCTTTACCGTCGGGACGAAGTGCCACCTCCTCTCAGTGTCTATTGGTTCGGCCGTTGCGCCACGCTCTATGAAATCGCCGCTGGCTGCCTGTATCCTATCAAGCGGCCTCTGTATCCCATCATATATCGATCCGAGCAGTCCGGGACCGAGCTTAACCGAGAGCTGCGATCGCGTATTCTCGACCGGCTCTCCAGGTCTTATGCCTGTGGTATCCTCATATACTTGTACGATCGCTCTACCGTTATCGAGTTTTATTATCTCGCCTATCAGCCCATGGCTCCCTACCTTCACAACGTCGTACATGCTCGGGTTATCCAGACCGTCGACGATAACTACCGGCCCCGATACTCTAAAAACGATTCCGCTCATCATCTTACACCTCTTATATCAACTCCCAGTACTCTCTTCGCCATCTCCTCCACGCTCTCCGAGGGAGAGCCAGATCCCGGCGAGGGTATGAATATGACCAACGGATTAACGGATGTCTCTGCCGCGAGAAGCATCTGGCCACTCATGTGCGTGCGTATCCTGTCCTCAACCACTATTATACCGTACTCCTTTCCCTCCATCAGCTTACCAAGCATCTTCACAGCCTCAATACCATCCGAGATGAACACATCCGGGACTCCAGCAAGCTTGAATCCAAGAGCGACATACCTCTCAGCTATAACAGCTATCCTATCCGAATCCATATAAACACCTACCTGAAATACCTGGCCATAATTGCGCCAGTCGGCTTCTCCTCATCTATCCCGTAATACTTGTTGAACCATATCGACCTGAGGGTATCCCTCTCTATCTCGCATCTCAGGATGAACCAGAGAATGAAGGAGAGCGCTCCTGAGGACGCAGAGAATATACCGAGATATTTCGAGTATATGCTATCCATTATCGCGTATTCGAATACGCCTATGGACCTGTCTCTCTTGTATCTATCAAATGCCCATCCGATCTCGAATGGCAGATCCTGTTTTATTGACTCTATGTCGGGTTTAGAGAGCATCCGGTATATAATCTCGTCTCTGATATTCCCTCCAGGGATTATGAAGTCCTTTGCCATGTCTGAGTATCCGGAGCTCATCGCCTTTATCACAGAGAGTATATTATTCATATCTATAAGCTCTCTTACAAATTCGAGCACAGCCCCCTCGTCCCCGTTATAAAACCTGAAGCTGCTCATGAGGTCGGAATAGTAACTCCTATCCAGAGCGAGCAGCATGTCCGATATACTGCCCTTCCTTCTGAAACTCTCGATATGTTTGAGCAGCAGTGCCCCATATCCGAACCTGACGAGAGAGCTGACCACCTCCTCAACCCCTTTCTGCTCTATAATAGTTCTGTAATCCGCTCCGCTTATAATCCCGCTCACCAGAGATACTGGGAGGTCGTGCTGTATAACGAGAAAAGCCTCCGAATGCCCGACCTCGTATCCGAGAAATTTGGACGAGAGTATGACCTTTATATTCTCTATATCCCACTTGCTCATGTAAGCGTAAATAAAATCCCTAGCCAGCGGCGGTATGGCCTCATAAACATGTCGCAACATACCTACCATATGCGCATTTATCGCAATCTCTACAGAGTCCGGGATCTTGTACATCTTTACAAATTTATCAAGGTCCTCGCGATAGTCTGTCTGACTCAGTGCCGATAATATCTCATCGCTGCTCTTTCCCATAAGCTCCTTAACCTTATCGCTGCTCATGAATCTCAGGCTTGCAGCCTTGAGATCTCCATACTTGCCAACATATGTAGAATCCATAATCTCCAACTCTAATGCAGTACCATCTCGGACAGGGATCCGGAGAGATCATTCTCAACCATATCAATAATGCTCTTAAACGAGTAATCCACCTCTCTGAGCCCGTCTCTCGATACCCCTATCATCCCGGCCCTAACCCCATCATCATCCCTCAATCTGTCCCCTATCCTCTCTCCCAACAGCCTCGCATCCTCAGCTCTCATTCTAATAATGCAGTCCGCTCCAAGCGCTCCAATCACTCTCTTGTACAGCAGAGGCATGAGCTTTGCATATGTCTCGCTAGCTCTGAAATCATCAACACTCTCGTATATCTTCGCTATGCTGTCGGATATAACCTCGTTTAGGGCATTATGGTACCTCCTCTTCAGCTCCATGCTCTTACTCGCTAGAGCCCTCCTCATCTCTCCCTCGCCCTCAGCCTTGGCCTTCGATACGGACTCGGCCAAAAGCCTCTTCGCCTCCGCCTCCGCCGCTCCGACTATGCCCTCGCTCTCCTCTCGCGCCCTCTTTCCGAGATCCTCCACTCTGACCCTCGTCTCTCTATCTATGCTGTCAAGCATCTCTTCCAGTCCCATCTAACCACTAAAGTATCTGCAATAGAAGTATAAGACCCAAGACGAATCCTATTATCCATAGAGTCTCCGGTATAACGAAGAAGAAGAGGACCTGTCCGAACTTCTCAGGCCTCTCGGCTATTATTCCCATACCTGCAGCACCGATTCCCTGCTGCGCCATTCCGGTGCCTATAAGACCGCCAGCAATGGCGATAGATGCTGCTACTGCATACAAAGGACTTGCGACTACAACCATATTTTCACCAGATTAAATCGAACACGACAAAATATCGTAATATAATATAGTAAAGTAATTTATATATTGCGGCGTTCCCGATACTATCTCTGTGCCTCGGTATCCGATCATGACACATCCCCATTCTCGCCGATCTTCTCATCCTCATAAGGTCCGACACGTCTGCGATAGAGCTCCAGCTTCACGCATTCTAGAACCCCGACCGCCCTATTGTAATTGAAGTATTTCGGCTTATATACCCCGTTTATCACCCTCGTCAGAGCGTAATTAACCTTCCCGTCTACCTCATCCACGCTCTGCTCTCTCAGCATATCTATCAGAGGCTCCACAAGCCTGTCTATCTCAGGTCTATCCTTCGCTTTTATGTAAGGCATACAAACTCACCCAGAATCCTTTACCAGAGCAGGTTAATAATCCTATTACAGAGCGCTCAAACCTATCCGAGTCAGCTGAAGGCTATCAGCATTACCCCGATAGTTATCACAACCACCCCTGCCCACCTGATCGGTGGCACCCCCTCTATAAATACCGCAGCAAGTACCACGGTAAATATGTAGCTCAGGCCGCCGATACCGTATGCCCAGCTCAGATGGGATCTCGATATCACATACAGGTATATAAAACTCGAGAGCAGGTATATGAGTACACCTCCAAAGAGGAGGAGGAATAGCCGTTCGTCGAGAGATATCTTAAATAATAGCTGCGCTACAGCTCCAAGAAGTGTCGAGACGACCAGCATCTTTATATTATCGGATTTAACGCTCATATGACCATCAGTACGAGAGTGCTACTATCACTATGCCAAGGAATATCAGCGCTATACCTACGCTTCTGTATATTGGGAACCTCTCCCCAAGAAATACGGACGAGAACAGAGTCACAAATATGAAGCTGCTGGCGAATATCGGATATACTACGGACAGGGGTGCTGATCCCAGCGCTATCAGATATATTGAGAGGCTTGCGAAGTACCCTATCCCGCCGAGTATTATCGCCCTTGACCCGAATATTATAGGTATGAGGTTCCTCACGCCGACCCTCTTGCCTCTCAGCCCAATCTTGAACAGAATCTGCGATGCGGCCACGATCACAGCCGCGACAAGTGTTATAAATATGACTATGTAAATACCCAAATGATCACGTGGTTGCCATGAAGAGAGAGTCGAAAGAGCTCATTCTATCATCAATAACTGTCATACTTGTAGCTATCGCAATATCTGTATTTATATATACTGGTGGGAGCTATATCTTCTACATCGTTGCTATACCCGCCTTCATTACCGGTATAATAAATTTCTGGCTGCTGTCTACTGATAATAATAGCGCGTTAAGAGAGAATAAGGCCGCAGCGCACACAGGGGCGAGGAGGTCCAGGCGCGCGAATTCTAAGAGCAGGAGGTGAATTCACGAACACATTGATAATCGCGGAGAAGCCTAGCGTTGCGCTGAGAATAGCCATGGCGTTGGGCAATGGCGGCCAGAAGAGGATTGCCAATGGGAGAGTCAGCTACTTCCAGATCGACACTCCGGAATCAACCATATATGTGGTTGCCGCTGTCGGCCACCTATTCACACTCAGGCAGAAGGGCAACTCCAGGGAGTACCCAATACTGGACGTAGAGTGGGCACCATCATACCTGGTAAACAAGAGCTCCGCCTTTACAAAAGCGTACCTCGACGTCGTCAGATCCGTAGGTGCAAAGTGCAGCAGGTTCATAAACGCATGCGACTACGACACGGAGGGCACCGTGATAGGCATGAATATAATAAAGGAGATCACAGGAGAGAGGCCGGAGACCCTCGGCGAGCGGGCCAGAAGGATGAAGTTCTCAACCACGACAACCCCAGACCTTCTCGAATCATTCTCAAACCTTACGGAGCTGGATGTGACCAACTTCTATGCCGGAGAGGTCAGGCACACGCTGGACTGGCTCTGGGGGATAAACCTCAGCAGGGCTCTGACTAGCGCGCTAAAGAGGTACGATCACGGGAAGCAGTTGAGCATAGGGAGGGTTCAGGGTCCGACTCTTGCGGTACTCGCGAAGAGGGAGCTTGAGATAACAGATTTCAAACCGACACCATACTGGAAGATATCCGTCACAATAAAGGGGGTAAATTTCATCAACGACCGCAAAGATATAGCCGATGAGAGCGCCGCCGAGACCGCTCTGAGCGAGACTGTAGAGCACATCGGCGAGGCGAGGATCACGAGCATTGAGAGGAGGGATGAGCAAAAATACCCTTACCCGCCATTCGACCTGACCTCATTGCAGATGGAGGCCAGCCGCGCGTTCAAGATGGATCCATCAGTGACCCTATCGACGGCACAATCGCTCTATGAGAGGTCATACATATCATACCCGAGAACATCATCACAGAAGCTACCGCCAACTCTGGGCCTGAATAAGATCATCGAGAGCATAGCGAAGATCGATGAGTATCGTGAGCCAGCGGAGAGGCTGATAAGGGAGAGAAGGTTCAGACCGGTTCAGGGGCAGAAGGTGGATGACGCCCACCCCGCGATATTCCCTACAGGGGTAGAGCCTAAGAAGCTCACAGAGGATGAGAGGAAGGTCTACGACATAATAGTAAGGCGCTTCCTATCATGCTTTGCAGAGCCGGCAGAGATAACGAGGGTGAGGGTCAGCGCACAGATCGGTAAGGAGGGGTACTCTACCGATGGCGCCAGACTCAAGAGGGCTGGGTGGCTCGATATATACAGGTATGTGAAGCTCGATGAGAAGGATGTGGATCTCTTCGAGGATAACGAGTCGTGCATCGCAGAGTCTCCCAAGAAGGATAGGCTGGAGACCAAGCCCCCGAGGAGGTTCACCAAGGCTAGCCTCATAGCCGAGCTGGAGAGGGTGGATCTCGGGACAAAGGCTACGCGTGCAAGCATAATCGACACCCTATTCAAACGCAACTACATAGAGGGATCGCAGATACGTGTGACCAGTTTCGGCATGACCGTATACAAGACGCTCTCGAAGAGCTGCGAGATGATCGTCAATATAGAGACGACGAGAGTGTTGGAGGAGGATATGGAGCTCATCTCTAAGGGGAAGAGGGACGCGGATGAGGTGATAGTGGAGGGGAAGAGGATGCTCATAGAGGCAATAACGTTATTTGACAAGAATAAGGAGAGTATAGGCGAACAGATGAGGGATAGCTTCAGAGAGGTGAACACCCTCGGAAGGTGCCCCAAATGCGGCGGAGATCTGATAATAAGGAGATCGAAGATAGGGAAACAGTTCGTAGCATGCTCCAACTACCCGAAGTGCACAAACACATACCCTCTCCCGCAGAACGCGAAGATACTCTCAACAACGGAGGTATGCGATGTGTGCAAGACCCCGATGGTCAGAGTGATAAGAAAGGGGAAGCCCCCATTCGACATAGACCTGGATCCGAAGTGCACGGCGCGTACGATAATCTTCCCAGCAAAGGCGGCGAAGCAGGGGGTAGCCGAGAGAGCGAAGATACCGGAGCCAACGGATAGGGCAGAGCCCACAGCCAAGCCTGCAAAGAGCACTCCCAAGAGGGGCAGGTCGAAGAGGGGATCGAAGAGCCCATCGAAGAGCTCATCGAAGAGGTCTCCAACCAAGAGGGGGTAATATGATGGACATACTCATACCATCATTCTATAGGAGGTTGAAGAGAGGGCCTCAGGTAATACTCCCAAAGGATATAGGTATAATAATAGCCTATTCCGGAATCGGGAGGGAGAGCGTATGCGTAGACGCAGGCACAGGCAGCGGCTGGCTCGCCGTATCTCTCGCAAGGCTATGCAAGAGGGTCTACAGCTACGAGATAAGGGAGGACTTCATAAGGATTGCTGAGAGGAATAGGGAGATAACAGGGTCGGATAATCTGGAGATCAGGAACGCGGATGTGACAAAGGGGATAAAGGAGAGGGATATAGATCTGGTTGTGCTAGACATGCCAGATTCCGAGAAGGTGGTTAGGCATGCAAACAGGGCGCTAAAGAGTGGCGGACGTATAGTGGGATACCTCCCTCATACAGAGCAGGTGAGCGCATTCGTTGCAAAGCTTGAGAGGTACAAATTCAGAGATATCTTCACCATAGAGGTAATCGTGAGGGATATGCTTGTAAGGGAGAGGGGCGTCAGGCCATCGACAAAGGG
>JAJYXL010000003.1 GCA_021801785.1 Microcaldota archaeon
ATAGTTATATGGAAGGTTGCATATTCTGCAGTATTGTTGATGGCTCTGTCAAGTCGTTCAAGATATACGAGGACGAGAGGTATATCGCAATACTAGACAAGTTTCCGAATATTGAGGGCCAGACCCTCGTTATACCAAAGAGACACATTGAGAGCTACGCCTTCGATATCGATGATTCCGATCTGTCAGAATTCATTATAACAGCAAAGAGGGTGGCAAAGCTGCTGGAGAGGGGATTGGGGGTCTCACGCGTACATCTCGTACTTGAAGGCACTGAGATAGATCACCTGCATGCGAAGCTGTATCCCGCAATAGGTATCGGTAATAGAGATAACGGAATCGGGGTTACCGCACATCCAAAACCCGTAAAATTCAGCGAGTATCCTGGTTATATAACCACAATAAGCGGTAAGGAGGCGGACGACAAATATCTAGGGCGCGTGAGGGATCGAATACTCTCAGGTACGTCATAAGATGGCTGTGCAAAAAAAGTATAAATATCTAAATGTATACACTGTTCTCCATGACTAATAATTACAGACGGCCTAGGATAGCCATAGATCTGGATAACACCCTTGCCAATACCATCGGAGCTGAGATAAGCTTAGCAGAGCGTATATATGGGATAAAATTGCGTAAAGAGGATTTTATACTAGAAGAGAAGAAATTCCGAGGTCTAAATACTGAAGAGACAGAAAGGTTATACAAGACGGTCTGGGAATATCCGACTATGATAAAACCCATATCTAATCAGTTAGATAATATAACCTCGGAGATACATAACATATACCATATAACAATATTTACCGCAACAAATGCGACAGAAAAGAATGTGGTTGCCTGGTTGAATAACAACAGGATAGCGTATGATGAGCTGAACATCTTCCCGGGTAAAGAGGATAAGTTTAATTATGCACTCGGATGCAACATCAATGTCTTTATCGATGATCATCCGGAATTAATTAAGTCTATAACTACAATACAAAAACGCGGTATACTGCTACTCCAGCCCTGGGTTCCGGAGATGAGCGATACAAATTATATGACCGTGGCAAAGGACTGGGGCGATATAGAAAAGGCTCTATACCTTCGCAAATAATATTCATATCAGTATGCGTATGCGTACCCGAATGATTTAATGCCAGAGAGATATAGACTGAGAGGTATAATAGAGTTGTATAAGAGACCGAATTATATCGCATTAAACATCGTAATGCTGCTCGTTTATTACTTTGTGATAACATCCATAATTCGCTATCAGAACAGGGGTATACTACTGCTGAATATACCTATATGGACACTATACCTTCTAGTCATCTCTTCATCTATGCTTACTACGATATCGGTCTTCTCATTTATCAACGCACGGAAGGCAAGCCAATCATTCGGCACTCCTATCGGGGCTCTTACCGTACTTGTCGGTGGCGTGCTTGAGGGTTGCGGCTGCTCAACTCCGCTGATATTCGGCCTGGCATCGTTTGGGATAAGCACATCATCTCTCATATACTCCGTAGATCTCTTATCAAGTTTATCTAAATACATATTTCTCGGTATTATCCTAATAAATATCGCATTCATAGCCTACTATATAAGAGGCATAGATAATTACTATTGCAAAAAAATGGTTGGATCTAGTGGTAGGGAGAGGCCGAGAGAGTAAGGAGGACGGATACAGAGAGCTCACAAAAGACGAGGAGCGAGTCATAATTCATGGTGGTACGGAGGCGCCATTTACCGGAGAGTATGACAAACTGTTTAGGGATGGCGTCTATGTGTGCAAGCGCTGCGGTCAGAAGTTATATGTATCAAAGGATAAATTCGACTCCGGGTGCGGATGGCCAAGCTTCGACGACGAGATACCTGGTGCCATAAAGAGAGTTCGAGATAAGGACGGGGTGAGGGAGGAGATAAGGTGCAGCAGATGCAATGCTCACCTCGGTCATGTATTCGTAGGCGAACATCTAACAGAGAAGAATGTAAGGCATTGCGTAAATTCCATATCCATGCTGTTTATACCTGCCAGTAAGTGAGATTATGGCTGATAGATCTAATCGCTCCGAAGGTTTAGAGACCATATGCCTGGGCGCTGGGTGTTTCTGGTGTACTGAGGCCGTATTCAAGATGTTTCCCGGAATAAAGAGCATAACTGTCGGGTATACCGGAGGTACTACCAGTGATCCTACGTACGAACAGGTATGTCGCGGCAATACCGGCCATATAGAGGTTGCTATGGTGGTCTATAATCCGGCAGAGATAAAGCTCAAAACAATTCTCAGTATATTCTTCAAGATGCATGATCCTACATCAAAGGACCGGCAGGGAGCCGATTCCGGGTCACAGTATAGGTCCGCCATATTCTATACGACCAGAGAGCAGAAGTCTATGATAGACCGGTTCATCAGGGAGGAGCAGCGCCGCAATAAAAACATTATAGTAACAGAGGTGAGAGAGCTGGGCAAATTCTACCCCGCAGAGGACTATCATAGAGATTATTACAAACTCAACCCGCTCCAACCCTACTGCATGCTTGTGATCAGGCCTAAAGTTAGAAAGATAAGGGGGGAGTTCGGGGTCTAAATTTTACTGCTATACCGCGGATATCCCGAAAATAATATAAAATCCCCAATACATATACAAATGATGAAAAAGAGCTTCACCTTTAAGGATAGGGTAAGAATATACGATACTGATGCACAAGGGGTGGTACACTATGCCGGTTACTACCGCTTCTTTACTGACGGTACGGAGAACCTGCTGAAAAGCCTGTTGGGCAAGGGCTATCCGCTCAAGGGGAATACCTGGCTGGTAGTTGTAGAGAGCAAGGCTAAATACATGAGGCCTTCCAGGATGGGAGATCTGCTGAGCGTGAGGATAGATCCAGAGCTAATATCCGAAAAGGCGATACGCTTCAATTTCAATATATACAATGGCGCAAAGCATATATGCACGGGTTACATTATACAGGTCTCGATAGATAAGAACAGATGGGTTGCTGTCGATCTTCCGCGAGAGATACGTAGGAAGTTGGATAGGGCGTAATAGATCTGATCAGAGGTTTATGATATGGTGGGCGAAAAGATAAAATTTAATGGCGGAAAGTGGACGGTTCCGGATAATCCATCAATACTCTTCGCATCTGGGGACGGTATAGGCCCCGAGGTGAGCGCGAGCGCAAAGATGATTACCGATGCCGCAGTCTCCAAGTCTTATGCCAAATCGAAGAGAATCGAGTGGATTGATATCGAGATTGGCGAGGCTGCTGAGAAGAGGTACGGTAACGGAATAACCGAATCTGCGAAGAAGATGTTGACAGAGTACCGTGTGCTCCTCAAAGGACCGCTCACAACACCTGTGGGCTCCGGGAGCAGATCGTTCAATGTCGCAATAAGGATGCTGCTAGATCTATACGCCAACATACGTCCTGTAAGATACATAAAAGGCATAGAGAGCCCGATAAAGAGGCCTGAGAATGTCGATATGGTAATATTCAGAGAGAATACCGATGACATATATCGCGGCATAGAGTGGAGGTATGACAGCAAAGAGGCGGAGAGGCTCCGAGAGATACTCAAGAGGGATTTCAAGGTTGACCTGGAGGCCGATACCGGCATAGGCATAAAACCTATAAGCAGGATGAAGACCGAGAGGATAACGCGCATGGCGATGAACTACGCGATAACAAATAGGAGGAGATCGATAACGATAATGCACAAGGGAAATATAATGAAGTATACGGAGGGCGCCTTCCGCGAATGGGCCTACGGGATCGCAAAGAGCCCAGAGTTTGCAGACAGGGTGGTTATAGAGAGCGAGATGACTGCAGGAGCATCCGTTGAGGGCAAGATACTGATAAACGACAGGATAGCAGACAACATGATGCAGCAGATAATAACGAGGCCCGAATCGTATGATGTTATACTTGCCCCTAATCTGGATGGGGATTACATATCCGATGAGGCCGGCGCGTTGATAGGGAATATAAGCGTACTCGGAAGCGCCAATATCGGCGATACTGGGGGAATGTTCGAAGCTGCTCACGGTAGCGTGCCAAAGTATGCAGGTATGGATCTCGCCAACCCTATGGGGATGATAAAGGCCGCAGAGCTCATGCTAACATTCATGGGATGGAACGATGCTGCAGACAGAATCTCGAAAGCTGTCGACAGAGCGATAAGCGACAGGACCGTAACTGCGGACATAGCGAAGTATATGGGTGTAAAACCCATGGGTACAAAGGCGTTCACACAGGTCATAATAGATAACATCAACGGGGTAACGAACGCTACACCATCGTCAGCCCCATAAACCCTTCATCATCTCTATTCTCGGCTGTGCCTAGCAGAGACGACCCTTTAACCCCGGAGAAGATCGTTATAACCTCAACCCTCCCATTATATGCCGGATCTATCCTGGCTCCCCATGCAACATTCGCGTTCTGCGGTATATTTGAGGTCAGCTTAGTGCCTATAGCGTTCGCCTCTCCCATAGTCATGTCCTCTCCTCCTGTTATATTGAAGAGTATTCCGTTAGCAGATTCGTAATCTACATCTAGGAGCCTGTTCTTCAACGCATCTCTGACAACCCTCTCAACCCTGTCGGGCCCTGATGCCTCGCCTATACTTATCATCGAGAGTCCTCCCCCTCTCATTATGGTCCTGACGTCGGAGAAGTCCAAGTTTATGAGGCTCGGTCTGTTTATCGTCTCGGTTATCCCCCTCACAGCTTTCGATGTGATCTCATCCGCCATATTGAATGCCTGCTCTATTGTCAAATTTTGGTATATCTCCACCAGCCTCTGATTGTCTATCACTATAAGAGTATCGACCTTCTTGCTGAGCTCCTCTATACCTCTCTTGGCAACCTCAAGCCTCACTCTCTCAAGTTTGAACGGGAAGGTGACTATGCCTATAACTATGGCGCCGCTGCTCTTGGCTATATCTGCCACTACCGGAGCCGCCCCTGTACCCGTACCGCCGCCCATTCCTGCCGTTATAAATACGAGATTGTAGTTGTTGAGTGCCTCTGTGAGCTCCGGTCTGGATATCTCAGCGGCTTTGTTCCCAACATTAGGGTATCCGCCAGCTCCAAGCCCTCTCGTTATAGCCTTACCCAAGAGTATCTTTCTCAACTCCGGGCTCAATCCGTTGAGGTGCTTGGAATCTGTGTTGGCGGCTATAAGATCTGCCCCACCGGCTCCAAGCGATCTAAGCCTCTGTACTGTATTGACCCCGCCCCCGCCAACACCGCATACGGCTATCCTGACTCTGAAGAATTCATCATCACTAGAATTTGTATCCGTCCCAAACATAGCCGTGCCCATAATACCACCTTTACATACCGATGTGTGTATAGTGATAAATATCTATTGTATGCGGCCCATACCCGTCTATACACCTACCCATCATGCTCAAGCCGGTATACCAATCTTTTTATATCTTATTCCTCCTTACTTCTAAGTATAATTCGTATACCGGCAGCCGCATACGGGCCGCTTCGATATACTCTTACTATAACCAATAAATTCGGTGTCTATTGTGGCAAGACTGAGACCAGCGAGCGCATATAGGAAGCAGAGCCAGCAGCCGTGGGCTAGGTACTCCAAGAGGAAGCCTAGGAAGAGCTATGTGAGGGCCAAGCCCTATACGAGGCTATTGGTCTTCAACATGGGTAAGGATATCGAGGACTACGATCTGACAGCCACTCTCGATACCAAGGAGTACATACAGCTCCGCTCCAATGCTATAGAGTCTGCACGACTCGAGGCCAACAGGTATCTCGCAACAAAGATACCGGAGAACTTCTATTTCAAGGTGCTGGTCTATCCGCACAATGTGCTTCGCGAACATAAGATGGGTACAACCGCCGGAGCCGACAGACTGTCTAGGGGTATGATTCGTGCCTACGGTAAGGCGGTGAGCGTTGCAGCCAGGTTGAACGAGGGACAGTCCCTGCTCATGGTAAAGACCAGGAAGGGCCACGAGGCGGATGTCAGGGAGGCGCTGATGAGGGCATCCAAGAAGCTATCCGGTTCGTACAGGGTCACCTTCCACTCCTAAGATCTAATCATTAAAAGGTATGAAGGATGCGAGTATTACTCCAGTTTCCAGAAGGTCTAAAGCAGTACGCTCTCTCTTACGCCGATAGGCTCGAGAGGGAGGGGGAAGAGGTATTCATATCCGCATCTCCAACATACGGCGCATGCGATCTGGCCATAGATGAGGCTAAGAGCATCAGAGCAGATAAGCTGATACATTTCGGCCACAACGAATTCAACAAGGTTGACTTCAACGTCGAGTTTGTCGAATATAGGATCGATGCGCCTCTCGAGATACTCGACGAGTCGCTAGAGCATCTCAAAGGCTTTCACAGGATAGGCATAGTCACAACCGTACAGCACCTCCACCAGCTGAAGGATGTATCGGATTTCTATACATCGAGGGGATTCGATGTCGTGATAGGTAAACCATTCGGCTTTGCTAAGGCACGAGGACAGATTCTGGGGTGCGATGTCGGCAGTGCAGCAAGGATAGACAGGGAGGTGGATGCTTTCGTATACTTCGGCGGAGGGAGGTTCCATCCGATCGGGGCAGTAATGAACACGACAAAGCCATTCCTCCTAATAGAGCCTTTCGAGAAGCTGGTCGAGTTTATCGACTCATACAGAGAGAGGTACCGTCGCGCCAGCAAGGGGAAGGTGCTATCATCCCTAAACGCGAAGAGCGCAGGAATACTGGTCAGCACAAAGAACGGCCAATTCAACATGAATGTAGCGCAGCTGCTTAAGAAGAAGGCGGAGGCGGCAGGGATGAGCGCGCAGATCCTCGTCTCGAATACGTTCGACTTCGAGGCGATAAACAACATGATGGGGTTCGACATATTTGTGAATACCGCATGTCCGCGCATAGCGATAGATGATGTCGACAGGACGATCAAGCCGATATTGAGCCCGAATGAGCTCATAGATATGCTTAGAATGAGGGCAGAGCTCTCGCAAACCCAGCTCTCCAAGCAATAACTATATACTATTTATATCCGATCTATAAATCCCTAATCATGGCGAGATGGCTAAACAATAATATAATACTCATATCCCTATCCGCATTCTTCTCCGACCTCGGATACCAGAGCGTTCTCGCATCTCTGCCTGTGTTTATGGTGTTGGTCCTACATGCCCCTGTGTATATATTCGGTATAACTGTGGCAATCTCCTATGGATTGGGATCCGTGCTGGGATATCTTGGAGGGAGGCTGTCGGACAGGTACGGGAGGAGACGCATATCTATAATAGGAAATGCCCTGATCCCACTCCTATCGCTAACAGGTCTATCGAGCGGCTTCTACGAGGCAGCGGCTCTCTTCTCATCCGGATGGTTGGCTAGAAATTTCAGGACTCCTGCGAGGCGAGCCCTGCTCAGCGATGAGATAACCCCGAAGAGCAGAGGCAGGGTGTTCGGATTCCTTAATGCACTGGATGTCGGCGGAGGCGCGCTCTCGATAATCCTGCTGATACTACTCACATATCTGAAGGTAGAGCTGCGCTACATAATACTCATAACCATAATCCCGATATCATTCGCAACAATCCTGCTCCTGTTCGTAAAGGAGAGGCGCAGAGTGCATCATAAGAGAGAGAGGACTCTGAAGGCAGAACCATACCGCAATAATAGATCAAATAACGGCGCGTATATCGGAGTGATCATCGCAACATCCCTATTCGGATTCAGCCTATACAGTCTGGGGTTCCCTATACTCACAATAGCGCAATCCACAAGCAGCAACGCTCTCGGTTTCGGCTCATACCTCATATTCCTTATAGCCTCCGCACTCTTCGGCTTCTACATAGGCTCTAGACGGTTGAGGATAATAAACACCCTGGGCATACTCGGTTACATACTATCGGCTGCAGGAACCCTTCTTCTCGCGCTATCATATCTGTACGGTTTGGGCGCTGTTGCGATGTACATATCCATACTGATAATAGGGATGGCTGTCGGCACCATAGATACTCTCGAGCCCGCCCTTATAACGCAGTTGGTGCCGAGAGCCCAGGTGGGTAAGGGCATGGGGTCTATAACCGCCGCGAGAGGGCTCGGCCTATTCGTAGGCAACATAATAATGGGCGTCCTCTACTACTACAGTCCGTTCTATTCCTACTCGTACGCCACCATCGTAGCTCTTGCGGGCGGTGCGATACTACTGATCTCCGGTTCGGCTTTCAAAGGTAATATATGATTCCTATACACTGATATCCTCAGCAAAATATTACACAATTACAAAGATAAATATTGATAGTTTTTATTCCTATTTTAACAATCATTATTACTAATCCATAAGAGTTGATGATATGCCGGAAGAGTTGAACCCGTTTATTATAGCGCAAGAGCAGCTAGATGAGGCTGCAGAGATAATGAGGCTTGATAGCACAGCGCATCAGATTCTCAGAGAGCCTATGAGATCTCTGACAGTCAATATACCTGTGAGGATGGATGACGGGAGCGTAAAACTCTTCAAGGGTTTTAGGGTGCAGTATAACACCGCTAGGGGTCCAGCTAAGGGTGGGATAAGATTTCACCCGCAGGAGACGATAGATACGGTAAAGGCATTGTCAGCATGGATGACATGGAAGACGGCTCTTGCCGATATACCTTTCGGAGGAGGCAAGGGTGGCGTAATATGCGATACAAAGAAGATGAGCGACTCCGAGCTCGAGGCGCTATCGAGAGGGTACATAAGGGCACTGGGTAACTACATAGGTCCAGATATAGACGTACCGGCGCCAGACGTATACACCACACCTCAGATAATGGCGTGGATGATGGATGAATACGGTGCTATGCACCAGACGAACAACCCATTCAGCACCATTACCGGAAAGCCGCTGGAGGTGTGGGGCAGCGAGGGGCGCAGCGACTCCACCGCAATGGGCGGCATGTTTGTAATGCGTGAGGCGGCAAAGACTCTCGGGATAGATCTCAAGAACGCGAGGATTGCGGTGCAGGGGGCCGGAAATGCTGGGATGTTCGCATATACGCTGTCGAAGCAGCTATTCGGAGCAAAGGTCGTAGCCATAAGCGATTCGAAGGGCGGAATATACGATGATGAGGGCATAGACATGGACAAGCTTATCAAAGCGAAGTCTAACCCGGGCCAGATCCCAAGCTATGAGGGTGGAACCAAGATAACTAATGAGCAGCTGTTGGAGAGCGAGGTCGATATACTCATACCATCGGCCATAGAGAGCCAGATAACAGCAAAGAACGCAGATAAGATAAACGCCAAGCTGCTTCTAGAGCTGGCAAACGGTCCTGTAACGCCAGATGCCGACAAGATACTACAGGAGAGGGGGGTGTTTGACGTTCCCGACTTCCTCGTGAACTCGGGCGGAGTGATAGGTTCATACTTCGAGTGGGTGCAGAATAGGGAGGGGTACTACTGGACGAGAGAGGATGTGTACGACAGGTTGAATACCATAATAACCAGGTCATATAAGCAGATGATGGAGACCATGAAGGAGTATGAATCTAATGGCAAGAGAATAGCTCCAAGGATGGCGGCATACATAATAGCCATAAAGAGGGTCGCCGCGGCAATGAAGATGAGAGGGTGGTACTGATAGGTCGCAGCTCTAAAATAGGTATAATAGGCGGGACCGGGTTCTACTCTCTATTCAACGGCGCGGAGAGCGCAAAGTTAGATAACACCGGAGCCGGCAAGGCTGTATCTATAGGGGACATAGGCGGAAGAGCCGTAGCCTTTATCCCAAGACACGGCAGCAATCACACGATACCTCCCCACAAGATCCCATACAAGGAGAATATAGAGACGTTACACAGGGCTGGTGTGGAGAGGGTGATATCTAGCACAGCTGTAGGCTCCCTGCGCAGAGATTATAGGATTGGGGATTTCGTATTCACAGATCAGTTTATAAACATGACAAGCGGGAGAGAATCCACCTTCTTCGACTCTGAGGTAAGACATGTTAGTACCGCATATCCATACTGTACAGAGATGCGTAGAATCGCTGCGGAAGCTGCAGAGAGGCTCGGACTCAGCTACCACAGCGACGGCACAGTGGTAATAATCAACGGTCCTAGGTTCTCTACAAAGGCGGAATCAAAATTCTTTAGGAGCATTGGCGCAGACATAATAAATATGACACAGTATCCTGAGGTTGCGCTAGCCCGTGAGCGTGCGATGTGCTATCTGAATATATCGATAATAACCGATTATGATGCCGGACTCGAAGGCGAGCCCGGAGAGGGCGGAGAACCGGTATCAAACGCCGAGCTGAGGACAAGATTCAACGAGAACATAGAGAGGCTAAAGGGTCTAATCCTCGAGATAATAAAGGCTGTGCCAGATGAGCGCTCGTGCGGATGCAAAGATGCGCTTGTAGATGCCGAGTAAGGGCTGTGTAAGAATCAAACCCTCATATCGCCAGTGTCCCGAATATGAGGAAGTAGGCCAATAATGAGCATAGAATACCGAACAGTATCGGCGGTATGGCAGGGAGAGCCCTCTTGAACCTCTTCAATATTAACATTGTAAGTATGAGACCGAACACCCCTCCTATCGCTATGAACATGCTAAGCGTGAAGTTGAGGTATAGCTTGTAGAATGATACCGAGAGCATGAGCGGCATTGCGAGGTCTCCTGTTCCAAGAGCTACACTTGCGGGTATCGTTATGCTGCCCTTTACCGCATTCTTTATATCATCAGGTATATTTATCGCCTTGCTCTTTATCGCATCCCTATAAGCGGATAGCTGGCTGCTGCTCAGGCTCGATCTGGGTACCGCGGCATACTCGCTAACATCTACCATAAGCGCCAGATTGTTCTGCATAGCCACATTGGCGAGCGCTATCATATGCCTTGTTATAAACACCGCAATGAAATCGTAAATTGCGAGGAGGAAGAATACGACAAGTGCGAAGATTGGTCCGAATCCCAATCCCAGAAGCAAGCCCACTCCGATACTCGATATTATTGCAGCAGTATTCCTGAAGTTCGGTCTTCTTATCTTCTCATAGAGCAGTAGCAGCGCCAGCGCCCCCGCTATGGCTGTAGGTATATAAATAAAGAGGGGTTTGGTGGAGTTGCCAAAGATTCCATAACTCGTCGTCGATAATACTATATAAAAGACGAAGAAGGATGTTACCAATACTATTAGCCTCTCCCATATTATGATTATGCTCGAAGCCTTAAAGCGTTTTATAAGGAATAGGAGGAGAGCAGATATTATCACAATGTACAAGACGAAGAAGAGCGCCGATATCGGAGAGCTGTCAATTTGGGCTGACACTGCGCTAGTGTACGTCTGGTTGTTGAAAACCTGCGTCGCCAACAGTATTCCGGCGAACTGGACGATCATGAATATTATCACAATGTGTATTAGCTGCCTATATTCTATCGTTTTCAGAGCCAAAAAACCACAACCATATCTCTAATCCGTATCGTGCCTCACACTCTTAACCTCTCCCGGCTTCGGCGTGAAGATATCTCCGGATTTCTCCAACTCGCTTATCAGCCTGCTGACCGTCTGCGCATCTATCCCGGACTTCTCCGCCTCCTCCATCACACGTCTCAGCTTAGCAGTCCCCTCCTCGCCCTCGAGTCTCTTTATTATGTTTATTATCGAATTTATCCTTGTTATCTTCTCCCTCGGCATACCGGTGAGTATGGTATCTATGTCGCGCCTCCCCTCCCTATCGGTCGTTATCGTCTTCAGCATGTACTCGTTGAGCGATATGGCGAGCTGCGCATCGCTCTTCTCAACAACCTCCGCCATCCTGGTCTTTGCGCTCGCCTCAGCCATCCTTATTATACCCTCTATCTGCCTCGGTGTTATAGCTATCGAGCCCAGCTTCGCGCCCTCCTTCCTCAACTCTATATAATAATCCTGTATTATGTTTGCAGACTCATCTGTCAGCCTCGGCCTCACATTCTTTCTAGAGTATGCTATATACTTCCTAAGAAGGTCGCCATTAAGCGGCGGGAGCTCTACCTGCACAACATCCTGGACCTGCGCCAGAATGGCCCCTGCAGCCTCGTGCTGGATGAGTATATGCTTGGCTATATTCCTATCCTGCTCCTGATCCATACTGTCTACTATCGGGAATATAAGATCGAATCTCGACAGGAGCGTTGCTGGTATATCGAACTGCTCTGACGGATACATATTCTTGTCGAACCTGCCGAATTTCGGGTTGGCTGCGGCTATAACCGCGGCTTTCGCATTGAATGTAGCCACTATCCCTGCTTTCGCGACGCTTATTGTCTGCGATTCGAGCGCCTCATGAAGCGATGCCCTATCGTCATCCCCTATCTTGTCGAATTCGTCTATCGCCACAACGCCACCGCTACCAAGAACCATAGCTCCAGCTTTGAGTGTCCATCCGCCCTCCGAGAATTCATCTCTCTCCGCAACCGCTGTCAGTCCGCCTCCGGTAACGGATTTTCCGCTCACGTATATGCCCTTCGGTACCAACCTTGACACAGATTGGAGGATTCTCGTCTTAGCGCTTCCAGGATCCCCTATAAGGAGTATGTGCATGTCGCTCCTTATAAGTCCGCCATCTACGAGGACCTTTCCCGGAGTTCCGCCAAAGAGCTGTAGCGCTACCGCCTGTTTTATCTCGTCATATCCATATACTGAGGGCGCTATAGACCTCGCTATCTTATTGAATATATTCGGATCCTTCGATAGCTCAACTATGTTCCTCTCCTCCTCATCGGTCATCTCTATCTCTGCGAACTCCTTCTGCTTCGATACCGTAGATACAGTATCCAAGAACATAGCATACAGTGTATCATCCTTCGCCTTCCTATTCATCTTTGGCCTTATCCTGAGTATACCTGTAATCTCGACCCTGTCACCAGGTATGACGGTATTGACAAGATCGTCATGCAGCCATACCTCGAGCTGCCATGTCGGCGTACTGCCGTGCAGCTTCTCCAGAGGATCCTGCACCGCAATCTTCTGAATGTTTGTGAACTTCGACTCCTCTTCCACCGCCTTCATGGACCTCCTCTTGCAGGCCTGGCAGACCTCCGGCCTGTTGTCCCTATCGACCCTGATGGTGACCCTCTCATTGCAGAATGCGCACTCGTACACCCCTATCCTGACCC
Organism: Microcaldota archaeon; assembly: GCA_021801785.1. GTDB lineage: Archaea > Micrarchaeota > Micrarchaeia > Micrarchaeales > Micrarchaeaceae > JAJYXL01. The sequence goes on from JAJYXL010000003.1 coordinate 13,129, forward strand.
TCGGTATTATCTCTGTCCTCTTCACTATCAGACTGTCCAGAGTTATCATCTTGCCTATATAGGCCGAGCCGACATCCTGAACAAACGGGGTATTGAGGTGCTGGCCGAATATCCTAACATGCGGCTCATATATGCTTATATCGATATCGGAGAATCTATCTCTTAGGGACTCGTTAGCAGCCGCGAGCATTATATCCGGCTTATCTATCATCTCTGCGGCCATGTCGGGGTCGAACTCCTCCAGATCCCTCATATCGACCCTCAGGCTCCTCTTATCCGGGAATGAGGTCAGCATATCCCCTATCTGGGTCCTGTAATACTGATCTAGAAACTCGTCGAACCTCGACTTTAATATAGAGATATCATGCATCTTACCCCCTCCCTTAAATAATTATTCTCACTCAATTAATAAATAGAATACGGTTGCTCTAAGGTAGAGCATATATACATTTAAAAGGTTTCCATACCTTCGCAAATACTGGAATATGTGTGTATAAAACCCCACAAATAAATTTAACTCGAACTCTCGAAATGGATAGAATGGTTAGATGTCAAAGATAATAGTAACCTCTGCGCTCCCGTACATAAACGGGATTCCACATCTCGGCAATCTAGCCGGGTCCATACTGCCTGCAGACATATACAGCAAGTACCTATCGATGGCTGGGAGGGATCACATCTTCATATGCGGATCCGATCAGCACGGTACCCCTGTAGAGCTGACCGCGATAAGGCTAGGCATACCTCCAGAGGAGTATGCGGACTCGATGCACGAGAGGGTCAAGGCAGCACTAGAGGCGTTTGGTTGTACATTCACATATTACGGCAAGACGCACACGGATGCGAACATGAGAACCGTATACTCGATATTCGACGCATTGCGGAAGAACGGTTATATTATCGAGGCGCAGGTACTGCAGGCATACTGCCTCATAGATAAGAGATTCATACCGGATAGGATGATAGAGGGCGTATGCCCATTCTGCAACGGCACACACGCGAGAGGGGACCAGTGTGATGACTGCGGGCACACTCTGAGGGCCGACGAGCTGATAGAGCCTCACTGCAATATCTGCGGCAAGGGTGAGATAGAGTTCAGGAATACTAAGAGCCTTATGCTAGATCTCCCAGCCCTATCGAAACAGATAATGGGGTTCGTGGAGAAGAGAAAGGAGCTCTTCACTAAGAATGCGATAAACAAGACTGTGAGCTTCGTAGAGGGCGGTCTGAAGCCTAGGAGCATATCGCGAGAGATAAGGTGGGGCTTCAAGATACCTATGGAGGGGTATGAGGACAAGGTATTCTACGTCTGGTTTGACGCGGTAATCGGATACATAGGTATAACGGATGAGTGGTCACATGCCGAAGCTGATACGTACTGGAAGGAGGGCTCCACAGAGCTCATACAGTTCATGGGCAAGGACAATATAGAGTTTCATACGGTCATATGGCCAGCGATACTGAGCGGATCCGACCTCGGGTATATACTGCCAAAGAGGATAATAGCCTATGAGTGGCTCAACTCCAAATCGGTAAAATTCTCCAAGAGCAGGGGTAATGGATTGAATATAGAGAATTCGTTAAAGGTACTCGGCGCTGATTACTGGAGATTCATGCTAGCATACCTCCTCCCAGAGACATCCGATTCCGAGTTCTCACCCGAGGCGGCTGAGGAGATAGTCAACAAGATAATGAACGATAAGATAGGTAATTTTGTTCACAGGGCCATAACAATAGCGCTTAGGAACATAGGAATGCTCGGCGATACCGATAGCGGTCAACTTCTGGATGGGTATTCGGATAGGCTGGATTCGATATCCAAATCATACGTATCTGAGTTCGAATCGATCAGGATAAGGGAGGCGCTTAGGGAGGTTGTGGCACTCGCCGATATCGGGAATGAGCTCATGAGCGGTAAGCGGCCATGGGAGTTAGCTAAGAGCGGCAACAGCTTGGAGTTCTCGAAGGTGATGCTCACGGCACTCAGAATATCTAAGAATATAGGGATCCTCCTATGGCCATTCGCAAACTCTTCCAGCGCAAGTATACTGAAGCACTTCGGGATACACTCCGAGCCCAAGCTAGCGATGCTGCAGGAGCCGCTCAACTTCGACAGCAGCGTGCCGGAAGAGCAGGTATTCTATAAGATTGGAGAGCGGGAGATCTCTCTACTATCGGAATACAAGGGTTGAGAGCGATAGCTATAATATACCGCATTTGCGAAGGATTATAACTTTTTCCAAAACTCTATTATCAGAGAGAGATGGAAGAGAGCGATAGTGCCGGTACAGCCCCGGGTTTCAAGGATAGGATGAACCAGCTATACCTATCGATAATACTGAGGTACAGCAGCTACATAGAGTCCAAGGAGAATCTCTCTGTTGCAGAGCTGCCAACACTTGTGACACCAAACTCTACCGCAGTATCCGAGATATCGGAGCAGATAAAAGGGGATAACTACTCATATGAGAGCTCCTTCTACGATGCTAGCGTCAGATCTCTCGAGTTTGTAAAGACCGAGATTGACGATGTTTTCCTGCCCGTGCAGTTCTGGATACTCCCGGATGAGACACTGAAGTTCAGGCTCGGCGATCAGGTCGACAAGAACATACTCCTGTGCAGCATACTCATAAAGCTGGGCAACCCCTCCACAAAGGTACTCATATTCATAGGCGAAGACTCTAGGAAGTCCTACGTATATTACGAATTTAACGAAGGGGTATACCTGTTAGACCTTACCGATAACATAAAGCTATTCAAGAACAAGGAGGAGATGTTCAAGGGCATAGGCATCTCAGAGGATACGACGGCCTACGAGTTCAACGATAAGATGTTCATAGACATATCCTGACAGAGGCTGGCCCACTCAGACCGCCAAGCGCTTATGCTTTCGCGCAGATGCTCTCATTCTGGTTCTGTGCTCCTTCTTCAGCCTATTTACCTTCTTCCTATTCCTGTACTTCTTACCTATCTTCCTGTTAGATTTAGTCACTCTTTTCTGCATCGATATCAACTATTTTTATCCTCGTCTTTCCCTTTGTATCTCCTATCGGCATATTGACCTCAAGAATGCCATTATTTATCCTTGCCATAGCCCTCTCGGCATCTATGCTGTTTGGCAGCCTCACAGTCTCTATTTTTCCATTCACATTTATAAATAATGCTGATTTGGAGGCTTTGATCTCAAGGACCCCGCCACTCCCGATATTCGGAACCTCCGCAATAACCGTTATAAAGCTCTCTCTGTTTATGACATCTATAGCTGTTAATCTCCTCTTGTCTCTCATCGTTGTATCGTACGTTGCTTTCGCGATATAGTTGAATCGCGGGCCATTATCGCCGAATTCGACACTCATCTTGAACTTTGTCGGCATATTTATTATGCCTATCTTACCGAGCCTCTTGACAGACTCGTTTACAATCTCTTCAAAGAACTTGCTCAAGATCTGGTCATCCATATCTCCATTACTGCTCTGAGCATTTCTCATCCAGACACCGCGTGTAATTATTTACGTGACCTCTATTTAAATCTTTGCGAATATCTCACGACAATAGAATACAGATACGTATCTATACCCACGATCCCAGACCTCTCTGCTGTCGCGTGCCCCTCTTTGCGGATAGCTCATTCGCAAACCTCTCTATCCTATCTCTGCCGAAATCGTGCCTATCGCACATAAATTCTACTATCTTTCCGACATCCGGCTTGATATTGAACAGACTCTCCAGATCCCTGCTAGTAATCTCAGTAATCTCCGGGTTGAGGAAGAGATCCTCCACCTCTCTCACATCCGTATCGAAAACCGCGTCATGCCTCTCCTTTAGGTAACTCTCCAGCTCCTCTATCGAATTCACCGTCTTTACTATCTTCAACGCGGTCTTTGGTCCTATGCCTTTTATCCCTGTGTTGAAGTCTGTGCCTAGCATCATCCCTATCCATATCAGCCTCTTCTGGTCTATACCTAGAGCCCTAAGCGTCTCCTCAAGATCAACTCTCTCCGTGGAGACATTGACATACACATTCTTCCTCGGGAGCTTCCTCCTCCCTGACAGGGTAAGGTTCCTTATGACAACCTTTGAACCGAATAGTAGTGTGTCATAGTCCTGGCTACCTGCTGCGTATACAACCCCCTCTCTGCACATATAGCTGGCCTGAGCCTCACCCTCGCTAGGCGCACTGATATACGGTACGCCCATATACCCTAGCAGCTCCTTTGCACTCTCCACAATCTTCCTATCAACTCTGGAGCTCTGCTCGGCAAAACTCTTTGCCGCCTCTATATTCCCCTCGGATACGGCTCTCTGCCAATCAGCATAAGCCTGCTCCCTCCTCCTGATTCTGGCGTTTATCGTCCTCTCTTTAAGCTTAGACGGTATGCCATCGAATACGTATACAGGGCGAATTCCCTTCTCTATAATCTCAGCCGTCCTATAGAATATCCCTGACAGGTGGCTGGTAACATTCCCGTGAGAATCGTGAAGCGGTGTCCCGTCCGGCTGCCTTATTATCGATATGAACTGGTAGAGAACATTGAACGCATCGATAGCTACAGTCTTACCTCTCAGCTCCTCTATATCTATCTTATTCCTAACCGCCAGTTTGCTGAGGTCTACCGCCATCTATAACACACCGATAGGATCAACCGCTCTCTCTGAGCTTTACATTCAAAGCTCTCTCGAGCTTGCCTACCAGTGCATCTGGAGGTACGGTCTTCTGGCTCTCAACCCTTGCGAGAAAGTGCTCCTTCTCATTTATCATCTCAGCAAGCACCTTTATCGGTATCTTCAGCCTCTCCCTGGCGTTATGTATCACAGTCCCGTAATCCGGCACAAGTTCGAACATATCACCCTTCTCGACCCTCTGACTCTTAACCTGGAGATCCACACTGCTCTTATGTGCGGCCCTCTTATCCTCCTTGTATAGAAGCCTCTTACCGTTAGCACACGATGCGCACACCCTCATCTCGGCTCCCTCTATATCTATAACATGGACTATCTCTGTTCCTCTCCCACACAATTCGCACTCCTCCATACCTTCACCCAAAAAACTTGCCAACAAGAATTAATTAATCTTTACTTATCTGTTGGTTGTAAGAGTAGATCAAAATAATCTATAGATACATTTAATTTCAATCAATATATCTAGACCGTTCGCAAGCATTGGCCAGACATATCTAATTCCCAGAAGCAGTATCTGGATTGTGCTTTGCAGTTTTATGCAACTGTTGTCTAATCGCAACCTATCTGTAATAATCAAATTCTTACAATAAATCTCTAATCTCTATAATAAACTCTCTCTTGTTAGATTATCCTTAAGTGCATTCATGTAACTCTTTTTATTAAGATCATGTTCTCCAGACTTTATTATTATTAACCTACTGCGCTTTACCGATTTATGTATCGCCTTAGCTCTTCTTATCATGAAAGGATGCTCTTTATCTCCTATGAGAATAATTGCCCCTGACTTAAATTTACGCACAATCGTATTAAACTTGTAGTTATTAAAACTTCGAAACCTCTCTTCTCCAAATCCACCAATCCATTCTCTACGCCAATATCTGATATCTTCTTTAAAAAATGGAGAAGGAGAACATAAAATTGCAATATGTGAATTTAACTTAGTAGCAACCATAAGTGCTATCCATGCCCCCGCTGAAAAACCAAATATATAAACAATATCGCCATCTCTTTTGGTATTATTATATTTTTTTATAACCTGTGATATATAATCTTTCAAAGATGACTTCCAATTAATATCCACTAATATCGGCTTTATATTATACTGTCTAAAGATTTTTGCCGCTTCTAAAAATGGTTTATACCGTGGACTGGTATCAAATCCCGGAATAATATATACAACTCTTCTACCAAACATTTTAATCGGCCATATATCTTAAATCTTATGTAGTTGTTACATATATAATCAATCACAAGAAGCTAATTGGAACCTTCAATTTATAATAATATTTAACTAATATGCTATTTAAAGCATACTGCAAAACAGAAGAGATAAACTATTTCCTAATCATTGAGGTTAACTCCCTAATCTTTCCTGATATAACCGCTCTAACGAAAGGGAAATCTAAGAATGTGGCACGTTGCCACAGACACACATGATGAATTTATAGATGTTGTAGGATGCTACTGTACCGGAAGAGGTGAATCATTTGGGTATTCTCTACTTAAATCTTTCATTCAACCATCTCAGAATATCCAAACAGGAGAACTTATAATGTATAGAACAATAAAAGATAGTATAGACTCTATGGCAAGCGGTTTGGGTTACCTTATAGATATATGGTACACAAGAGCAAGCACCAGAGAGTACATAAGTAATGCCGGTGTTGTAGAAATACATAAACTATCGGATGTAGAAATGGAGACGCTTTTCAAACTTTATATAGATTGGAAAGCATTGTGGGCAGATTTTCTAGCTCCAGAGTATCTTCAATCAAAGATCGACGCCGATACAACTCCAAAAATTTAAAAGCTTATAATAAACAAATTGGTATAAATTGGTGATTATTTGAAAAACGGAATGGGTAACTACAGTGACATAAGGATACTTATGGCAGTCAAGGCAAAGCTTGATGAGTCTGCAAGGTTTAACTCATGTCCTGCATGTAAGCATGATACAATACAACTGTCTAAATTCCTATCAAAAAAGATAAGGTCAATCAGAACAGGAAAGCCTATCTCCAAGGATGACTTAAAAATCCTAAAAGATCTGGATTATTTGGATGTCGTGGAAGGGGTCGCAAGGAATATAACAAAGTTATTTAATCCGATCAGCAGGACGATGACGCTGCCAGATATTGCAAAAGGCTTCCTTAAGAAGACGCAAAGACAAACCCAAAAAGCCCGTAACCCGCTTATAGATGCAAAGAAGCTCATGGGCAGATTAAGATACAGAGATAATCAGCTGAATCTCG
>JAJYXL010000002.1 GCA_021801785.1 Microcaldota archaeon
ACGAGGCGTTCAGATTATCATTCCTTATAGGTATCTTTGCAACATCAGCCGCATTCGCAATGACCGTGCTTATAAGCCGTGCGAACGTGGTAGCCTCACTCGCAGGCATGGGTATCGAGGGCCTTGTGGTAGCCACGATAGTCGCCACTATAATATCCCTGCTCCTAATAGACTTCCTGATAAAGATCGCAGGGAAGGCGAAGATAGTCTATGTGACTGCCGGACTGGGTATCCTAGCAATCGCATTCGGCTTCATCTACCTCATATTCCACATATAGATGCACGGATCAGATCAGTTTCCGGGGTGGTCCTGCAGGTCCTTGACGATCTGCTCGAACTCCCTCTTAGATATCTCCCCTCTAGCATACCTCATCCTCGCTATTCCTATACTTCTGCCTCTACGGTGGTGCCACATATACCTATCTCCCCCGAAGAAGATCCATCTACACATCCACACGAATATGAATACTAATATTATCCATCCGAAAATATTGCCTATAAAGCTGCCGATGCCGAGTGATATGGATCTACTGGTAAATATGTCGTACACAACACCTAAGAATACCGCAAAGCCTATGAGGACGAACATCGCGCCCAGCCCCATCTCTACCCATCTCAGCCCACTCCCACAACTATCCGATTTCATAATATACGCCTCAAACCACATATATAGCGCAAGAAAGTATAAAAGGTATTATTGCTAACTAATTCAGATTCTATGACAGAGGAAGATAGCCCCAGTAAGGGCTCTCCAGCGTGGATACTCTGCGAAGACCTTCTGGTACGTATCAAGGAGGAGCTGATAAGCGAGGCTATGAGGGCGCTGGACAGGGAGTTGAAGAGCGGGAACATAAGGGTGAACGGCTCTCTCATAACATCTGCAGAGCAGGACAAGGAGAACGAGCAGAGCCTCTTCCTGATAAACCATCTGATAAAGGAGCGCCAGAGCATGCACGAGAGGTATAACCGCTACATGTCAGAGTCTAACGAGAGGTACGATGCGGAGACCATATCGAGGATAGACGCGCTCAAGAGGTTTATGCTATCGGTTGATGCGATAGCCCTTCTCATGGATTACGTCAATGTTATAGATTCATGGATAAAGGACATCTCAATAGAGGTAAAGCCATCCAGCATCTCAGATATACTTACAAAAACATCCGAGTCGAACGACAAGAGAAGGGAGCTCATAGACTTCGTCTCCAAGAGGCGCAGGTTCCTGGACGAGCATGTTGTTGGCAGCGAGGAGTACGCGATCCTAAGCAAGATAGCGCAGAGCCAGAGGGCATAACCTAACATATACCTGTAATTCGTCTATCATCAAATACCGGATCGTCCTTTTAATATGTGGTAAATCAACACCATCTTAGGTGCAAGTATATGGGTACCACATCGAAGCGTTTAGAGAGTGACAATTCAGAGAGTAAATTATCATGCTCTGTAAGTCATATTACCGGAGAGACAGGGCACAATATTAATGGTGTGCATACCTATACCAAAGAGGTTCCATCTAGCAATAATGGCGTCTCGGTGAACACACCAAACAAGAGGTTCAGGGATATGTCTCTTGAGGAGCGCCTATCCTATATGGAGGGCAGAGTCTCTAGAGAGAGCCTCGATGCGCTTAGGAATTCGGAAAAGCCCATACACGGAGAGAACCATATAACATATCTAGGGGTATCTGTGGGCGTTGTGCCAAAGATAGTTGTAAATGGCATCAGCAGGATGGCACCGATAGCCACGGAGGAGCCATCTGTGGTCGCTGCAGCATCATGCGGTGCAAAGTTCGCAGAGAGGCACGGCGGGTTTACTGTAAAGGTTACCGGTACCGAGACAACAGGCCAGATACAGGTTATCGATATTCCGGAAGATAGGACAATGAATATCGAGATGATGGTAAGGAACGAGAGCCAGAACCTAATCAATATAGCTAACTCCGCCTCTCACAGCATAGTCGCAGCTGGCGGCGGTGCGTATAATATCAGGCCCAAGACATTACATACTCCTAGCGGGGTACAGATGATAATAGATTTCGATGTTGACTGTAAGAATGCGATGGGGGCCAATGCTGTAAGCAAGATGGCAGAGGCGATGGCCCAGAGAATAGAGGAGATCACTGGCGGTAAGGTGGTGGGCCGCATACTCTCAAACCTGCCTCTTGGAAGGCTCGTCTCATGCGAGGCAACATTCGACAAAGACTCATTAGCGATAAACAAGGAGGCTAATGGGAAGAGGATAGCTATATCTGGAGAGGAGATGGTCGAGCGCATAATAGCTCTCAGCGACTGGGCCGAAGCGGATCAGTTTAGAGCCACAACCCACAACAAAGGCATAATGAACGGCATAACTGCGGTAGCCCTAGCTCTGGGTCAGGACACAAGGGCGATAGAGGCTGCAGCCCACTCATACGCCGCATACAACAGAAAATACTCGCCGCTGAGCCATTTTGAGAGGGATGCAGAAGGGAATCTGCACGGCAGCCTTGTCGTCCCCATGCCCATAGGCACTGTGGGTGGTACTATAAGCACTAATCCTGTGGTAAAGGCCAACCTAGAGATCACAGGATGCAGCGACTCTGTAGAGCTGGCAGCTCTTATGGCTGCAGTGGGGCTGGCTCAGAACGTATCCGCATTGAGGATGCTGGCGGGTGAGGGCATAACCAACGGCCACATGCCATTGCACTACCTCAGGGTGGGGAACGGATCATCCGGTCATAATGGTAACCACTCCTCCAAATAATGGCTGTGGGCAGGGACGAGCCATATCTAGAAAAATATATATATTAAGACACCAACTAACTATCAATATATTATACGTTGAATAGGGTAATAATGATGAAGAGTTCTAAAGGGAAGAGCGGTATGGATGATTCTGCCGACAAGGTTGCTTATAACGGAGTAATTGGGATAATACTCGCAGCTGGTAA
>JAJYXL010000032.1 GCA_021801785.1 Microcaldota archaeon
GAACGCGACCAGTACTATCGCAATTATCAGGATCGCCCATCCATATGTCATGAGGTACTCCATCGCGGATTGCCCCTTCCTACTCCTGAGATATTTCTCTGTCATATTTTCACCATAATTACTATCCTTATGATATGATACCTTTATATTACTATTCTTAACGCTGTGTGTGATAAATTTATATATCACGCCTTCCTCCTACCCTGCTTCGCCCTAGATATGTACCCATCGGAGTCTACAAAGTATATGTAACCTGCCTCACGTTCAACCCTCTCGCTGCCGACCTTCCTCTTAGATCCGCTCTTATTCGACTTCGTCGGATTCTGCCATACATACCCGTCCTTTCCCAGATAGTACAGGTAGCCCGGCGCACGAGTTACTCTCTCTTTAGATATTTTCTCTGCCATTATAACACCCATATAGTAGTATTTTTATATAAATATAAACCTTTCTGTCATCATGACACTCATGTAGAGCCCCACACAATCAGTAATGGTATCTAACGTTGACCTCTCATATCAGCACAGATCTCACTATCTTATCCTACTCCCCTCATCTATACTCTTGTCTGGAACCATTAGCGACACATTCCCGGCATCGTCCTCAGCCGCGAGTATCATCCCTTCGGAGATTATGCCTGCGATGCTCTTGCGCTCGAGGTTCGCAACTATAACTATTCTCTTGCCTATCAGCTCGTCCTTTGAATAGAAGCTCTTTATCCCTGCCACAACGACCCGGCTCCCCAATTCACCCAAGCTAAGGGTCAGCTTATACATAGGCTTTCTAGATCCCGTGTGGTCCTCAACATCGACCACCCTAGCAACCCTGAGATCCAAGCTCTCAAAATCCTTAAACCCTACAGTCCTATTTGGGATTCCTACCTCTGTAGCCGTATCACCCGTATTGTAATTATTCGAGGCGCTCTCTCTGCCAGACTCTGCCTCTTCCCTCTCCCTATCCTCTCTCTCGATATCGTTGATTATACCGTCTATATTATCCAAATAAACACCGGCCATCTATAAAATTTAGGATCTCGGTACAACAACTGCCGGTATATCTCTGTGGTTCCCCTTCTCAATAAAGACGGTAACCCTCTCTCCGGGCTTCAGGTTGGTTATACTCTCTAACTGCTCCACATAGATCCTCTTCCCGTGTACTCTTACGCCGATATCATACCCCTCCTTAGATCCGGCTAGATGCTCTATGTTGAATACCGCCTTACTTCCGGTAGCGGTACCGCCAAATGTATTTATATAGCCAGAAAGCCGTTCGAAAGCCTCTGTTGAGGTAACGTTATATGTGTCTGCATGGTTGCCAGTAAACAGCTCCCCTCCAAGGCCGTCTCTCGCAACACTATCGCTTATACGTATTGGCCTGAGAGAGACCACCACCCCATTTACGGATACCGTATTACCATGATGGCTCTTTACGTAATTGTCTATCGATCTCTGATAACTCCCGACAGGATTTCCGAATATCGCCCTGCTGGCCATATTATCAACCATCTCATGCGCAGGGCTGGATAGTATGGCAGTTGTAGCGCCATAGTCCGCCGCCCACGCGCATCCGGCCAGAACGAATGCGGAGGCCACAACCCCAGCTCTCAGTAGACCCTTTACTGTTCTATTACTCTTAGAATCTCTCTCTGCATAATGCCTCTCGCTCTTCATATAACCACCAATACATGTATATGGGTAGAAAGGTATAAATTATAGATAATCTTTTTTATATACTCGCTTCCAGATCCGCAATGTCTAGCCCTCCCATATAGTATGCCGTATCGGTGGTCGGCTCAATTCAGACTATCTATATGGATTTACGAACTTATCTCTAACCGTAACCGCCAATGCCGCTTGTGGTATTCTTTACCGCACCCTTTACCAGAGCACTACCGTAGCTTGAGGATGTGAAGAAGTTGTATATATCCTGAAGGAACGCCAGTGAGTTATGTACGGATATAGTACCGGTCTGGAAGAAGTAATACGCTGTCGATATTATTATTATCAATAGCAGGAGTATGATAAGACCACTTATCACAGCCTTTGCAAACTTTAGCGCGATTATTATGATTATTACAATCAGTATTATCCCGACTATCGCCCTGTAAGCTATAGGTATGCTCGTAGACGAGTTTGCTACCGAGGTATTTAGGACACCGGTAGCATTTGCCCCGTAACCTAATGACGATATCAGCGGTAAGGTAAGGAGCAGTGCGGCTATTAATACGAGAATACGCCCCCTAAAATCCCCAGATCGCATGATAATATAGTCAGGTAAACCCTTAAATAATTTTGGTTTTCTCATAGGATATAAACTGGGGTTTTGAGATACTGATACCACTAAAGTCATCTTATCCTTACCGTCCATTCTGCCAACTTTGTGACAAGATCGGATATCAGCTCTCTAGTCTGCTGATCCACCACGACTCCGCCGCTAATCTTCTCTCCAACACCTGTTATGTATAGGTGTCTAGCCTCTAACGGGTGCATATTTAAGAATGAGAATACTGGCAGGAGCGCGAACTGCGCCGCCGAAGTCCCTATAAGCGATCCTCCGGTCGCACCGAATACGGCTACAGGTTTATCATCAAACGAATTATCTCCATACGGCCTAGATGCCCAATCTATAGCATTCTTCAGCACACCCGGTATTGATCTATTATATTCCGGAGTTGCGATTAAAACGGCATCGGCAGCCCTTATCCTTCTCTTAAACTCTCTAACGGACTCGGGAATACCGCTCTCTAGATCCTGATTGTATACCGGTATATCGGACAGATTGAAGATGTCTACAT
>JAJYXL010000026.1 GCA_021801785.1 Microcaldota archaeon
CATATTCACCTGATAGTAAATCGTATCCGAGTGAATCTATTAAGCATCGCTTATATACGAGTTCGACCATAATATAATACGGTTGGGATGGCTGCGATTCATACTGTATATCTGGACAACTTGTTATCTGTAGATGTACCAAATTCAAAACGCAGTGCATCCTGCCACCCTTATTCCACTTGGCAGGCGATATCTCGCCTGCCCAAATCCACCCACTCCTTCTACCTATGATCACTATTATGATTACAAATAATCGGGTGCGTCTATGAGATTCGAGAGAGAGAAGGTATCATTCCTGAAGGAGTACATAAAGTATATGGTTAGGACGGATCCTAACGCTCGCAGCTTTCTGACTGACGGGACCGTCACAATGGACGGCAAGGAGTACCATCAGTACTTCTTCTTCAATCCGGATGTTCGCGTCAGCTCCGCAGACCTCGCAAACATGATACATCTGAACGGGCAGAATGTGGATGAGGTCTATACAGAGGAGTCGAAGGCCGGGGTCAGGGTCCGCGTCGGATTCTGTAACGGGCGCAAGCCCAAGGGCTTCGAGAGATCGCTAAGGTGCTTAGAGAAGGAGTATGGACGGCTGCTTACATATAGGGACTGCCGTGTAAAAACCTGATGTACGGATCGAATCTGGCATGCGCCACGCTAAATGAAAAATATAGTGAGGCGTATCATAATAATACGCCTCTGGGTGGATGAGAATAGGGTGTCAAACCATATTAGAAATATGGCGACTAAGTTGTTTAATCCAAAAAGTATTTAAATGATTCTATTATTCCCTTTACCTCTACTCCAGTAATCACTTCGCCTTCGCCTTCACAAGCTTGGGGTTCTGCGCCACCATCCTCTTGTACCTCTTGACCAGATCGACCGCCTGCTGCACCGCACGCCTCACGTCCTCTCTCGTCTTTGTCCCGGTGCATATTATCTTCCCGTTCTTGAATATAAGCAGCGCGGATGAGGGGTTATGTATCTTGAATATCGCTCCCGGGAACTGCTCCGGCTCGTAGTCTATATCGAAGGATAACTTACCGAGTATGTACAGATCGATCTCTGTAGCCAGGTCTGCGCTGGCCACTATATTCTCTATCTTATAAGTGGGCTTCAACTTTATCTTATGATTCGGCCTTGTCTCAGCTCTAGATTTAACGTTTACCGTTTAAACACCACAGATTTTATTAACCCAATCTATAAATACATTTCTATATATAACTTCCTTGCATTATTTTATAGAGAGTGTTTACTATGACGAAGAGTTCTAAGGGTATACTGGCCGGCAGGAGCAGGAACCTGTCGAGGCATCATAAGCCATCCTCGCAGAGAGTTAGGGACACGATCAAGAATTTCGATATCGGGGAGCGTGTCGCTATAATACCAAAAGGGAATACGAGAAACATACCCCATCCCAGATATAAGGGGAAGGTGGGTGTGATAACCGAGAGGAGGAAGAATGGGTATGTGGTCGAGGTCAACGCTATGGGAGCAAAGAGGCTCATAGTGGTGCACGCTAGACATATAGAACGCGTCTAATTCTCTAATACCTGCCGGATCGGTTGCCGTACCTCTCCTCTCTGCCGAACTGCGGCCTCGGCTGGAACGGCTTTGTAAAGAGGTAGAAGCGCTCGTTCCCCTCCAGCTCTGTCAGCACTCTCCTCTCTATTATCTTAGCAGGATCCTGTATAAACTTAGTCCTGCTCACTATGTCCTCGAAGCTCTCGAAACGCCTCTCCTTCCTAGCGTTGAGTATCGTTCCCAGGTTCTTCTTACCTATTCCCGGCAGCAGCTCCAGAGAGTGCTCCCTTATATTTAGAGGACCAGCATCGTTGAAGAAGTCCGTGAATCTCTTCTCGTTAGCTCTTATTATTTTGAGCACAGAGTCCGGCAGTGCAGACTTAGCGGTCTCTGTGAGCTGTGAGTATGCGATTCTGGATTTGATGAGCGCTACCTTATCCCTCTCCTCCTTGCCTATGTAGACTCTCTCTCCTATGTTGACCTCCGCACCCTCCTTCGGCGCAGCCTCAAGAAGCGTGAAGAAGTCCTCCCCTATTATCTGGAGTATCGGCTCGGCCTTTGTAGAGAAGGACTTACCGCTAGACATGAAGTCAAGAATGATAGCGTATTCCTCCTTACGTTCCCCGTACATAGCCAAAACCTATAAGATCGTCCAATATTCATCAAAACACTATACACCCTCATTTATAGCCTTTAAAAGTGCGTTGAAGTGCTCATCGCTCAGCATTATCTTCTCCCCGGCAAGTACCTGCTTTAGGAGTATCTCGCTCTTGGGCAGTACCTCGAGTATCTTGGCTCTCATAGATTCGGATAGCTCATCAATACCCTCCATGACGCTACTTATCCTGTTATAGCTCCTCTTATCGGCCTTGAACTTCTCGGTGTACTCCAGAACTATCTGCTGCTCGTATTTGAGCTCCCCGCTCTTCCTAGTTTTGAGTATGTCGTACACATCGCTTATCGATGCGTAACCCTTCTCATTAGCCTCCTTTCCTATCATAATACCAGTCCATCTATTATATAATCAACATCAGATCCATATCGGGTATCACACTCTAAATGTATGCATAGCAGACCCGTCTCTAAACGGGCTCTATAAACCCATATCTAACGTATCAAGATTATTGTATCATTCATAATTATATACTTTGTGATGAG
>JAJYXL010000007.1 GCA_021801785.1 Microcaldota archaeon
CTGTGTTCGTCTCTGCGGCCCTGTTTGGGATAAGGGACCACAAGCTCCCAATGGCATTGACCGCACCAGTAGGTGTACTCATAATATTGGAAGCCGTATACTACAGAGTACCATATATGATAGGAAATATGATATCAAACTACGTAATTATCACGGCCATAGTCCTTGCAATCCTTGTTGCAGCCGTTGTGAGCTTTGTGAAGGAGACCAGAGTATCGAGATACCTGACAATCTTCTGGCTATTTCTCTCAATAAATCTCTTCGGATTACTACAGAGCCCTTACATGTTCGGTGGCGAGATAGATACATACAGCTACATAGCCACAGGTTCTACTGCATACTATGTGAATATAGTGACCATAATCGGCGGTGTGATCCTCGCTCTCTCTATATCATACCTGGTATATATGAGCTATGTAAAGAGGGTATCATATAAAGAGGGTAACGATAAGGGCGTATACTGAATCGTGTGTTCCATGCGTATTATCGATCGAGCCTGAGCATGCCTCTCGCACTGCCTCCAGTAATGTCATCCAATCTCACAAAATCCAATAGTGATGATATATTCGCATCCAAACCCTCCTTGGTGTAATCATTAACAATCTCCACATCGCATGGTAGCTCGTCTATCATCCTCTCAGTAGAATGCTCAAGCTGCTCCGGCGTGGGATATGTGCCGTACACTCTCTTATAAACCTCAACCCTCTTATCCTGATTAGCCCTTATCCTCACAACGACGATATTATCGAAGTTATCGCGGAATGCACCGACCTCATGTGACGACCTCAAGCCCTCCACAACGAATGGCAGCCTATCGCCTCTCTTTATATCCCGTATCAGATAGTTTGCCCACACTGCGGGATCTATCTCTTTCATCTTCGCACCTATCGCTTGCAGTAGCGACCTATCCGGCTTACCGTCAGCCACATCGGGTGCGCCAAAGAGATCTCTGGCGATATCTGCAATCTTTGCCGAGAACGATGGAACTCTGTAGACCTGAACAGAGAACTCCTCCTCTATAGCTCTCCTAATACTATCGGTATACGTGCCCTTTCCGCTCGCCATCCTCCCAAGGAATGCGAATGAAGGCACGTCCTCCCTCTTTACCATCTTGCTATCCGAGGTAGTCATATATACACCCTGTGCCGGTGATTTAAGGTTTAATCAGATTACTCAGATTTCGATTCGGTATTCTCGGATCCGGATCTCTGTAACTGCCTCATCTTATCCAAGCTCTCACCTCTCTTAAGCTTATTAGCATAGGCCTTACCTATATTCACGGTAACGTTATATACCACAGCCAATCCAAAAACGTATCCGAGGTAGCCGAGCTTAAAATTATCATCAGTAACCTTGGTTATAAGATCTAACGATTCAAATCCGACCCCCATTCCAAACAGAACGCCTGCCACTCTGGCCATATTTACAGACATATTACTAGACATCCTTCTCTTCCTCTTGTACCATTCTAGGAGCTTATCATCTTTGAGTCCCATATCCTCCTTCCTAAGCTCTTCCATCAAAGCCTTCCTTCTCTCCTCAGCCATATACAGTGCGTCTATTCTCTTTTTGTAGGAACTGCGTATCCTCTTTACACTATCTATCTCTCGTAATAATAGACGCGTCTCTCCATTATCCACTGTCTTGCTCTTATCTACCATAACATCACACACATGGGTGAGAATTCCAGTTATAAATAATTATCTATAACGTTCCACTATAATAGAATATGAGAGATATCCGATGGGGTAGAATCAGTTCTGATCGGGTGTATTACCATTTCCCGTCCTATCTCTCATCGCTCCCTCATTCTGGCTCTCAATTCTCCTAAGTCTATTATAATATATCTTGCCCAAACTCTCCAGACTGGCAGAGGCGGCGAGGAATCCCGCCATCGCTCCAACAAGTATAATTCCAAGATTATCACTGATACTCTCTACGAAACTGCCGAGTGCTAATCCTCCAAAGAACCCGCCCGTTCGGGATACTACCATAAGGATATTATCAAATTTATTACTGGATATAATAGGTCTGCCGCGTCTCTCGATCCCTACTCTGGGCTTACCGGTTGGATAATAGCCTACATGATCCCGTCTCATTAACCCATACGCTCTATTAGAACTAGAAACGGCTCTGTCCAAATGGATATCAAAACCGCGCAACAGACCAGGCGGATCTCTATCGGCTCTTCTGATCTTATCAACCATATAACTACCGTAAAATCTGATAACCTTAACTATAAATAACTATCCATAATGCTCTAATATATTGAAATACGCACATGCAACATTATCGTATAATCTATCTTAACCTACAGGACAGGCTGGAAGGGTGAGACGTGGATCATCGGTCGGATAAGCCGCGTATGATAAAGGTTAATAAATATTTCTCTTTTAATATTAGTGCTGGTTTTCCCGCTAGCACTGCAGTATTGCAGGAGGGTTTTCAATGGAGGATGCAAAGATTGATATTATAAAGAATCTACTCGATACCTATAAGGGCAAGAGGAAGTTCGTTCAGAGCGTTGAGATAGCCGTGAACTTCAAGGGTGTGGATTTTACAAAGCAGGACAACCGATTGAACCTCAGTGTATCCCTGCCGAACGGGAGGGGGAAGGCGGCAAAGGTTCTGGTATACGCTGATAAGAAGGAGATAGTGGATGCGGCAAACGCCACCGGCTCGAAGGTTATAGGTGCGAAGGATATAGAGCCTGTCTCAAAGGATAAGGAGAAGATGAAGGAGCTTCTCAATTACGTATCTCTCGCAGAGCCGGCTCTCATGAGCACGGTCGCAAGGTATCTCGGTGCATACCTGGGTCCGAAGGGCAGGATGCCAAAGCCCCTCGTAGGGTCCGATCCGAAGAGCGTAATTACCAACATAACCAGATCTGTAAGCATAACAACCAGGGGCAAATTCCTTCCCACGGTGCATTGCATCGTTGGCTCGGAGACTATGGATATTAAGGGAATATCCGAGAATATAACTGCCGTACTAGAAGCGCTTAACAAGGCCGTCGGAACCGGTAACATAAAGTCCGTATATCTGAAGCTGAGTATGAGCCCTCCTGTAAAATTTATTTAGGTAATCTGTATGTTGAGCATAAATCAGAAGCAAGCGATCGTTGCGGAGAGGTCAAAGTTGATTGGCCGTTACTCCACCGTAGCGGTAGTTAGGCTTGACGGCACACCTGATCGTCTACTCCAGTCCGTAAGAAATAGGATGAGGGGCGAGAGCGTATTCATCACCGGCCGTAAGAATATACTCAACCGTATACTCGCATCGTCTAAGAGCACAGAGAATCTATCCAGCTACCTTACCGGCACATCTGTGATAATCCTGACCAACAAGAGCCCGTTCGATCTCTACAAGGAGCTGAGAGGTAGCTCGATAAGATTGGCAGCAAAACCCAATCAGCTCGCTCCGTCAGACATAAAGATAGAGGCAGGAGAGACATCGCTCGCACCGGGTCAGGCGGTAACGGAGCTCAAGACCGCAGGTATAGACGTAAAGATAGATAAGGGTAAGGTCGTCATCTCAAAAGAGAGGGTGCTGGTGCACAAGGGCGAACCTATATCGCTCAGCGTCGCAAAGGCGCTACACACGCTAAATATACTCCCATTCTCTGCAGAGCTAAAGCTTGAGGTTGCGCTGAACGGTAACCTGCTCTTCAATAAAGAGGTAATGGGTATAGACGCAAAGATGGTATTAGAAGAGATAAACAGGTCGATAGGCGAGGTTATAGCCCTGAGCGTAAATGCAAAAATAATAAATAGGTATACTATAAATAGATTCATAACCGAATCGTACATTAACGCGATAGCGCTTGGCGTAGAGGCTAACCTATATGATACCGGGATTGCAGACAGATTGATAGGTAAGGCGTACAGGATCGCCTCATCCCTCTCTGCACATACTGGAAATAATGATTAATAACAAGGTGAAATAGATGGAATATGTATATGCCGCATTGCTTCTTGAGGAAGCTGGAAAGGAGATAAGTGAGAAGAATCTGGTAGATGTAGTGAAGGCAGCTGGCTTCAGCCCAGATGAGGCGAAGGCGAGAGCTATAGCTGAGTCGCTGAAGGATGTCAACATAAAGGACGTAATCAAGAACGCCCAGAGCTTCGCAGCTGCGCCACAGGCAGCGGCACACGCGCCGGCAGCCGAAGCGGCAAAGCCTAAGGAGAAGGCGCATGAGGACGATTCTAAGAAGGAGGAGGAGGCTGCAGGAGGGCTGGCAAGCCTATTCGGCTAAAACGGCCTTATCAACTGGCCGTTCTCCCTCAGCCATACTCTCTTCTCTGTGTGGTCTGGAACGGCTCTCTCAACGAGCTTCCAGAACCTCACACCGTGTCCGGAATACCTCACATGAGCAAGCTCATGCGCTATGACGTAATCGAGTACATCTGAGGGTGCGTAGAGGAGCTTAAGGTTCAGAGATATAATCCTATTTGCAGATATGGACCCCCATACGCCCCTATTCAGCCTGATTCTAACACCTCTAATCTCGAATCCATAATATCTCGAGTTTATCGCATTCACCCTGGATTCCAGAGAGCTATTCACTATACGGGATATACCTCTAGCTACAAGAGAGTCAGACATCTTCCTAGCAATATCATCATCAATGTGTTCCGGCATCGATAGATGGATCTCATTACCGACAACTCTGAGTCCGGCCCTCCTCCCAACATTCCTTATTATGCGTATATCAGAGCCTAACGGGTGCGTTTGCTCCACCCCATATAAACTGAAACCATCTCCCACAAACCTGTTAGGATGCCTCTCCACAAGCTCTCTTATCCTGTTGCACAGGTACTCGACCATCTCATCATACTCATCCCCAACCAGCCTGGACGGCACGCTCACCACAACACTCCCATTATAGACTCTCGCATATCCGTGCCTGTTACCCGTCCTGATAACTCTGAGATCGAAGCTCTTATCATTAATCACTATCGGTACGTTCGTACTATCACCAGAGCCCATCAGACCATCAAAAGAGAGGAAAGAATGTAAACCTTTTATACCTATCTAGTCCTATAATTATACTTATTTTAAATGCTGATATTTATGGAGGAGGCAGAGGGCAGGCTCGTAATGCCTGGAGAGAAGATATCTACCGAGGAGGAGTTCATTCCAAGCTCCAACGTGTTCTCGGAGAATGGGAGCGTGTATTCGGCCGTAATAGGCAGTCCCAAAGTTAGCGAGGGGAGGATCGGCGTGGTATCCTCCAAGGGCATATACAGGTATGGCAAGGGAATGTTCGTTTGCGGGACTGTCGTCGGGGATCTCAAGAGCGTGCTATTCATAGATATAGACGATATAAGAATAGGTAGTATGAGGTATGTATCCGTTAAGGACGGGAAGATAGTACTCCCAAAGCCGAGGATGGGTGCGCCAATGCAGAGGCCTCAGAGGGATGAGCCGCGTCCATGCGGATCTACAGACATAGTTCTGGCGAGGATATTTGCAGAAGACGACGACTCATATCTGTTAAGCTTGAGAGACCCGGAGTCTGGTGTTGTAGCTGCGAGCTGTGAGAGGTGCGGATCACCTATGCACATAAGGAACGATGTTGTATCATGCGAGTCATGCGAGTATGTGACGAGAAAGAAGGTGAGCTCGTTATACGGGAATTTCGACGCCGTAACCGAGCTCATAAGGGACAGCATAGAGAACAACGAGGAGTACCTAAAGCGCGATTCTGAGAACAGGAGGGAGCGACAGGACCGTCCGAGAAGAGATCATGATAATAATAGGAGGAGGTATAGGGAGTAAGGTGATGGTATGGAGGTAAAGGTAACGAAGAAGGAGGCAAAGGAGGCGGTTCTCGAATTCGACACTCTAGACACAACGATTCCGGATCTGCTAGCCAGCGCACTACTAAAGGACAAGGATGTAGCCTTTGCAGGTGTCGAGAGACCACATGTAGAGACCGGCCATCCGAGCCTGGTAATAAAGACCAACAGGAAGGGTGCCGGCGAGGCTCTCGAGAGAGCCATAGACTCTCTGAACAAGGAGCTATCATCGATAAAGGACTCTGCGAAGTGACGGCTGGATTGCGTGAAGCGCGGCGTTAGGATTGCTGCATTCGCAACAGCTCCTATATCTAAAAGAGAGGTCGATACTCTCCTTGTATGCATAATTGGCAGAGAGGGGTGCATAGAGGGAGTCCTATCATCGAGGGTCAGGATAAACGGTACGGATTCGACAGGGGCAATAATAGACACACTGCGCAGATCCAGATTCCGTGACCAGATCAGGGTAATCGCGCTGAACGGAATCTCTATGGCAGGTCTCAATATAGTCGATGCTACAAGATTAGAGAAGACTATGGGAGCGAAGCTGGTGGTGCTCACGCGAAGGCGGCCTAGCAAGGCGAGGATGTTATCGGCTGTAAGGAGATTCTACGGAGCAGACAGGGCGAGCAGAGAGAGGGCAGTATCGCTCTTGGAGAGTATCGGAAGGAGCGTGCATATAGATGGATTCTACGTCTACTGCGAGAGTACCGGACCGGATATAAATAATATCGTAGGTACCGCATACGAGCTTCTGAGGATAGCCCATATGGTTGCCAGAGGTGTATCTACGGGAGAGTCCGCAGGAAGGATATAATTATTAACATTCGTAGAAACTATATTATCGGTTAGATGAATATGTATAAGGCATCGAGATCTCAGAGTGCGATGGAGTACCTGATGACATACGGATGGGCGATACTGATAATAGCGATTGTGATCGCCGCCCTATTCAGCCTTAACATTTTCAGCCCGTTCGAGTTCTCGCCGAAAGCATCTCCGGGCAGCTGCTATGTCTCAAAGCCTGACATATACGGATCACCAATTCCACCCTCTCTCATCGGAGGAGGATGCAGTGAGATACCGGAGTATACGGCACAGTTCAACGGGCAGAGTAGTAAGATAACGGCACAGAACCTGGAATATACTGGGATCCCAGATACCGTATCTGTATGGGTATATCCTACCGGTACGGGTCAACAGATGGGTCTGGTAAGTGCTGGGTGGTCTCTAGTGATAAATTCGCTTGGTGAGGCAGATTTCATATCCGAGAGCGGCATAGGTGGTGTGGTAACAGGTAAATTGGTGCCCGGGCAGTGGAATATGATAACCGTTACTATAAGCGGCAGTTCGAATCCCGGAGTAGATATATACATAAATGGATCATCAAATGCCGAGAATTCGCTATCCGGCAGCTTAGATACTGGATACGAGTACCAAATAGGAGGAATATCCGCATCGCCATCATCAATATCAAGTCAGTATAGATATCTCGGTTACATGTCTGACGTTCAGGTTTACAATACATCTCTCTCGTACAACTCGATTCAAGCCCTCTACCAAGAGGGGATAGGCGGCGCGCCGATAGACCTAAATAATCTCGTTGGATGGTGGCCGCTCAACGGCAACCCGAACGATTACAGCGGGAATGGTAATAACGGCGCTGCGACCAATGTCATTTATACATCTAACTGGGAGAGTGGGTACTCGGCCCCATAGAGGTGTGTGCTTGGCAGTGATTGGCATAGAGAGTAGCGCACATACGTTCGGTGTGGGTATATCTGATAACGGGAAGATACTGGCCAATTCGAAGATGATGTATAAGATAACCGACAAGGGCATGATACCGTCTAAAGTTGCAGACTTTCACACAAAGAACTCCGGCAGAGTTATAAGATCTGCACTCGAATCTGCCGGGCTATCCATGCGCGATATAGATGCGATAAGCTATACGAAAGGGCCAGGGATAGGTGCATGTCTAAGGATAGGGCAGATTGCAGCACGATCTCTCTCTGTTGCATACAACCTCCCAATTCTACCCGTAAACCACGCGCTCGCCCATCTGGAGATAACTAGGCACATATCTGGGGCCAAGGACCCTATCGGGCTGTATGTGAGCGGCGGGAACTCACAGATTCTCGGTATAATCGACGAACCGTATAAGCATTACCACGTCTATGGTGAGACATTCGATATAGGTGTGGGTAATATGCTTGATGTATTTGCGCGTGCAGCGAAGCTCAAGCCAGCATGGGGCTCCACAGTCGCTAAGACCGCACTTGGTGGCAGGTACATACATATGCCTTATACGGTAAAGGGTATGGATTTTACATTCACAGGGCTTCTCACAAACGCCATACGCCTACTCGATACAGAGAGCGTGAAAGATATCGCATTCTCAATGCAGGATACCGCATTCGCCATGCTTGCAGAGGCTACCGAGAGGGTATTGCTCCTAACCAAGAGGAGAGACCTGATCCTATGTGGGGGTGTTGCGCAGAGCGACCGCCTCCGATACATTCTAAATGAGATGTGTGGCGTTCACAGGATACATTTCCATGCGGCTCCAAACGAGTATAACGCCGATAACGGCGCTATGATAGCCCTCGTTGGAGAGAAGATGTTCCTATCCGGAGAGAGAGGCGGCCTAGCCGGCGCCTCTACAGAGCAGCATTACAGAGTTGATGGGGTTAGAATATCATGGTAAGGGGCATGCGAAAGATATCTGAGGGCGCAGAGGCGGACATATTCGAGTCAGATATATTCGGTATAAGATGCATACTGAAATATAGGAGGAGAAAGCCGTATATTGCGTCAGAGCTTGACGAGTGGCTGCGTCGGCAGAGGACCAGATCAGAGGCGAGGTCTATGGGCATAGCGTCGAGCAGCGGCGTAAACGTACCTAAGCTCTTATTTGTAAATAAAGGGTCTATATGGATGGGGAGGGCAGACGGCGTTACCCTGAACGAATATGGTCATATAGGGAATACCGTTCTATCCAAGATCGGCAGCTCTCTTGCAAAGCTCCATAACACGGGCGTGATACACGGAGATTTTACAAAAGCCAACATAATGTTAGGGAGAGACGGCAACCCATGTATAATAGATTTTGGACTCTCATCACAGAGTACATCGATAGAGGAGAAAGCGCTAGATCTCCTGCTGCTCAAGCGTTCGCTATCCAATTCAGAGTTCGCTATATCTATCTCTTCGTACATGCGCGACTCGGACAATGGCGATGAGATCGCAAAGCGGCTAAAGGAGATAGAGATGCGCGGCAGGTACCAGAACCGATCTATAGCGATGAAGGAGGAGCAGGTCTGAGAGATCACTCACGCCTCATCCTGTACAGCCTCTTCTCTATACCTAAGAGCAGATCAAGTATAAGCCCTGAAACTATCGATACGAATCCAAGAACGATGAGCATAAACGCGACCAATGCCCTCCCCACAAATATCAGGGTGCCTGTGTGGAGAAAGTTTATGAAAACGAATACGCCTATCACCAGCCCGGCTATTATCGCTATCAGGCCAACGCTTCCAAATATCAGCAATGGGTTGTAATCTCTCGCCGACCTTATAGCATGGTATGCCATCGTTAACCCGTAGAACGGTTTGAACTTTGATATCTTCGACGAGCTCATCCTGGGTTTATATGATCCTACAACATTCTCGGTTCTGTACCCCCTTCTAGCTATCTCTATCTCGAAGAACAGCGTACCCGCCCTGTACGGGTCCATATGCCTTATATAGTCGAATGCCTCTCTCGTTATAACGAAAGATCCGCTTAGAACATCAAGCATCTTCTGCCTGTATAAAATGTTGAACATCTTCGTGAGGAAGCTGTTCCCAAACCTTATCGTATGGGTCATAGCTTTGCTCCTACCGATAACCCTCGCTGCGGATACGAATCCGTATCTTCCCTTCCTGATCTCATCCACAGCCCTCTTAAGGTCTTTAGGGTCGTATGTGCCGTCAGCATCGAGTGTTGCGAGCATCCTCCCTTTCGCAATCCTGAACCCCTGCATGAGTGCGCTCTCGTAAGAGAGCGGGAACTGCTCCACGACCTTCGCCCCCGTTCCTCTCAGCTCGTTCTCTATCTTTCTGCTGCTCTTGTTTACAACTATTATCTCCGTATCCCTTCCGAATACCATGTACAGCTCTCTGACAACCCTCGGAGCCGTAGGCTCGTTAAGTGCCGGTATAATTATACTGAGATCTCTCATTCGCAACACATTCGTATCATATACAAAGAAAGATTTAGAACAAAGGTTTATTAACCCGAAATAGCCGAGCCAGAAGCAATCACTTCAGCCTTATCGAATCTAGGTTCATCGGCGCCTTCGCCTCGGCGTGCGCCACCCTTCCCAGCACCTTTGCAAGGTCCTCGCACTTGTGCTTCTCTCCGTGCATAGTGAATATATTCTTCGGCTTTATGTTGAGATGCTGCACGAAGTTCACAAGCTCTCTCCTGTCGCTGTGCCCTGAGAATCCCTCTATCGTCCTGACCTCCATTCCTATCTTGAAGTTTCTGGTCTTCCCGTTCTCGTCCTGCATAGCCACATCTTTGAGCCCGTTCTGCACCCTTCTCCCAAGGGAGTTTGTGCTGTTGTATCCTACAAATATGATGGTATTCTTCTCGTCTTCCGCCAACCTCCTGAAGTAATCGAGGCTCGTCCCGCCATTCAGCATTCCTCCGCTGGCTATTATTATGGATGATCCCCTCTCGAGTATCTCCTCCCTGCTCTCCCCCTTCGCCACCTCGAATATCTCGCTCTCGAATGGGGATCTGTTGTTTAGTATTCTGTTCCTGATGCTCTCCTTCAGGTATTCCGGATATGCCGTGTGTATCGCGCTCGCCTCGAGCAGCATCCCATCTAGATATACCGGGGCCTCTATCTTGTATTCAGAGCTATTGGTCATATAATTCTCTAGGACGAGCTGGAGCTCCTGGCTCCTCCCGAGCGCGAAAGCTGGCAATAGCACCTTCCCCCCTCTGTCTATAGTCCTCTTTATCGTGTCCATAAAGATCCTCTCCTGGCTCTTCCTGTTAGGCGTAACGTCGTGCGGCCCGCCGTACGTGCTCTCTATGAATAGGCTGTCTATTCTGGGATATTTCGTTCTTGTAGGGTCGAACAGCCTCGAGAATCCATACTTCATATCGCCCGTATGGACTATATTGTACATGCCCTCACCAACATGCAGGTGGACGGTCGAGCTGCCCAGTATGTGACCTGCATTATGGTATGTCAGTTTTAGCTCGTCAGTTATGTTGGTGACCTCCTCATAGTCTCTCACTATCATATGCATGAGCATCTTCTTCACATCCTTCTCCTCATATAAGGGCGTACCCCCGGCTCTCTGAACCAGCTTTATGTAATCCGTAAGGGAGAGTGCAGCTATATCCCTGGTTGGCGGTGTGCAGTATACCGGTCCCTCATATCCGAACCTGAATAGGTATGGTATGAAGCCCATATGATCCATATGCCCGTGTGTGAGTATCACAGCATCCAACTCCTCTATCGAGAAGTTTGCGCTATCCAGATATGGGAAGGCCTCATTGCTCTCAGAGTTGGTATTCGCATCCGCGCCTCTTATAGAAGGCTCCGGGCTCAGCCCGCAATCTATCATAACCTTGGATTTCGGCGTCTCGAGCAGCAGGCTGCTCCTTCCAACCTCCTGGAATCCTCCCAACGCCGTCGCCTTGAACCACTCGCTCTTCGCTATTACGGTATTTATCTTCTTACCTACGCTGGTGAGGAACTTCTTTCTGAACTGCTCCTCCGAGAACATAAGGTTCCTGACCCCGTCTATGGTCTTGCTGTCCATGGTGGGTGTCCTGAGTATCTTCGGTACCCACCCGGTTCTGATGGCTATCTCCTTTAGCGTCGTACCGCCCTTGCCTATGACGAGCCCAGGCTTCAATGACTCTATGTACACCTCTGAGAATTCGGGTACGAACCTTATGTGCTTTATTACAGCACCCTCTGGCACTATCTCCCTTATTGCAGCCTCCGCCTTCTGCGGCTCTGCGAGCGATGAGCTGTCGCTCCTGACGATAAGCTTCTTCTTCGTAGCCATAGCTATGCTCTTTATTATATGCTCGTTCTTGTATACCTCTCCTATCCTCTTGACTATGACTACAACGTCCGGGCCCTCGAACTCCGCCTTTACGAATCCGACCTCGCTCGGCAGCATCTCCTCTATACGTTTGAAGAGTTCTATAGGTGTATACTTTGTGCTCTCAACTCTCTCTTCCGGTTCATCCAACACTCTCACTCCTGTCGTCCTGCTATCTATCTGGTCATCTTAAAAGCAAAATAGGGTATATCTACTTCTCAGAAAGAGCCTTCTCTACCTCCTTCCCTGTATACTCGCTATAGCCGCGCTCGGTGATGGTCACAACCATTATGTTGTCACCTGTAGCCGAGTCCCTCTTCATAGCGGTAGCTATCGCCTTTGCAGCCAGCTTCATACCTTCCTTAACATTGATGTTCTTCTTGTAATTAACCTCAAGAACGCCCATTGCAACCGGCGAGCCGCTCCCTGTGGATGTGAATGTCTTCTCGTCGGAATACCCCCCAAATGGGTCTAGCGAGTATAATCCGGGGTTCCCATCCGCATCTATTCCGCCAACTATCAGCTGCACGTAGTAAGGTGCCCACTTATTATCATTCAATATTATTGAGAATAGCGAGTTTGCAGATTTTGGCGATAGAGGCCTGCCCTCATTCATCTTGTATATCTCATTCTGCACCCTCATTATCCTGACCAGCTCCTGCGCATCTCCAACCCCTCCAGCTATGGTCATGCCTATATTATCATCTATCTTCCACACCTTTTTCGCGTCGCTGCTGGCTATGTACGTATCCGCAGTAGCTCTCGAATCGGATGCGAGTACAACTCCGTCAGAGCAGATAAGTCCTACCGTGGTAGTTCCCTTCATTCTAGCTTTCATATCTATATCCATAAAACCGCCTTTTTAATATCAACATAGGTGCAATGGGCACATCAGGAGAGATCCGACAGAGAGTTACATCAGCGGATAAATTAATAGTGAATCACTCTTGTTATAATACAATTATAAAGCTTTTGATAACCGATATAGCATTCACGACAAGAGTTATAGGAGCTCTGTCGTATCGCCAACCACCTCTCTGCCTCCTGATCCGAGAGATGCAAGCTCCGCGTTGCAGAACGTCCTATACTTCTTTGTGACCTTTATCTTGTACACATTGCCTATTCTCGTCTTTCCCTGTTTGACAAAAACTACGAAGTCGCCTATCTTCCCTATGCCCTCTCCGCTAGCACCCTTCGCATCAACTCTGAGGTCGTACTCCACGCCCTCGTCTATCTCATTCTCAAATCTACCTACGCCTTCCACCATCCTACCACCCTTAAGCTGGAGCGACAACACCTGCATACTCCAGATTGGAAATACAATCCAGAGACCGGCCGATCCACCTTACCAATATATATCAAATAAAGTTTATAAATCTGCTCTACAGCTTTGTGTCGGAGCGTATATCCTATGCAGAAGAGCGAACACTCACGACCTCACTCTCATCAGCCTATACATCTCGAATCCGAGAAGCGCCGTTATTATAGTCAATACCACCAGCGAGTAGTCCCGCAATCCATTCAGCATATCGAGCTGCACTCTCGAGTACTCTACAGCCATGTCTAATAATGATGCAGCTCTGGCAGGATCGCTCTCCGCTATCGCATTCGCCTCATCTATATACGAGTAGGCCTTTGCGAGGTTGGGGTAGAAGATGAGGTATGCACTCCTGTTGACCATCTCAACATAATCCACCGTGTAATTCAGCCTCCCGATTATAGAGGAGTTTGCTACCGCTCTAACCGTGCTGTTTGATCTGTTAGCTATGCCCGTGCCAACGCCTATCCCGGCAGAGACGAGCACTGCGGCAGATATGATGAGAGCGAGAGCCACCAGTTCGCGGTATCTAAGCATATGGACGCCCATCTAGAGATTCACGTCTATGCTCAGCTGCTCCTTCAACTCCCTATACCTATTCCTTATGGTTACCTCTGTGACCCCGGCTACGTCTGCTACCTCCTTCTGTGTGCGCCTCTCTCCGGCGAGCGCCCCTGCTATATACACAGCAGCAGCACTGACTCCGGTCGGGCTCCTCCCGGAGACCAGCCCCTTTCTCATCGCCTCCTTGAGCAGCTTCATAGCCTCCTCCTGTGCCTCTGCGCTGAGCTTCAGCGCATTCACATACCTCGGTACGTAGCTGACAGGATCGGTTAGCGGTATCCTAAGGTTGAGCCCGTGCGATATCGCCCTGTAAGCTCTTCCAATCTCCTTTTTCGGCAGCCCTGATATATTGGCTATCTCGTCAAGAGTCCTCGGCATTCCGGCCTTTCTGCATGCGGCGTATATGACTGCCTGCACGACCGTCTCTATCGGTCTGCCGCGTATAAAGTTATTCTGCACGCACTTCCTGTATAACAGCGCCGCATTCTCACGTATATTCTCCGGTAATCCAAGGTAGCTCGCAACCCTATTCAGTTCAGGAAGGGCTATGAGGTAGTTGCGCTCGCTCGAGCTGGCTATGCTCGCCCTCTTATGCCACTTCTTCATCCTGTATAGCTGCGCATGCCTCTTAGATGGCACTCTGACTCCACGTATATCCTTATTGTAAAGGTCTATCTCCGTGACAAGTCCCTTATTGGTCTTGGTATACTTTACGGGTGCGCCAGTCCTGGCCCTCGAGTTTCTCTGATCCGCATCGAATGCGCGCCACTCCTGTCCAAGGTCTGTGACATTCTCCTCTATAACAAGGCCGCATTTGTTGCATACGAGCTCTCCTCTCTCTCTGTCATATATTATATTGTCGCTGCCGCAGCTAGGGCACTGCTTCCCTATCATGCTCTGCATAGGCTTTACCGCAATCTCATTCTGCATATTCGCGTGTACGGGCTCTCTATCCTGCTCCTCGTCTACAATGTCTATCTTATTATCCGTCATCACTAACTTTCCATGCTGCATAAGCCTATCCGTATGCTCGCTCCCCGCCACACCATCAACACGCTTTGCTGCGGTATCTCTCTTGGTAGTCTCGGGTTTTGCTGCCTTTCTCTTGATACTCTTTGACGTCTTACTCTTACTCTCTGTTTTTTTCATCGTTATTCACCGATTTTGAGCAGAAAAACTAGTAACGTTTTTAAACCTTACTAAAAATAGTCAGTATATTTCTCAGCAGAAAGATATTTAAACCTTTCGTATGCGGGAGCGGTACAGAAACACATATTTTGGATCCTCTGCGCCACCGCACCCGCACTTCCGCTATTCCACCGTTGTATAAGAGATATTTGCATTTTCTAATAAGCTATTTAAATATTGATAGAGCCTAATCTGTAAAGGCGATGGTGATTGCAATGAAGGTATCTGAGATATATAATCTAGATGTATACAGCGATGGTGGGAAATACCTCGGAGAGGTAAAGGATGCAATAATAGATTTGCAGAGCGGTGAGGTCAGCAGGCTTCTCATGGAGGAGTGGAGGAACTCATCGGAGGAGGAGGTAAGGAAGACACTCCAGCACAAGAGCGTACTGTTCAAGAATGTGAAGAACGTCGGCGACGTGGTTCTCGTATCATCCGCAAAGCAGATCTCCGGATCCGAGCAGATATCGGGAACAGAGGCCGAGGATCTCTCCAGACAGCACAGGAGGTAAACGCCTACCTTATCGGTTTTATCGGTTTGGGGAGTCTTATCCCCTTCTGACCCGAATAACTACCTCTGTATGGGTCAGAGGCTCTATTATTAAGCTTGTTGAAGACTATATGAGCGAAAGGCGTGCCAGGTCTAAGCATTATATCGTAAGGCGCGTTGTTGACCACCTCTAGCGTAACATTTCCCTCGAATCCCGCATCTATTATCGTTGGCGGCATTGATAATCCGTGCCTCGCCCACGTGCTGCGGAGCTCGACAAAGCCTGCGATGTCGTCCGGCACCCCTATATACTCGAGAGTGGAGAGCAGAACCTGCTCATGCGCACTTATGATCAGCTTGCTCTCATTCTTCATTACATTATAGCTCTTATCTATATGCTCATTCTTGGCGGGATCTAGAACGAAGCCCTCCTTAAAGGTGTTATGGTGCGCTATCTCGTCAGCGAGCCTGAAGTCCATACCATTCTCCCTGACCGATCGCTTCACAAAAGGGGATACCCTCAATCTGCCCGTCTCTATCAAATGCTCTATATCGAAACCGGAAAGCATCATACAATCATGAGAGATGGGCAGATAAAGTATTATATACTTTTATTTAGATCT
>JAJYXL010000034.1 GCA_021801785.1 Microcaldota archaeon
ATCAAAACCGAATAAAACGGCTCAGATATCCGTTTCAGATTCAACCTATGTGTAGTATGGATAAACGATATAAAGGAATGGCTGCTGGAGATAATGATTTAAACTTTCGTTGCGACTCCTATAATACGGCGACGGTTGGAGATATGATAAATATAGGAGGATATAATATATCATTAGATAGGAGAGAGCAGGGCACAGACATAGATTTTATATCTCATGCGCACACAGACCACATACGCGCGGCGAGATCCTCTAAGAGTCTGCTCACAAGTGACCAGACATCTATGCTGATAGGCGCGGCTTACCATATAGATGACGTGGAGAGAAGGAGAATCCCTATGCCGGCAGGCATTCGTCTTATAAACTCCGGCCACATGCTTGGGTCAAAGCAGTTGGTGGTAGAGTCGGATGGAGAGAAGCTGATATACACGGGCGACTTCCAGCTGCAGAAATCTAAAGCCTCTCCAAAGATAGATATAGAGCAGGCAGATACTGTGATAATAGATTCCACATATCCATATACGGAGGTGAGATTCGACGAGAGGGAGCGATCTGAGGATGAGCTGAAACGGTGGGTTGGTGGTAGGGTGAATGAAGGTATAACCATCTTCGGGTCGTATGTCATGGGAAAGGCGCAGGAGCTCATAAAGATACTGAATGAGATCGGGATAGCGCCAGTTGTGAGCAGGGATATAAGCAATGTATCCAAGGTTTACGAGAAGAGCGGGCTAAGACTCGACTATCTGTCCATGTACGACGATGTCAACGAGTGCGAGGAGGCTATGAGGAGCAACTTCGTAGGGATAACCGATAACAGGAGCATGAAGAGTATAAGCAGGAAGCTAAGCTATATACATGGGAGACGCGTATTTACCGCTGTCGCTACTGGGTTCTCAAAGATATTCGATATGAACACCGATGCGCAGTTCTGCATAAGTGATCATGCAGACATAATGCAGAGCTTGGAATACATATCTAGAACTGGTGCCAGACGTGTATGTACATACGGGCAGAACGCGGAGAGGTTCGCAGCATCCCTCCAAGTTCACGGCATCTCTGCAACGCCTATCGTGATATAAGAGCAAATTTTTACCGCTTGTAAGCATATTCAACATATGTTTTATAAACAGGATTGAAAATTACCTAAGTATGCATACTGATAGAATGGATGATACTCATGGCTGTACAGAAACCGATTATAAATAGGAAGGAATTCGAAGTTTATGATGTGATACATGAGACTCCGGATGTAGATATATTCCAGC
The DNA here is from genome assembly GCA_021801785.1 of Microcaldota archaeon. Lineage (GTDB taxonomy): Archaea > Micrarchaeota > Micrarchaeia > Micrarchaeales > Micrarchaeaceae > JAJYXL01. The sequence goes on from JAJYXL010000034.1 coordinate 1,266, forward strand.
TCAAAGACGAGGATAACACAAAGCTGAACTTCGACCCCGGAATGTTCGTAATGCTGACCAGCATAAACCCCGGATCCGACCCGAAGGAGGTAACCAGGGCATTCTCTATAGCGTCCGCCCCGCAGACAGACACCCTGGAGTTCTACATACATATGATACATGGCAAGTTTACATCGAGGCTTGACAATGCAAAGATAGGCGATAAACTCCTAGTAACAGGACCGTACGGACAGTTCAAGTTTGTTCCTAACGAGGATAAGAAGACACTATTTATAGCCGGAGGCACCGGTCTAGCTCCTATGATGTCAATGTTGAGGGCTATAAAGAACAGCGCAGCCGATACGGATTGCGTAATGTTCTATAGCGTTAGATTTCCTAACGAGATATTAAGCGGAGAGGAGCTCAAATCGCTCGAGAATGAGATAAGACTGAAGAATATAATAACGGTTACGAGGGAGAGCGAGCAGAGGTGGGATGGCGAGAGAGGTCATATAAACAGCGATATGATAAAGAGGCACTGTAATGATTACTCAGACAGGACCGTATATATATGCGGCCCATTGGAATTCGTAAAGGCGATGAAACAGGCTACAACCGAGTTAGGAATAAACAATGTGAAGGTAAAGGCGGATGTCTGGGGATGATTCTCTCCCTCATCGCGAAAAAACGGCTCATCGGGTCAACTTTGTAGAGCAAACAACTTTATAAAGAGTAAATTTATAGGATTATATAAGGCGTGTTGATGGCAAGAATCAGAAATGTGGCTAAGAAGAGCAGGTACGCTATAGAGGTATCCAATCTGGTCAAGCAGTATGGTGATTTTAAGGCCGTTAAGGGAGTATCCTTCAAGGTGAAGGAGGGTGAGATCTTCGGATTTCTAGGGCCGAACGGCGCCGGTAAGACCACTACGGTACATATGCTCACCACAATAATACCGCCAACCTCCGGAGTCGCCAAGGTTGCGGGCCATAACATATACGAGAGGAGGGAGGATGTGAGATCCAAGATAGGCGTGGTCTTCCAGGATCCGTCTCTAGACGATAAGCTTACAGGGGCCGAGAACCTGAACTTTCATGCCATGATATACGGAATGGATAGAGAGAACAGGAGAGCCATGATAAAGGAGATGCTCGAGATGGTCGAGCTCACCGACAAGGCAGACATACTGATAGAGAACTATTCCGGAGGAATGAAGAGGAGACTTGAGATAGCGAGAGGTCTACTTAACAAGCCAAAGGTACTATTTCTAGACGAGCCGACGATAGGTCTCGACGCGCAGACTAGGAGGCATATACTCGATTATATACTCAATCTAAACAAGAGGTACAAGCTAACGGTATTCATTACGACACACTACATAGAGGAGGCAGACTATCTGTGTGACAGAGTGGCTATAATAGACCACGGTACAATAGTGGCCTGTGATACTCCAGAGAAGCTGAAGAGCGGGCTCAATGGCGACTCTATAACCATAACACTCGCAGATAAATCGTCTGCGAGCGCTCTCTCTAAGTATATACGTAAAATTAAAAAGATCAGAGATGTGAAGCAGAACGAGGCGGTGCTATATGTATATGTCAACGACCCGGCTTCCGCTCTGGCCAGTATAATGAGAGCCGCATACGAAGAGCGGATAGAGGTACTTAACATCGAGATACATAAGCCCAGCTTAGAGGATGTATTCATACATTATACAGGAAAGGGAATCCGCGAGGCTGAGGCCGAGCAGAATGATAGAATGAGGGCAATGGTTAGGAGCAGGATGAGATAATATGAATAGAGATATAGCTGCGGTATATGTATTGTGGCTCAGAGCCATGAAGAGATTTGTAAGGTCTCCATCTCAGATAATAGGCTCTGTAGCAATGCCGGTCCTATTCCTACTCTTCTTGGGTGCAGGGTTCAGCAGCATAAAATTTCCTGGGATACCTGCAGGTATAAGTTATATCACATTCCTGGTTCCGGGCATAATAGGTATGTCTATGCTATTTGCCGCCAGCTTCAGCGGCATATCATTGCTCTGGGACAGGCAGTTCGGATTCCTTAAGGAGGTCATGGTAGCACCGGTAAGTAGAACCAGCATACTATTCGGCAGAGTGCTAGGCGGGCTGACCACTGCGATAATACAGAGCACAATACTGATAGTGATATCATTATTTATCGGGTTCAGAATACCGAATGTGTTTGCACTCGTTATTACTCTCGGATTCATGTTCCTGATAGGACTCATATTCATATCCCTAGGATTGATAATAGCCTCCTTTATGAAAGATATGCAGGGTTTCGGATTGATACTCAATCTGCTCATCTTCCCGCTCTTCTTCCTCTCAGGAGCTATATACCCGATAACCATACTTCCAGCATCTGTCAGATATATAACGATGGTAAACCCATTGACATACGGGGTTGATGGGATACGTGGAGCGCTTATAGGGGTGTCAGCATTTCCGATATATATAGATTTCATTGTGCTATCTATCGTTGCATGTATAATGCTAGCGCTCGGTACCTACGCATTCTCAAAGACCAAGAACGTATAAGCCGCCATGCCGCAATCTATAAGAGAGATGTAGAGCCGATTCGATCTGGAGATTCGATACCAGATGCATATACGGACATGCATAACTATATCTTGCCCAGCCTGGACTCGAGCTCCTCTATGGTGAGCTTTGTCGTAAGTAGCGGTATCTTCTCGATCTGAGCTATCTTAACAGCCAACTTATCTATGCTCGTTATACCCTGTATGAGCACCACCTTCGGCTTTATCGGGGCCACTCTTATAACTATCATAGGCGATCTTCCTGTAGATACATTCTCGAAGATGAATACCCTATCGGTTGTGGAGCCGAATAGCTTCGGGTACTCCGCAGGCATCATATCCAATATAACCCTGAGGCTGTCCACCTTTGTGTATCCGAATAGCTTTATATCATCCAGGTACGAGTGCCCTGCTACGGCCTTGCCCTCGACTATCCTGAGCAGGTCGGCTCCGGATAGCGGAGCTATAAAATCGTGAATTGTGTATATGGGACTATCGCTCTTTGCCTCTGCAGAAAATTTGTTTAGGTTCTGCATTACCGAACCGCCCCTCTCTTCGTCTATTGTGAGGAGCGCATTGACAAACCTCCTTATAACTCCAACTCCCGGGCTCAGCCTCCTGCTACTCTCGTAATCGCTAATCGTTGAGGTGGATATCTTGATAACCTTGGACAGATCTACCTGCGACACTCCGAAGAACTCCCTCCACTTTTTCATAACGCTTCCCGGAGTATCGGATAGTGCTATCTCGCCGGCTATTCTCTCAGCAATCTCATTTACAGGCATATTACCATTATACTATTATTTATCCTATTTTTAAATTATCCCTTTTTTCTCTTAGGTCTAGACGATCTCTTACCCTTGGTTGTCTTATAATAGAGCTTATCTATCTGCTCATCTGACATATCTCTGCTCCTAAAACCGAATCGCACAGCTCTACCATCTCTATCGCCCTTACCGGATAGCGTATCCCCTCTATTCCTCCTGCCCTTTATAAGAGTATATATGATCGTAGCTATACCTATCAGGAGTAGTATGGCTCCTATTATTATCTCTATACCTGTATATACAAGTCCTTTCGATACACTCAGCAGCTTGTTATATAAGGCGGTGTTTTTCTGGCTTATATTAGGCAGTCTAACAACTGTGAGGTTGACGTTTGTGCCGAATGATGCGCTACCTTTGGTATTGTCCGCAACCAGGTAGTAAATAGAGTTCGATATAGACGAGTTTGTATCGTTATACGCCTTGAACGTATAGGACGGTTTCACCGTAGTTAATATAGGGAACGAGGCATTTAGCGAATCGTAGAAAATCTCCATAGTGCCTTGGCCCTCCAGAGACCTTGCTATAGATATGAGGCTCTCCGTACTATTGCTCTCTCTGATGCTCTCGAAAGAGCTGTAGCCTGTAGAGTTAAACAGATAAAAGTTGATCCTTTCTGAGGCTCCTGCAGCGAATAGCATATGGGAGTCATTCACATTAATTGCCAGCGTGTAGATGCTGTTGCTTGAGATGGTTGTATTATTATATATGAGTATATCTCCGGCAATTCCGTATACGCTGTTGGTAACGTTATCGGAGCCGTACACTACCATTACCGTTGCTATTATTACCAGTATTATCCCTATATAGTAGCCAATCCTCATTTTGACACTCTAAATATAAATAGTCTCATACATCATTATAAATATTGGGTACGTTATTGGTCTTATTAAGAAGTGCTGGTGTCTGCATTGAAGGAGAGGGAGGAGGCGAAAAAGGAGAAGAGAAAGCCAGATCTAAAACCTAAGTATATAAGCCATAGGGAGTACCGCCTCTTGGGCGTGATGCTGGCGATCGTATTGATGATTATAGCTATGGTCGTGATAGCATTAACAAGCTTCGGAGGGAAGACGACTCTGAGCGCATGCAATTCAATTGTATACTCTGTACAGAGGTACAACTGTATAGACAATCTGGCTTCGAATACCTCCAATGCGAGCATGTGTCTGGATGTTGGAAATGGGGGTGCGAGCAGCTGTATAGACCAGATAGCAATGAAGAGGGATAACATAAGCGTATGCAGCGTTGCTAATAATGGCTCTATAATGGACTCCTGCATCATGAACTTCAGCGAATCACACAACTCGGCATACGATTGCAGCTACTCATCAAACTCTATCGCCGAATCAGGATGCTTATTCGCAATTGCGGAGGCAGGGGGTATAAAGAGCCCAACCTCCTGCAGCCTCATTACTAATAAGACCCTCGAAGCGAGATGCTATTCCATATTCTATTATGACGAAGCGTTAAAAACGCACAACGATTCATACTGTAAATACCTCCCGTCGTCTAATACTACAGGATACGTTAACTCCTCTACACTTATAAACAGTTATCCAGAACAGAATATATCCCTCTCACTATTATCATCAATATATAACCTATCAGATTCGCAGGATTGTTATACCGATGTTAACGCCTCAATCTCCGGAATGGCAAACGGTACGGCAGTTAGGAATACGAGTCTGGTTGGCGGATACTCGTCTTTAAGCAATCTTAATATTTCTGATCTATGTTCAGGTACTAATTCAAGCACAAACAGTTCTCCACTATGTAATCTGAATAACATTGTTGGTCAGGCCTCAATCGATGACAATTCGACAGCGTGCCTATCATCTCCTTACACCCTTGTACAGTATTTATGCCTTATATCAATAGCCACTAAGTATAACAATCCCAACGATTGTAATTATATATCTAATAGCTCGATAAGGTCAATCTGTATAAGCAACTCTTCAAAATGATAAGATGGCAAAGATAAGCGGCGTTGTAACATCGGTGAGGGTCTCCCACAACCAGAGAGATAACATATACAATGTTATCAGGAGCTTGAGCGGTACTGTGAATGCCGGAGTTGTGAGAATAAAGAGCGATATAATCCTTAAGACGATGGAGATCATAGAGGCAGAGGAGGTAAGTCGTGATGGCGAGGGTGTGGTCTCATGCTCCGTAACTGTGCAGGGCCGTATCTCCAAAGAGGATTACGGGTCGCTCTCGGATGCGATGGTATCTGGGATTGGGCTGCACGAGCCTGATATTAGCGGATTTCAGAGTCATCTGGTGAGCATGATGGAGAGATGCCTCCCAGATTTAAAATACGCAGCCGCACTCCTAATAAGGAATATGGTGTCCGGATCTCCGATATCCATACACTTTCATGCAGATGGGGACGGGTCGTCTGGCGCAATAGCCCTATATCGTGCTATGAAGACAGTGTATGCGAGCATAGGCGGTAGCGAGGCCGGTGTGAGATGGAGTTCCACTAGGGGAATATCATACAACGACGAGCTCTTTTACATAGACCAGATGTTAATAGGCAGCTATGAGTCCGCAGACAGGCCGATAGTACTGGTGACCGACTTCGGCAGCACATCTGAGAGTAACGGTTATATGGCCAAGATAAGCGAGATGGCAGACCTGATATGGATAGACCATCACCCACCGGATAAGAGATTTGACTCCAAACTCATAAGGTGCAATACCAATCCATGGAACAACGGGGGAAGCTCGAGCCTTACTGCAGGATTCATGACCTCCGTGTTGGCCGAGATGATATGCGGTAATAGTATGTCAGATATGATGCACGTATCTCTGATAAGCGACCACAGCGAGTACGCAAAGCCAGACTCCAAATTCGATGAAATATCGATAGTATTGGAGGCGATGAATACATATCATGAGTCATATAAGAGCCCTACCCCGCAGTCTTTCGAGTCTGTGATGAGGGACAAGGAGAGGTTCTCTTCCATATACAACGAGTATACTGAACAGATGGAATCATCCATATCGATAGGCAAGAGCAAGTCGAAGAGGTACAAGAGCTCTAAGGGTTTCACCATATACGCATTGGATTTCGAGAAGATAGCAAAGATGAATTTTAATTATATAAAGTTGGGGAGGTATACCTCCGAGCTGCACTCAGCCATAGAGCGAGATTCTCCGGAGTCAATCACACTGGTATATTACAAAAAGTATGTATCGATAAGGGCTAGCAGGTCAGTAGCTGCGGAATCTATACTTCTGAACCTTATAAATCATCTTATCGAGAAGAACGACGATGTGGAGGGCGGCGGAGGGCATAAGGAGGCGGTGAGCGTGAAGATAGCTTCCGGAGAGATAAAGGATGTTGTAGTTGATATAATCTCATACTTGGGAGGTAAGTCAGAGTCGGCTAGCCCTTAGCGTAATCGGTGAGCCATTCGAACTCCTTCTCTGTAAGGTCGAATCTGCTAGCGAAGAAAGCATATAGCGTATCTTTATCGGTTCCACTTATGAGCGATGCGGATATTATCCTCTTTATTACCCCCATCTCAGAGCCCATTATCCCATGTGTGCTTGAGTGTATGCCCCTCTTCATCTTCTCCGATATTGCATACAGTATATTTCTGTCACTCTTGTTGGCGCTCAGATCCTTTATAACTTTTGGGAATGAGTACCTCTTTGTCGTAATGTATCCGTCCCCCTTCGCAAGGGCAACACCGCTCGACATCAGTACACTCATATACCTCCAATATGTGTAGTACCCAGATCTAGACGCCCTGGATGAGAATATCGAGGAGTATGAGAGCGATCTGTATGCACGTGTTATAGCTCCTATATCCGAGTACCTGTTTGGTATGTTCTCCTCAAGCCAATTTATGAGCATGCTCGGCTCAACATCCGAATACATCGTGGCTCTCATCGGCCCGGAGACGGTATGGGAAGCAAATATCCTATCCATTGTTGTGAAGATGTCGCTCTTCTTATCCCTCATGCCTATAACATCGACATCTGTCTCATCAGCGCCAGCCATCGCATACATATCATTTATCGCGCTCCTCACATCCCCATCGCACATCCTGGCAATCCAATCGAATACGCCATCCTTTACCTCTATCTTATGCCTATCGGATAATCTCCTCAGAAGCATTGAGATATCAGCCCTGCCAGGCTTCTTGAACTCTACCGGGGTTGTCTTCCCCCTAAGGAATGTTATGCTCTGATCCCACATATCATTAGCTATGAATATTATAGGAACACGCGGATCCTTTATCATGTTATTTATTACAGCTGCAGCCCCCTTGTCATACCTTCCGCTCAGCTCATCAATCTCATCGAATATTATGAGATTCTGCCTCTTGAATAGAGGGCGCGTATTCAATGCCGGAGTTATCTTAGAAGATATGGTATAGCTATCCCTATAATCGCTAGCATTAAGCTCTATGACATTTAGAGACTCGTCTCTGGCTATGCTATTCACGGTGGCGGTCTTACCTGTTCCGGTAGGTCCGAATATCATGAGCGGCTTGGACCTTCTCCCCCCGATAAAACCTCTGATAAACTCCCTAACAGCCACTACCGAAGAGACGTTTCCAACTATGTCGTCCGCCGAGTCTATACTATAAAGCTCGCATATATCCATCAAACGACCCATTAGGCTTATAAGCTTTAGACATATCTATTATTTGACCGGTTTAAATTTTTAAAAATCGTTCTTATATGTTTTTAAACCATTATTCATAAGAATATTAAAGATATTGGTGTTGGTTCATGCAAAAAAGAGTAACTGTACCGAAGAATTTTGCGATAATACCTGATGGTAACAGGAGGTGGTCAAAGAGCCACAGAATGAGCCTTGCAAACGGATACAAGCAAGGAATAGAGAAGTTTGTAGACTTCAGCATATGGTTAAAGAGGTTGGGGGCGTCAACAGTGACTGTCTGGGCACTGTCTACAGAGAATATAGAGAACAGGAGCAGCATCGAACTCTCTATCCTATACAAATTATACAAGAAGGCCTCTTACGACAAAAAGTTGATAGATCTGCTGAATAAGAACGAGACCAAGGTTGTCGTGATAGGGAATATGAGGAGACTCCCATCGGATGTTGTCCTGGCCCTAAAACACCTGCAGAACGTGACAAAGAAGAACGCCAAGTTTACCATAAATCTGCTGATAGCTTATGGCGGGAGGGACGACATACTCTACGCCGCCAAAAGGCTGCTTAATGACAGCATTAACAAAAAAATAAAGGTAATAAATGAGAGGATCCTGCAGAGCTACATGATGACGGCAGGAATACCGGAGCCCGACATAATAATAAGGACATCCGGTGAGCTTAGGACATCGGGCTTCCTACCGTGGCAGTCCTCATACTCGGAGCTCTATTTCAGCAAGAAGTACTGGCCAGATTTCGGAATAGATGACCTAAAGGCAGCTATATCAGATTTCTCATCAAGACAGAGAAGGTACGGTAAATAACCGGTTATTCGTATGGCGGACATACCACTCAGCGATATTAGTCTATTCTCAAAAGGGATAAAACTACCTGGAAAGATAATACTCTTTATACTGCTCCTATCGATGAGCGTGCTATTCGGGATCGCCTCTGTGGCTGTATTCCACATAGATCTCCACCCAAGGCTGCTTGGGGTGGTACTCAACGGTGCCACTGCTGGGATAATAGGGATAACCATACCAGCAATGCTCACAATCACCACGCTAAAGATAATGAAGAGGAGGATGAAGGCCAAATACATAATGCTCCTATCCATGGTTGCCGCTTTCTCCTACTCCGTATTCATACTGCTTGGAAGCGCGGTCTTCTCCCTAACAAAATCATACGAGTTGCTATTCTCGATAATATTCGTGTCGGATGCCGCGATATTCGTATGGTGGTTCTTCGTTAGCAAGGTATTCCTGAATCAGAGGCTTAAGGCGATACCAATATCGCTCATACAACCAACGCTCAACGCCCTCTTTCTGATCCCGGCAGCAAATATATTCATATCAGAATCTATACCGCTCAATTTCGTTTTTATAAGGCTGTATTCTGGAATATTCATATTCGTAATAGTGAGCTACATAATAGCTTACATCGTCGACTCTCCTATTAAGAGAGGCCTTGGAATAAGCGGCATAGACACACTCTCACAGGTCATGCAGAACTGGCTATTTCAGGCAAATGTATCGCTTAAGAGTTCGAAAATAGTAGAGGCGGATATAGACACATCCGCACTGGTATTCAAGAGGAAGGACGGATCCGTAAAGTCGATAATGTTCGTGCCTCGCATACATTACGGGCTGGCAGGCACTCTGGGCAGCAGCAACTTCCCTTACATGCTAGAGAGGCACGGTATGGGAAAATACAGGGCACAGACATTCGTAATGCACTCCACAATAACCGAGGAGTATAACGCATTCTCGAGCGATCAGTATGCACGTGTAAGAAACGCTATGGATAGCTGCATAGATAATGCGGTAAGGATGGATAGCGGCATAGAGTTCTATACATCTACCTACAAGAGCTGCCGCATAGATCTGCTGAGATTCGGCGATTCTGGATTATCCACGCTTACGAGAGCCCCAAAGGTGACCGAGGATGTATCGTACGAAGCAGGCCTGGTGATACACAAGGAGTTGGAGAAGATCGTTCGCAACCCGATAGTCATAGATGCCCACAACTCAAGGTACGACTCCGCGCCGAAGAGGGAGCTGGACGGGATAGGCATAAAATCCAGAGAGCTGCGTGAGTACATACAGGCAATAAAGGCGATTAGAAAGCCCAAGCTCAGCTCGAAGACCGTTAGAGTGGGAACATCCAATATAGACATATATAAAGAGCTTGGCTCTCCGATAGATATGGCTAACGGGGCGATGAATCTCATCCTTATACAGATCGGAAAGAGGAGGCTGGCAATGATACAGTTCAATGCCAATAACATGGTCCCGAAGCTCCGTTATTCTATAATAAAACATGTAAAGAGCAGATTCAACGTTGATGCCGAGGTATACACAACGGATACCCACTACGTAAATTCGTTCGAGAACACGGAGAAGAACCTCCTCGGGCTGCATACTAAGTATAAAGATATCGAGGGAATTATAGACAGGTCGATCGAAGAGGCGATATCTAACATCGAAGAGGTGGACGTTTACTTCGGGTCTTACGTGATGAAGAGGTTTAGGATATGGGGGCTGGATCGGGACTCTCTTGTCAACGTAATGCAGTCTATGCTCTCAATAACAAGGATACTAATACCGCTCACAATAATAATCGGGTTCTTTATAGCCGCTCTGGTAATCGCATTGGTCTGAGATGAAGATATGGTGTATTCATATTGGTCTGGTCTATATTACATAATACCAGCCATCGCGCTAATCATATACATATCGTACCTGGCTCAGCGAGTCAGGCAGAAGAGAGGTATGAAAAAGCGTATAGGCAATGCCCACATGGCAATACCGATAATATCCGCAATTATAACTATAGCATATTTTAGCTACCTGGGCGTTGGTGGCAATCTTACCATAATCCTAGCATCAATATCGATGGTATCCTCATTTCTAGCTACCTACTATTATGGTCTTAAACGGCTCTTCGCGTCTCTGGCTTTCGTTGCAGCTGCAGCTGTATTAACCTCATATTATCTACCATACGCTTACATACTGCAATCATTTGCAATCGGCATAGTGCTGATGCTATCCTACGAGAAATACATAGCTAACAGGAAGAGCGGGAGAGTCAAGGTAGTGGCAGAGACTGAGAAGGTGCGCGACGCTATACAGATAGCCATAGGGTTTGCTGTACTGGCTCTTATACTCGTCTCCGATATCTATTACATATACATATTCTGGCTATCGCTATTGGCATTCTCGGTCATAGCGTTTACAGCAATATTCAAAGATAACTCTGTTAGTAGAGAGCTGCATAAGATAGAGAAACCCGGAAGGGAGTACGGATTAGGCGCGCTGCTGCTTGTAGCGGGATCCATACTCATAATATCATTCGTAGGGGATTTCAGGCTAAAGCTCTTCCTCCTCTCGGTTCTGCTCTTTGCAGATCCTATAGCGACTATAGTTGGGCTAACACTGGATGGACCCAAACTATTCTATAATAGGGATAAGAGCGTATACGGCACACTCTCGTTCTTCCTATCAGGGATTGTTATCGGTACGCCATTGGTAGGACTCTACTCTATACCAATATCGGCAGTACTCAGCCTTGTAGAGAGTCTCAAGAGCCTGGTAGATGATAATATAGAGATAGCCCTAATCTCGATAATTATATACCTATTATACTATCTATAAATGTGTATAGAGATTATTAGACACTCTTCAAATCTCTAATCATATTATCGACAAATTTTATCTTATCCTTACCAAGATTAAATTCGATAGCTATAAAGAGCGCGATCTCTAGCAATTTTGGAGCGTTTTCTAATCTTACCCCACTCCCAATGTTCGATAGGTTTACAAATATATCATAAGCCTGTGTAGCCGCGCCAACCACCTTATCTCTGCCTAACGCAAGGTCTCTGGATATATAGGCCGCTGTCATGAATTCCTCGGTAGCCCTGCCTAATATCGCTACGTTAACCTTACCAGAAGCGAATCCGAGCTTGTATGCATAGAAGCCGCTCTCCATATGTCTGTAATACTCTCTGTTTGCGGAAGAGAGGGCCTCTCTAGCGGCAGATCTGTAGTTGCCTCTGTCTGCATTATTGAGCTTTAATAGTATGGGCTTCTCAATCTCGAATACTGTGTCTATCAGATTTCTTGCATAGTTACCGCTATCACTTCTAAGTTTGATCCCACGAATATCAGGCCTATTCTTGCTATCGGTACTCTTGAACATAGGGATAGCTTACAACATAATGATATATAATAGTTATTATCCTCTGCTGGTAAATTATCTTATATCACACAGATATAATGGGAGAGCTGTGCGATCAGCTATTATGGCACCACATCCCTTTCCAGTCCGACCTTTTTAAGCACAGCTCTTACCGCCTTCATATTTGTCGTATCGTCACCATCGTCGTTCGCAGGTGTCTCCAAGACGAAGTTGCCCTTTGAGAAATGTCCCTCTCCGAATAGGTTCTCGAATCCCTTCATGCCTATATAACCCTTGCCTATGTGCCAGTGCCTATCCTTTGTGCTGCCCAAATCGAATTTGGAATCGTTGAGATGAACCAGCCCTAGCCTATCGAATCCTATATTGGACTCCATCTCCTCTATCATCCTATTCAATCCATCCCGGTCTCTAATATCATAACCCGCAGCGAATGCATGGCATGTATCCAAGCATATGCCTATACCTTCCGATCCGCTCTCCTCTATAACCCTGCCTATCTCTGTAAAGGTGGATCCTACGCTGTTCTTATATCCGGAGGTATTCTCGAATAGGAGGGTAAGCTCTCCAAGAGAATCCCTCACACTATTTATAGAGTCTGCAATATTCTTTATCCCTGTATTACTCCCCTCACCCAGGTGCGAGCCCAGATGGAGTACAAGATACCTAATACCGAGCATATTGCAGCTCTCTATGTTATCCCTAAGCATAATAACGCTCTTACCCAGCACATCCCTGTTGGGCGAGGCCAGATTACATAGATAGGGTATATGGGCGAATGGAACGATACCTCGACTCCTTATCCTATCAGAGAATGATTTGGCATCGCTCTTATCCGGTAACCTCTGCTTCCATGTCCTCGAGCTCGATGTGAATATCTGGAAAGCCCCATAACCCCTCCTATCCGCCTCTACTGCTGAGTTAGAGACCCCTCCGGATATCGATAGATGTGTTCCTATTCTTATCATGTAAAGGCCTGATGAATGCCACTAATCGTGAATATCTAATCTGCTTTAAAAACCTTATGCAAGCAAAGGATATACTTTTGCTTTAATGGGGGTTAGATGGTTAAAAAGGGGTTCAGTCTTTATGATATAGAGCAGTTCTTGAAGGATGCCGGAGCTGTAGAGATCAATGAGAAGGCCATATTCTGCCTGAAGAGCGAGATGGAGACACTGACAAAGGAGCTGATCGAATCCGCTCAGGCTTATGCAAAATATGCCGGGAGGAGCAGGAAGATAAAATGCTCCGATGTTGTCCTTGCAGAGAACACAAAGGCGACACCTATAATAATAGCTGACAGGCAGGGTCAGGGGCCGAGAGGCCATAGGGGCGGCGTAGCTGTAAAGCATAGACTATAGAAGGTTAAGCAGCTTCAGGCCGAAAGCTATTATTACAAAGCCGAACTCGACCAGCCATATAAAAGCGGAGAGCTCCCACTCGTTAAATCTTCCGATATTCATTGCCACATGTGTCAGGCTGTATATCCTCTTGCCGTACGGCGAGGCGAATGTGCCATCCGCTCTCCTCTTCCCAAGGGTCGTCACCCTGAACCCTCTCCTCGCGTGAAGCAGAAACTCTATTATCCAAGGCATGAATATTATTATGCCGAAAGATTCCATATTTCCGAGTATCATTGTGACTATCAGACCAGCCCCTACAGCATACGTAAAGCTGTCTCCGCTGAGGATTCTGGCGGGATACCTATTGTAAATGAAGAAGCCGAGAATTGATGCGAAGAGTACGATCGAGAGGAGGGCGCCTATATACGTACCGAATAATACGCTGTATATGAACATTGCCATAGTGGCTATCAGCGATCCGCCAGCTGCCATCCCATTAGCACTCTCAACAAGGTTGAACGCGTTAGCGCCGAATATTATCGCTAGAGGGATTATGATCAGGGGGTAGAATATGCCAAAGTTAACCGTGCCTACAAACGGTAGGTGTACCATAGAGACACCTGCGTTTACCGCCATGAGCGGTATGGCCCCAATCAATGTGAGCAGAGGCTTCTGCCACTGCTTGAGCCCCTTCCTTATATCCCTCATATCTGTCGATTGCACCTCACTCCTCTGCACATTAATATCGTCGAGGAAGCCGACAATAGATATCATGATTACGGCGAGAACGCTGGCGAATAGGTACTCGAGGGACGCTACCGGTACATATAACGGAGCTGAAGGATTTGGAAAGGAGCTACCGAATACATATGCAAATACCCCGACCGCGAACCCTATGGCGACAGCTATGCCGCCGCTGCTAGGTAGCGATATCCCCACCCTCTTATTCTTATCTATACCTATTATCCCGGCATCTCTCATATATGAGATTAGGAATCGTGTACCTGCTAATGAGATGATAAATGCGATAATCGCAGGTATTATTATTGTAATGTACGTATGATACATCGGACCAACACATATCCATTTGGGTTTAAATATACTCAATATCCACATTTATAAAATGTGTGCCCTTGTAGTATAGCTTGGATAGAACGTGAGCTTGCGGAGCTTGAGGCCCGGGTTCGAATCCCGGCAAGGGCGT
>JAJYXL010000021.1 GCA_021801785.1 Microcaldota archaeon
GGGGCCAAGGTGAGCGGGAAGGTTGGGTTTGGGGCTGTGATAGCGGCAATAATCCCAAGCAGCCTCTGCTGCACATCCGTTATACCTGGCATACTGGCCGCTCTCGGTGCATCTAGCACCACAATAATAGGGGTTACCGGAGAGATACAGGGCCCTTTCGCTACTTACGAGATGTTATTCATTACGCTATCGATCGGCCTTCTCTTAATAAGCGTATTTTTGGCCTCGAGGAACATTGCAAAATGCTGTAAGGTGAAGAGATGAAGAGAAACAAGAAGATAATTGTCGGAATCGTAGCTATTGTCGCAGTGCTTGCTGCGGCTCTCCTATTTACGGGACATAATTCGAATAACGGGAGTGCCTCTGGCAATATCACTGTGGGGTCTATGGCCCCGAATTACGGATTTCTCCTAACGAACGGTTCGAATGTGAATCTCTCTGCATACAGGGGGCATCCTGTATTACTCTGGTTCGTGGCTACGTGGTGTTCGTCCTGTGCACAGGGAAACGAGGTGTTAGATCATAACTATACATTTTTTGAGAGCCATGGTATCAAGGTTGTAGAGATAGAGCTCTATAAAGACCTGGGGTATAGCGGGCCGCCTGTCGCAAGCTTCGTGAACTCTTATGCTCCGGGTGCGCTATCTAATGGTACGATAATACCTGCGATATCAGGTTACAATATGTCTCTGGCATATGATCCGAAAGGTTATCTGGACATATACTACCTCATATCTAAAAATGGCACCGTGTTGTACATAAACGGCTCACTAGGAGCGACACTCCAGCAGCTGGAGGGGGCTGTAAACCGTTCTTTGTAGTGATTGTATGGACAGGATAGAATTCAAAGCATTCTTCTATGCTATAGGGGATTACAGCAGGTTCAGAATACTTGACTCCCTTGCAGAGAGGGATCTGAATGTGAGCGAGATAGTCGAGACGACCGGAATAGAGCAGAGCAACGTATCCCATCATCTCCACTGCCTTCTCAATTGCGGATTTGTAAATGTGAGAAGGGAGGGCAAGGAGCGAATTTATGCAATCAATCCTGAGGTTAAAGAGACTGTGAACAGCATAACAAAGCACATAAATTCTTATAAAAAGGAGATATTATCGTGCAATATAGCGAACAGTGCATACATCACGAGTGTGATTAGATAGAGGAGTTTGAGTATACAATAATCGGGCAGGGCTCTGCCGCTTTCGCAGCGGCAATAAAGGCGAATAGCCTAGGGATCAAGACCGCCATGGTTGGGGGCAATGCCACTAAGGGTGCGGTACTCGGAGGCACCTGCATAAATGTGGGATGCGTACCGAGCAAGAGGCTCATAACGGTGAGCACGTTTGTAGAGGAGCTTCGGAAAAGACGATATGCAGGATTAGATTATACAATCGGAAAGCTGGACTATGCAAAGATAATCAGAGATAAGAACGAGATTGTAGACGACCTTAGGGCTGAAAAATACAAGAATGTATTGGAAGGGATGGAAAACGTCACATTCATGAATGGGACAGGAATGTTCATGGACGCAAACACCGTAATGGCCGGAACCAAGGAGATAAGGTCAAAACATGTGCTTATAGCGACTGGGGCAAGAACCATGATACCTCAAATAAGAGGGATAGAAAAGGTAGATTATCTAACAAATGAGGAAGCCCTGTCGATGGATAAGCTCCCAGAATCGCTCATAGTTGTCGGCGGTAGGGCGTTGGGACTAGAATTCGCCCAGCTATTTGCCAGATTGGGCGTCAAGGTTACGCTGCTACAGAGGAGCGAGAGGATAATACCGAACTGGGAGCCGGAGATGAGCCTTTACCTTACCAAATATATGAAGGATGTCGGAGTTGATATAGTAACCAATGCGAACCTGGTGGGGGTGGGCTCTAGCGGGGGATCAAAGAGCATAACTGCCAGAGTCAAAGAGACCGAAACCGTTTTTGATGCAGAAGAGATACTTTTCGCCACAGGGAGAACCGCTAACGTAGAAAAGTTGAACCTCGATGTTGCCGGCGTACGGCTTAACGAGAGAAATTTCATAAAAGTTGATAAGACGCTCAAGACGACTGCAGGAAACATATACGCGGCTGGCGATGTTACCGGAGAGCCTATGCTCGAGACACTGGCTGCTAAGGAAGGCAATATCGCAACCTCCAACATTTTTGAGGATGCTAACAGGGTAATAAATCTGAATGAGGTGCCAAGTGCTATATTCACATATCCGGAGGCCGCAATGGTGGGGCTGACGGAAGAGCAGGTGGTAAAGAGAGGGGTAAAATGCGGTTGCAGCCCATTCGAATTCAAGTATGTTGCAAAAGCTGCAATAATCGGGGACGAGCGAGGGCTTGCCAAGATAGTTATAAACAGAGAGACTAAGAGGATACTCGGGGTGCATATCCTGGCTCCGCACGCCGCAGACCTCATACACGAGGGCGTCTTGGCAGTGAAATTCGGCTTAACAATAGATGACATAATAGATACTGTACACATATTCCCAACGCTTAGCGAAGGGTTTAAGCTTGCGGCCCAGTCGTTCTATTCAGACGTCTCGAAGCTCAGCTGTTGTACCGTATAAATCTCTAAAATAATACGGCTAATATTCTGGATCTACAGAGAGCTGAATACCTATCCGATCAATCGAATATCTTTATGCTGAAGGTTCCTGATGGGAGCTGCTGCATTATCGTATCGAGGTCGTCGAATTCCAAGAATTTGGATATCTTCTTTGCAGCATCAGATTTCTTCATATCTCCCTGGACGATAAGGACGTGCCTCCCATGAATCTCAAGCTTATCAAAACATACCGAGGGCATGAAGTTGATCTCCCCCTCCTTAACGAAAGCCGCAAGCTCCAGTTTTATATTCCTATACCACTCCCTCTCTCCGCTCATCAGGAAGCTCCCCTTCCCCAACGAGCCCTTATCCTTAGCTTTGCTTATCTGGGATCTCTTAAGGGAGTATACATCGATGCTTCTCAGCATAGCCGCCCAGGCACTGGAGTAGCATCCTGAGAACTGTGCAGCCTCTATCCTGCTCTCCTCATCCCCATTCACTCCTTCTACAAGTATCACCACAGACGCCCCATATATGTCTGCGTGGAAGAAGAGGTCGTTATCGCCAAAGTGCTTAGAATTTATAAGCTCATTCTGTCCCGCATCACGTCCGCCTATAACCAGCATTCCCTTACTCGTATAGAACCAGTGGAACTTCTGGAACCATCTCTTCTCGGTTCTCTTTATCACCCTCCTCTCCTCCACGGATCTCTCCTTCTCCACCTTTCTGTACCTCTCCTCGAGCTCCGCTATCGCCTTCTCCGCTCCAACCCGCTTCCTCTCGAACCTCTTCGCCTTCTGGTAGTAATCATTCGCGTTCTCCTGTGCGCTCTTGGTAAAGTCGATAGAGATTCTCATCTTACCATTCATATGAAAGCTAGAGTGCCTGTTACAAGTAATGAGATCACAACCGCAATAACGAATCCGAGAGTCCCCGTTATCAATATGCCTATTATTATTATCTTCGCGCTCTTATCGAACTCCGCTCTATTGGGTCTATAACTTATGCTCAGTATATGCCTGGAATTCTGTATAAAATTCTTGAATTTTGCAGTAATATTCATATAATCTCCCGATAAAGCCTAATTAATCATTTATTAGGGTGTAGCAAGTAATAAATATTATTGTTATTCCTCTAGCAGTACGGTCAGCAGAATTCCGATGCATCTAATGCATATACGAGTGGATGGTATGGATAGAGCTAAGCTTATAATCTCCGTGCATTTCGGCGAGCTATGGCTGAAGGGGAAGAACCGGGGCGATTTTGTAGCCAGACTCGAGGAGAATATACGCGCCGCGGTCCCTAAAGGGAGCTTCAAGGAGATCAATACCCTAAGGGATCGAATAATCATAGTCCCCAATACAAGATATGAGAACAGGATAAAGGACGCACTGGGCTATGTGTTCGGGATCTCATGGTACGGAACCGCATACATAGTAGATAACGATATCGGCCGAATACTATCCTTCTTAGAGGGGCTGTCGAAGAGCGATAAGCTAAACGGCAGGACTGTAAGGATAGAGACACACAGGTCTAACAAGAGATCTCCTCTAGAATCCAGATATCTGGTTGGAGAGATACTAAAGATAAAGGATAGGCTGGGGTTCCTTATGGATAGCCACTCTAACGATGTGATAATGATAAATCCGACAGAGAACGGGACGTTCATATACATCGAGAAGCTGAGGGGTCGCGGAGGGCTGCCTGTCGGATCGTCAGGTAAGGGTGTGGTACTGCTATCTGGGGGTATAGACTCGCCTGTAGCCGCCTACTACGCCATGAAGAGGGGGATAACGCCTGTATATGTGCACATACACGCCTTCAGGGAGAACGATACATCGAAGAGCGCGAAGATAACGTCCATAGTTCATATACTGGACAGATATTCGAACGGCTCGGCGGTATACATGTTTCCATCATACATATTCGAATCGTCCATAAAGAGGGAGCATTCGAGGCATGAGATGCTCCTATTCAAGAGGTTCATGTTCGATATTGCGGATATGGTGGCAGATAGGGAGGGGGCGACAGCCGTGATTACCGGGGAGAGCATAGCCCAGGTAGCCTCTCAGACTCTCGAGAACCTCCACTCATCGAGCTCTGGCGCCAGACACATAATACTGAGACCGCTATCCGGATTCGATAAGGCAGAGATAATCGATATCGCCAGAGGGATAGGGACGTATGAGACCTCGATTATAGAATATCGGGATGTGTGCTCTTTCCATGCAGTGAATCCCTCGACCCGGTCGATAAGGTCTGTAGTTGACAGAATGTACAATGAGACATCCATAAGAGAGGCCGCAATACGCACTATGGATAAGGGAATCAGGATGGATAGCCATGCACCCGCTTCGAAGAGGACTCCAAAGATTTTAAAGCTTTCTACCCAATAGATTACCGGTGAATCGATGGCAGTAAGCAGTGGTGACTCAAGAGGTCACAAAAGCGTGGTAACCCTAGATCCAGAGATGATGTACAAGAGAAGGCTTCATTATGAGGAGAAGCATTCCGGTTGGCATATCTTCAAATCTGTGTACTGGGCAATATACATCTTCGTTATAGGTGTTATACTCTACTCCGATGTTCCGAATAAGCTCAGCTATCCGCAGTTCTTCGGCTGGTTTCTGATAATACTCGCACTGTTCGTGATAGTGTATGGTTTCAGCAAATCGCTGCACCTGAAGCTGATGAAGAGGTATGCATAATTATAATACCTCTTTTTTTATTCTTTTTTCGACTCTTTATCCCAGATTATATATTATGAAGCTACCAGAAATTCAATAAGAGATTTACATGCTAAACATATACGAGATGAAAAGGTATAAGCTCCTCGCAGTCATACCTATATCTCTTCTAATAATAAGCCTCTTCTTCATACCTAAGATACATATGGATTCAACCCTTACCGGAGGGACGAACGTCCAGATTACAACAAACACCACAATGAGCGTCGACTCGTTATCGAAGGGCATAGATGCCGTTCTTCCCGGTTCGACTATACAGAAGTATGGCAGCTCTATATCAATAACAATACCTCCGGATTCTAATCTGACCGCCGCGTTGGCAGACGAGGAGCTCATAAACTCATACTTCTCCAACTACTCAACAGCAGAGCTAAACACGATAAAGTACCAGACCCTCCTCTCCAATAGCACATTCTCGAATAACGCAACGACAGCGGCAGATCTATCGGCGGCCAGGTCAGACGAGGCGAAGTACCTGGCGCTTATGGCAACGACGATCAAGAGCGAGTCTGGCACACTCAGCAAGATACTGGGCACATCAACCGCCTCCTACAACTCCAGCAATGCTAGATCGATTCAGAATGCAGCCATAGCGATGTATAGCAATGCATCTTACACATACAAGAGCGAGGTTCTTAACAGTATAAAGGGGGTCGCCCCATTCACCACATACTCATACAACGAGGAGGCGCCGCAGGTCGGAAAATTCTTCCTGCAACAGATAAGAAACATAATAATAATAGCGTTTATACTTGTAGGCATAACCGTATTTGTGATATTCAGGGATCCGGTTCCATCAATCGCAGTAATATTCGGGGCGGCTAACGATATAATAATAGCGCTGGGCGCTATGGGCGCATTCGGCATACCTCTCGGGGTCGCATCCATCGGAGGGCTTCTCATGCTTTTAGGCTACTCCATAGACACGGATGTGCTTGTGGCCGTGAGGGTGCTGAAGAGGAGCGAGGGGACACCGACAACGAGGGCGATGAACACATTCAAGACCGGCGTCACGATGACCACCGCCGCTATAATATCATTCCTAACGCTATTCATTATAGCGTATATCGTATTCATACCCACATACATAGAGATTGCGGGGGTGGCGCTATTCGGCCTGATTGCCGATATAGCAACAACATGGCTTGGCAACACTGTATTCATAGTATGGCATAAGAGGAAGAAGGAGTCTAAATGAGCGGCATCAAATCATACCTAAGAGATCCGAGAATATTCATACTGATAATTATAGCCGTAGCCTTCCTGATTCTAGACCTACACTTCGGTCTGCATCTGGGTATAGAGTTCGTAGGCGGGACCGAGATACCGCTAACTCTACAGCACAGCGTAAACTCGACAACGATGTCAACTATACAATCCATAATAGAGCAGAGGGTATCGAAATTCGGATTGAAGCAGGTAGTGGTCGAGCCAATAGGTAGCTCACAGATAGATGTGGAGCTGCCATCCGTCTCCCCTGCCTATGTGAACTCCACGATAGCCATAATCGAGAGCCAGGGAAGGTTCGATGGCATAGTGAACGGGAAGGAGGCGATAAACGGTAGTGATATACTGAATGGGAGCATCGGGATAATACCTGCGATAGAGTCTAACGGCACGGTCGACTGGGGCGTCACATTCTATATAACTCAGAGTGCCGCAGAGTCATTCGCAAAGATAGTATACGGACAGGCGAACCAGCCATTATACATGTTCCTGGACAGGCCGTCTAACGCGATACTGCTTATTAACCAGTCAGTACTGGATAACGTGTCGTCAGGACTAACTCCGGCACAGTCTCTCGCGGCTGCCGAATCATCCCTAAACCTCACCGGGAGTCCGATACCGATACTGCTATTCAGTAACGGGACTGTAAACTCTACAGAGGCGTTTATCTCAGGCAACAGGGATAAATACAATATGGTTATAACGGACATAAGCAACTCATCATCCATCATCGGATACATAAGGGCGCAGAACTATACGGTCAAGACGGAATCTAAGAAGAATATGACGCCCCAATATACGACGATATCCGTCGGCAGGAGCGTGGTCAACGTATGGCCTGCAGTAGGGCTGCTCTCATCTCCGGTTCTAAACCCGAGCATAACCAACGGCACAATAAGCGAGAGCTACCAGATATCCGGGATATCGCCGATAACACTCACACAGGCGCAGCAGATATCATACGCCAACAACGAGTCTAAGACTATAGCCAGCATACTCAGCGGAGGGGCCCTCCCCGTCGGCATAGTGGTCAATACTCCGACTACGCTATCACCGACTCTCGGAAAGTCGGCTTTCAAGATAAGCATACTCGCACTGATACTCGCAGTGGTTCTTGTATCAATAATGATAGTCATACGCTACAGGAATTTATTCCTGATAGGGCCTATACTCATGACAACCATAATGGAGCTATTCATAATAGTCTCAATCATAGGGCTTGTAGGTACGATAGACCTGGCGGCTCTCGCAGGTATGATAGCCGTTGTCGGAACCGGGGTCGATGCCCAGATAATAATAACGGACGAGATTCTATCCAGGAGCGCCGAGCACGGCTCATCAAAGGTGCTCTTGGGCCACGCATTCTATATAGTGTGGACCGACGCACTCCTTATAATAATGGCCATGCTCCCGCTGTTCTTCTCAACATCTCTGACACAGGTTGTCGGATTCTCAGAATCCGCAATAATCGGCGCTCTCATGGGCGTCATGATAACGAGGCCGGCGTACGGCGCCATAGTGAGCCGGCACGAGTCGAGCTGATTCCAATTAATTATACCGCATTTGAAGCGAGATGTGTTAGCTATGATAAAGTATTGCCCTACATGCCCGAGATCATCTGAGGATGTGGCGTTTATAGGCGAGTTCTGCGAGGTGTGCACCTCAGAGAGGATAAGGTCAGGCATGCCTACATCATTCAAGATACCGAGATGCAAGGTGTGCGGTAAGATAAAGGCGATCGATGAATTCGTAGATTTCACATATAAGAATATAGAGATGCACATACAGAGGGAGATTCACAACCGCAACTGCAAGATCGCTATAAAGAGCCTGGACAGCAAGGGGAATGCTGTAGTCGCATTCGATTACCCTGTAGGGAATAGGGGGGAGTCGGTCTCATTCGAGATCGGGGTAAGGTTCAGGTTTCCCCTCCAGACCTGTATCAAATGCAGCAGGAGGAACAGCGGTTACTACCAAGCCATAGTCCAGCTGCGCGGGAGCGAAGAGATGACCGGGCGTATGGCAGATAAGATATCCAGATTCCTGGAGAGGAGGGATAGCTTCGTATCGAAATCCGAAAGGGTAAAGAACGGGATCGACCTCTATGTAGAGGACAAGCTGGTGATGAACTCATTCTTCGATATATACAAGAACATCAGGCCAAAAAGGTCTTACACTCTCGCAGGAATGAGGAACGGGAAGAGGCTTTACAGGAATACATACCTGATAGATCTATCTGATGGTATGTCAGGGTAAGCCTGCGAATCAGTAGGAGAGAGTATTCGATCTGGATTCTATCTCGCCGATAATCCTCTCTAAAAATAGCTCAGGAGAGAGCTCCTTAACCTGGTTGCCGGATCTGCTCCTTACAGTTATGGTATTAGACTCCATCTCATTCTTTCCTACTATTATAATGTAGGGGAGCTTGTGCATCTTCGCATCGCGTATCCTGTAATCGAGCGTCTTGTCAGATCTGTCAAGATTCGCCCTGATCCTCCTCGATCTGAGTGTCCTATAAATCCTCTCAGCGTAATCGGAAAACCCTTCAGATATCGGTATTATTCGAACCTGCTCCGGAGATAGCCAGAGCGGTAGATTCCCGGCATAATGCTCTATCATCACACCTATAAATCTCTCCAAGCTGCCCAGTGCCGCTCTGTGTATGAGTACCGGGGAGTGCTCCTTCCCGTCCTCTCCAGTATACGTTATCCCGAATCTCAGAGGGAGCTGGTAATCGAGCTGTATGGTTGCGCACTGCCACTCCCTGTTTGCGCTGTCTATAACGCTGAAGTCTATCTTAGGTCCATAGAAGCTAGCATCACCCTCCTTAACCCCGTACTCGAGGCCGTTCGCCCCGAGCGCTCTCCTCAGCACATCCGTCGCCCTCTCCCACAGTGCATCGTCTCCCATATAATTATTCGGGTCTTTCGTAGATATCTTTGTTATGTATCTCATACCGAAGATGCCATAAACCTCGGATATAAATCTTATAATTGACGATATCTCGCTCTCGAGCTGATCCTCCCTCACGAATATATGTCCATCGTCCTGCGTCATCTCCTGCACACGGAGTAGGCCTCCAAGCGTTCCGCTCAGCTCCTTCCTATAGAGTCTGTCAAATACAACGGTCCTGAAAGGCAGCTCCCTATAGCTCCACTTCCTGGTCTTGTATATCATTATTGTTGAGGGGCAGTTCATAGGCTTCATTCCCATCATACCGCTCTCATAATCTACCGCAAACATATTCTCGTTGTAATGCTCGTAATGTCCGCTCACATGCCATAGGGCAACATTCGCCAGCGTGGGCGTGCTTATCTCAAGGTATTCATACTGCTCGTACCTCTCCCTCAGCATCCTTACCAGCTCCCTATATATGATATGCCCTTTTGGGTGCCAGTACACCATTCCGGGTGATATCTCCTGTGCGCTGTAAAGATCCAGCCTATCTCCTATGCTCCTATGGTCGCCATCCGCCAGTCCGCTCCAGTCGCTCTTCTTCAATATCGATGTATCCATCACCGCCTTGCCGCGCGGCTTCCTCTTATCCACCTCTCTATCCCCCCCAGCACTGTAATGTTTGGACTGCTCTGCGAGCGGATACCCCTTGACGTCGAGCTTAAGGCTCTTGTTCCATCCGAAAGGCGCAGAGTATATCTTTACGTCCGACTCGCGCTCTCGCATGCGTTTTATCAGATTCAACGCCTTTCTCGGATCCTCAAGATTATCGCTGAGATGGGCGAAAGGGTATATGAGCACGCCTCCAGACTTCTGCCTCTTTGCGAACTCCGTCGCATTAGATATCGCCTTATCAGCTATCTCATCCGTATCTCCTGCCTCTATCGTTGTTAGGAGCACAATAACATTATCGAATGACTGGTCCATCCGCTCGACCTCTTCATGAACATCCGACTCGGGCTTCACAATCCTGTACTCTATGCGATGAACATCCAGTTGCAATATCCTCATATAACCACAAAATCTAATCAACAGATACAAAGAGATCTCTGCGCCTCTCCATTACCTCCCCTCTCTCCGCAAGCACGAACATTACGGCCCTCACCCCATCCGGATCTATGCCGGTCTTGAGAGAGACCTCATCGGTAGTCATCTCGCCTCCTCTAAGCGCATCGATGATCTTCGGATAACTCTTGTTTACAAAATTCCTGTAAACTATATAATATTTCCTGTTGAATGCGCGTGTCCCAAGGACGAGCCCTCTCCTTATATCATCCTCAAGCCTTGCCGATACATTCTCTGCATCAGCGCTGCCCGATATCACAACGAACCCGTCTCTCTTCAATCTCTCTATAAAATCGAGGTTACCAGCATCAACCGCCACATCCCTCTCCCTATTCTCTCTGACGGCAGCAACCCCCTCGCTCCTGCCTCTCTGTTCCGCCACCGCAGTACCTCCGTCCTTCCTCCTCAATACGCCCTTCTTGAACGCCTCCGGATTCCTAACCAGATACCTCTCGTATACCCAGTTGGTTATGCTGTACAGCCTCTTCCCGTCCTTAATGAAAGGCTTCACATACATCTTCTTTATAATACCGTTGAGCAGCACCCTCTCTGACGGGTTTAGGAGCTTGATTATCTCCTCCTTGGTTCTCTCCCCATACTTTATCCTCTCCAGCTTCTTGAGTATGAGTATCTCCGCCTCTGTAGGTGCATCCTCCCTATCCAGAACGCTCCCGGCCTCGCCTGCCTTTGTAATGGTGTAGGATCCGCCTATCTTTGCGAAGCTAACCTCGTCCCCCTCATTTATCTGCAAATCGTATATCAGGCTCTTTGGCAGATATATGACGAGTCTGTCCTTGTGCTTATACACCTTTGATGGAATAGAATCACCAACTCTCGCATCTCATATTATATTACAAATGCAAAGGCTAAAAGAGTTTGTAAACCTATCCCTAATAGAATAACGGCTATAAATGTTTTCAGAATAGCCTGCATGAGTGGCGGTATAGATATGTCAAAGAGTCCGTACAGGGAGGCAATAGATAGTATCTCAGATGCGCTATGCGTAGCCGTATCCAAGGCCGGTTACTCTGTAGAGAGAGATGATGTGGCCCGGAGTGTGTCCCTCTCGGACAGATTCTCTGACATCTCATCAACAATAGCCATGAAGATATCGAAGATGAGATCCGAGCCTGCCGATGCCATATCCGACAAGATAATAGCCGCAATGCCTGCTCTACCGATTGTTAGAAGGGCGTACCGGAAGGGCGGATTTATAAATTTCGATATAGACAGAGCCGGATTCTCGAAGGGCGTCATCACAGACATAATAAGGAATCCGGATTCGTTTATAAGGTCTGATACCGGAAAGGGGAAGAGGGTGATAGTGGAGTATCCGAGCATAAATCCGGTACATCCTCTGCACGTGGGCCATCTAAGGAGCGCGATACTCGGCGATATGATATCAAATATATTGGAGCTATGCGGCTACTCTGTCGAACGCGAGGATTACATAGATGACCTCGGATTACAGGCAGCAGAGGCGCTATGGGGTCTCATAAATATAAGAAAGCTTGGGATCGAGTTTGACAGGAATCGCAAGTACGACCATATGCTCGGAGATGTATACGTCAAGGTGAATGAGCTCATAAAGAGCGATCCCGCGATTTTAGATGATATAAAGAGGACATCCGAGCTGATGGAGCAGAGCG
This sequence comes from Microcaldota archaeon, assembly GCA_021801785.1. Taxonomy (GTDB): domain Archaea; phylum Micrarchaeota; class Micrarchaeia; order Micrarchaeales; family Micrarchaeaceae; genus JAJYXL01. The sequence goes on from JAJYXL010000021.1 coordinate 12,195, forward strand.
GGACATACGAGTCGACGATGCTCAGAGAGATGGTCGAGAGGTTCATATCCTCAGAGTACGAGACCCTATCGAAGCTGGGCATATTCCACGATCTACTCGTCTGGGAGAGCAGCATATTGAGAGCCAAGCTTCTGGACAAGGCTCTGGATATGATGAGCTCCAGCAGGATTACCGAGATACCGAAAGATGGCAAATACGCCGGGTGCATCGTTATAGACCTCAAGAGGTTTGAGGGGGCTCCAGAGGAGTTCAGAGAGCAGAAGGAGACGGTCAAGGTACTGGTTAGGAGCAATGGCATACCCGGATATCTATCGAAAGATATAGCGTTCCATATGTGGAAATTCGGCATAATGCATGACACATTCATGTATAAGGAGTTCATGCGCCAGGTCAACGGTAGACCGCTGTACACAACCTCCGATACCGGGAGCAGGATGGATTTCGGGAACGCGGTGATATCCGTGAATACAATAGACTCCAGGCAGAGTTATGAGCAGTCGCTCATAGGCGTTGTGCTATCCGGAATGCCGGGGTACTCCGATAAGAGCCTGATCCATATCCCGTATGGCGTTGTCGAGCTGGAGAGCGGTGCACTCTCGGGAAGGAAGGGGACGTGGGTCGGGTTTACCGCCGACGACCTGATAAACGAGTCGAGATCCAGAGCCGAGAGCCTCATATCATCAAGGGAGGAGTTAGGGAAGAGCGAGAGAGAGCGAATAGCCGAGGCTGTTGGCATATCTGCCATAAAGTTCGAGTTCTCAAAGGTCTCATACGAGAAGAAGATCGTGTTCTCTTGGGACAGGGCTCTAAACTTCGAGGGGAATTCGGGTCCCTATGCGCAGTACATGTACACAAGGTCTCTCCGCATAATAGAGACATTGAGAGAGAGACCCACCGAGTTCAGGGCCGAGCTGCTCGAGAGCGATGTGGAGTTCGCCTTAGTTAAGAGGATGTCAGAGGCCGCAGAGATCGTGGCCAAGGCTGGCTCGGAATACAGGCCGAACATGATAGTCTCGTATCTGAGCGATATATCTACGATGTTCAGCAGATTCTACGAGGCTAAGCATGTTGTCAAGGCAGAGAGCGAGGATCTGAGAGACGCTCGCCTCGCCGTAGTCAGGGCGTTCAACATACTGAGCTGCAAGCTTCTAGAGATATGCGGGATAGACCGCCTAGAGTCCATGTGAGCCGTAATACCGCAGTCCAAAAGGAATTTAATGATATTGAGATAAGATAGGGATGATTGGGCCTGTAGCTCAGCTTGGATAGAGCGATACCCCCCTAAGGTGGAGGTCGCGGGTTCAAAATAAACTTTATATAGCTTCGTTAAGGATAAGGTTTATGAAAATCCCGCCAGGCCCGATTACAGAGATATTGTGATAAGATGACAGAGCAGAGAAGCGATAGTAGCAGAAAGGGGCGCGGCATGCAGAGGGATTCTAAGGCTCCTGTGTTCTTGGTGAGGCCAGCCTCAAAGGCAGGCGGGCTGGACTATCTGCACATAACCCTGATAATACTCGTAGTCATACTCATAGGCTTGGCCGTTGCGCTGACAAGGTTCAGCTCTGTCAAGCTTGTAAACTGCCAGTATGGGATCGTGAACGGAACGTGTGCAAACGAGGTATCCAACTCCACACAAGCGATAATGGCCGCGAGGCGCATAATGGCGAGCTACTCAACCGTTAACACATCTCTATCGCTACTGCCATTCTATACCCTTCCGAATTCATATACGGCCACATACCTGCCGCAGAATGGGGGGTGGCTGGTATACACACCATATCAGGATCCTTACACCGGTGCTAATATAATCATGTACCTGGTTCTCAACAACAATCTGACACTTAATACATCGGTAATGCAGACGCTCTCGCCGATAAAAGAGACCGATAACTACGTCGTAGCTCCGGGAGTGGTAAGCCTGAGCGGGAAGTCTGATGCGACCACATCAACACCCATACCTGTGAATCTCATACTCGACGTATATGCAAAGGGTAGTATATCCGCAATACAGAGCGCCATAAATGCCAGCCTCAAATATAAGGGGGAGGTTAATGTATCATACGACTTCATATTCACAAATGCATCGGTAAGCAAATACGCAGAATACGGGAAGGGAAACACGCAGATACTGGCTAGCTACATATTCTGTGCGTCTAGCCGTCCGGAGTTCTCCAACTTCATTCTCAACCTATCGAAGGTGTTTAGCGGGAATCCTATAGATATACCGGAACTTAACGCTGTATCGAACGGTACAGGTATAAACTACACCTATATGCAGAGCTGTCTCAGCAACTCATCTAAGCCGTTGTACTACCAGTCCCTCTTCGCCCAGCTCTACAATGTCACATCCACTCCGGAATTTATAGTTAACGGGAAATACCAGACAATATCTACCAAACTTGACCAGGCTATAAACTACTCTCTTAGCAACCTAAACGGCAAGTAGTCCGGGAGACGCATAAATAAATTTAAATACATGCTCCCTCCTCAACCTTTATTCACACTTCACGGGGCTTATCTCTTGGCGACCAGAATAAGGAGCAAGCATAGCGTTAATGCTAAACTGTCAAAGCATGCTGAGGCGGTGCTGCTGAGAATAAACCTCCTCTCAATAAAACCGCTCTTTCTATCTACAACATACGTTGTTAACGGGCTGATTCACGGCAGATCAAAGGGGGCTGACACAGAGAGACTGGAGGAGAGGACGAACAGCCTCAAGGAGATGGCAAAGTCGATGTATAACGGGGAGAGACCTGACGATATGGACCTCCATAATGAGATAGTTAATTATGTGGCAGAGTATGTTGACATCTTCTACTCTATGAGCTCGCACGATAGGAAGAGGTACATGCGTCTGTGCATGGATGACCCAACGCTATCCAAAGTTACCCCATACGAGAATCTGCTGATAATCCCCGCGTTCATGGCAGAGATAGGGAAGCCCAAGGAATACGTGGTTGATAGCATAGTCGCATCGCTATACCGAAAGCCTCTAATATTTATTTATGAGCATGGGAATAGAGCATACAGCATAGACAGGTACCTCAGGTCTATGGCGGTGAGCGGATCTTCCGAAGCTGCAGATGCGATGGGTAAACTTATAAGCGAGATATCCGGGTTCATATCCGAGAGCAGAGGTGTGGTATTGGATCCCCAATCCATCAACGCTAAAAGTGCGGATATACTATCATCAATGCTGGAGATGAAGGATAGCTCTAATATAAGAGTATTCGATTACATAGCAGAGAAGATAATGCCAACAGAATACCGCCCAAGCAAGTTCATGAGGAGATA
>JAJYXL010000030.1 GCA_021801785.1 Microcaldota archaeon
AATAGCTCCAGCCAGATTCGAACTGGCGTTTACGGCTCCAGAGGCCGCCGTCCTTTTATGGTTGTATATTATACAATGACCACTAGACGATGGAGCTACACAGAAGGTTTGTTAGGTATTCTTTTATATTTGTTTCTACTTATATTGTGGTATGTATGTCAGACCGGCGAGCTCGCTGAAGAGAGAGATTAAGGAGATAGTGATAGCGGATATAGTGCTGACAATCGCCTTCTCTTTCACGCTTTTGGGAGGCATAGAGAATCTCACCGGGTACAGCGCACTTATGAACCTTCTGCTATTTATACCGATATCGGCAGTCGGGGTGACTCTGAGCTTCGTGCTCCATGAGCTTATGCACAAGTTCGTAGCGCAGAGATACGGGGCGATTGCCGGCTTCCAGAGCAGCAGGAGCGGACTTCTAATAACGATAGCTACCGGGCTATTCGGCTTCCTTTTGGGGATACCTGGAGCCACAATGATATATGCAGACAGATTCACAAAGAGGCAGAACGGTATTGTATCGCTTGCCGGGCCCGCCACAAACTTCGTTGTGTTTCTGGCCTTCTTGGCAATACGGGTATTCGGCAATCCGACCGGCTACCTCCTCGAACTCGTGAGCATTGTCATGTTCATAAGCATATTGCTGGCGTTCTTCAACATGCTGCCAATAATGCCGTTGGATGGGAGTAAGGTACTCGCATGGAACCCGTATGTATATTTTGCCACGATGGGAGTGATATTCATACTGACGCTGCTGTTTACCGCAATATCCCTTACTGAGATAATATTAATGTTCATAATAGCACTCATATTCTCTATGTTCTACAGAACAATGCTATGATATTGGTATAGGCAGCGGGTTTATTGCACCGCGGTTTCACGGATAATTTGGATGAGAGATAAATCCTTTAAAAATCTTGGCTGGAAGTAATTATTATAAATAAGACCATATAAGCTATTATATGACCGGGTATGCTTATGGAGGATAAGGGCTCTGACAGTAAAGGCAAGACAACCATAGACACTATGTTAGAGTTCATTTCAAACAACGGGAAGACCGACGTAAACAACATATCTACAGTGCTAGGAGTATCCCCAAGCGTTATAGAGGGCTGGGCTAAGATACTGGAGTCCGGAGGGCTAATTATAATAACGAATGAGTTAGGGCATATGTACGTCTCCCCGGTGAAGAAGGGGATCGGCCAGAACCTGGCGGTATCTGAGACTATAAGCGTACAGAAGAGCAGAGTGTTGCAGGATGTAGAGTTCGATATAACAAAGATGGGAGAACTTAAGACCAGATTAAATGATATGGCAAATTTGGATAAGACGTTCGAGAGAGAGGTATCGAAGAGACTGCCGCAATTTTATAAGTCATTAAATCAGTTGGAGACCGTATCAAAGAGATCCGAACTGCTGAATAGGAAGATGGAGGAGCTCAAGTCCAAGGCGGATAAGGAGTATAAAGATGCGATAAGCAAATTTGATTATGAGAATAGGGAGCTGAAAGAGGCTATTGATAGGAGCGTTGATACCGAGAAGATAAGGGCAATGGTTGAGGATGCGAAGAGGTTTGAGGAGGCGATAAATGAGCTGAAAGTAAATAAGAACAGAGAGCTTGAGGCGCTTAGAAAGGATATAGATGATCAGATAAAGCTGATGAAGAAGACGCTCGACGACTCTGAGAGGGAGATAGACAGTAGCATAAAGAGTGCTAATGTCGAGCTGAAAAAGGAGCTGGCAAATCTGTCGGAATGGGAGGCTGTGGCGAAGAGAGGTAACGAGAGGCTGCCGAAGATTATTGGAGAGGAACAGGCAAGGTTGAAGAGGATGGAAAACATACGCGAGAGTGTTGATAAGGAGTATAAGGCGCTACAGGACAGCATTAATGAGGTTGGTATCGACTTTATAGAGAAGTACAGACCCCTGGCAGATGCCCTAAACAGCATAAAGACCGGGATTACCGGTCCGACAAAGCTTCTCGACACTGTAATACAGGCGAAGAAGGATATAGAGGAGATAAATAATGAGTTTGGGCCGCTTATTAAGGACGTGATGGTGTTGAAAAAGGAGATAGGCGAGGTGTCCAAGGATAAGGGAGGAAGCGAGCAGAAGAAGCTCTCGCTTATAGACAGCATAACTAAGAGGAATAATGAGATAGTTGAGAGGATGAAGGGCCTTGAGCAGAGGGTAGAGAAGATAGAGAGCGATATAAATTCTATTATAGAGCCAGCCAAGAGCGCAAATGAGGAGAGTGCAGGTATCAAGAATTGATGGGTTGTATTATGGATAAAGAGGAGAATTCGAAGGTGGAGGATTCGAAGGTCTTTCAGGAGTATGATCTTAATGTGAATGGGATGAGTGCGCATATACGCATCCATATACCTAAGAATGAGCTCGTACCGTTATACGATATATACTTTGAGGGAGTAAGCGAGCCGACGAAGCTGCTACTTAACTCTTTCAGAAGCAACCTCATATCGATGGTGCCTATAGACCCATCCAGAATAGACGATAAGGAGTATCTTAAGGAGATGAACAATAGGTATATAGCGGCAAGCCGCATACTCATAGATAAGAACCTGCCGGGAACGGATGAGAGCACAAAGAGGTTCCTGATAGCCTATATAATCAATATGATGCTTGGGCTTGGGGAGCTGCAGGTACCGATAGCTGATAATAATTTGGAGGAGATCGCAGTAAACGGCTCTACCTCGAACATATGGGTATTCCATAAGGGCATAGGATGGGCTAAGACCAATATAAGGCCGCTGAACGAGAATATGATATACGATCAGTCCCAGCAGATAGGTAGACGGGTAGGAAGGGAGCTGAACAACCTGTCACCGATGATGGATGCCGAATTGGAAGACGGTTCTAGAGTTAATGCAACCCTCTTCCCAATATCACAGGTAGGAAACACCATAACGATAAGAAAGTTTGCAAAGAACCCTTGGACCATGCCAGCACTCATAATAAACAACTCGCTAACCTCAGATGTCGCAGCCATAATATGGGTGTGCATAGAGAACGAGATAAGTATGCTCATATCTGGAGGTACGGCTAGCGGAAAGACGAGCTTCCTAAATGCGATAAGCATATTCTTCCCGCCTACAAGGAGGGTGATATCTATAGAGGAGACGAGAGAGCTCACGCTGCCGCAGTTCCTGCAGTGGGTACCTATGATGACAAGACAGCCGAATCCGGAAGGGAAGGGAGCAATCAGCCTGTATGAACTGATGCTCAATGCACTTAGACAGCGACCAGATATAATAATTGTCGGAGAGGTGAGAACTGCGAAGGATGCGGAGACCCTGTTCGAGGCGATACATACAGGGCACTCGGTATACGGTACGCTACACGCAGACAGCGTTAACGACACCATAGTAAGGATGACGAATCCACCGATAAATTCGCCGAAATTGATGATGAACGCCCTCGGATCGATAGTCTCCCTCATAAGGCACAGATCGAAGAATATAAGGAGGGTTTTGGAGTTCGGAGAGATACTCGACAGCGGAGATGGGAGGGTATTGTATAGATGGGACTACATGAAGGACATGCTCGTTAAGGCTGATGATATGACGAAGCTAAAGAGCACACTGATGCTGTATGCCGGAGTCAATGAGAGCGAGATAGATGGACTTATAGAGGAGCATAAGATAGTTATAGATTGGATGGTTAGAAAGAGGATAATAGATGTGAATGACTGCGGTTATATAGTTGCGCAGTACTACAAAGATAAGAGCAGGGTGCTGGAGATGGCAAAGAGAGATGATGATTTCTCATATGGTAAATTTTAGGTTTTGTTATGGAGAGCGGCGAGAGAGATAATAGTTATGAAAAGAAGGGTTATGTACAGCTAGCTGACATGATAAAGGGAGTGGAGGAGTCGATAGGCACTGATGAGAATGGGGAGACATATGTAGATGTAAGCGACCTGCTAGGAGCCTCTCCGGCTAAGGAGGGTAAGAGGTCGAGCTATTACGATCTTGTGAGTTATATAAATAATGAGATGCTGCAGCAGCCAGAGGCGAAGAGAAGGATCGAACTTATCCAACAGATGAGAAAGCATGACGTGGCGAGACAGCCGGGATTGGAAACGGGTAAGATAAATCCCAGAGAGCTAGTCCTACCCACACTCTCGGTACATGACCAGATATCCGAACTGGAGAGGATAGGAGAGGCCATAGATGAGGGCGTACTGGATGATAAACATAAGAATGTGGTAGTGGCAGAGGTTTACGGACTGAGAGAGGTGATTGGCAGAGATGAGCCTGCCGCAAATAGGGGCGATGATGCGGACAGATCGGCAACGGAGCTCAGGAATAGGAGCCTGGATGGCGTTATACAGAGGTTGGAGAGAGGGAGGGTCTAATTGTTCGAGAAAAAACAACGAGTAGTAAAGGTTGATGGGAAGGATGTTAGCTTAGAACCCAAACCAGGCATGTTCGGTACATTTAAGAGGAGTAAGGTGCCTGCTGCTCAGAATACGGCAACGAATTCCAAAGTAGAGGCGGCCACTGGAGCTGCAAATAGGATAACTAGCAATATAGGTAGACCGAAGCGCGGAGGAATATTGGATAACAAGATAGCGAAGCTTGAGGGGAAACATAGGGAGCTTGAGGATCTCTTGGTAGAGCAGAATATAAGGGGAACATTGAGAGGGTTCATAAGGAGGATGCTCATATCCGCCATTGTTGTATCCATTATGGTAGGGCTGGCCACCATATTGCTCTTCATAAAGATAGGGCAGCCATTGCTGATATCACTGGTTATTGGAGTTGGAATAATCTATCTAGTGTACAGAATGACGCTAATGACATTCATAAATTACCCGATGAGCAGGAACAAGAAGGGGGAGAAGAGGGTCGAGAGAGATATACTATTTGCTGTGCGAGATATGATAATCTCCCTCAGATCCGGAATGCCTCTCTACAATGCGATAGCATCCGTCAGTACCGGTTATGGCGATGCGAGCAGGGAGTTCAGGAAGATAATCGAGAGGGCTCAACTCGGTATGCCATTGGAGGACGCTCTGGACAAATCTATATCGGAGAGCAAGAGCTCGTCGTTCAGGAAGGTAATGATACAGGCTTCTGTGAGCGTCAGGGCTGGTGCAGATGTTGTCTCGTCTATACAGACAATAGCCGACGAACTTGCGCAGGAGAGAATAATAGAGCTCAGAAGGTACGGGCAGAAGCTCAATGCAATCGCTATGTTCTACATGTTATTCGGCGTTATACTCCCAAGCATGGGACTCGCAGTAGCGACAATACTCACGACATTCATATCCATATTCCAGATAACTCCGCAGATCCTTTATGGATCGCTAATAGGGATATTCTTCCTGCAGATAGTGTTCATGAAGCTTATAGTATCTTCGAGGCCGGCATTCAGCATGTGATTTTATGAGAATAGATTTTGAGAGATTGGTGTCCAGAAGGGTCGGAGTATTCATGCAGAGGCTGATAGACCTCTCTGGTACAAAGATAAACCTTAACACGCTGCTCGAGTATCTGGTCTTGGGGTTCTTCGTACTGTTTATAGTATCTGGAGCGGTAATGCTGTTCGTACTCAAACTGTCCGGAGCACTCTCGTTCTTCATAGGCCTTCTCGTAGGACTGATATATATAGTAGTAATATACGGTATGCTTAACTATCAGATAGATAAGAGAACGGCAAAGATGGAGAGCATACTACCAGAGTACTTCCAGCTCGTCGCTGCTAATCTCAAGAGCGGTATGTCGATAGACAGATCCATGCTGCTAGCGTCCAGGCCCGAGTTCTCGCCCTTCTCTGAGGACGTTCATAAGATGAATAACAAGCTGTTTAGCGGGGAGAGTTTGGAGAGGGGGCTGCACGAGCTTTCTGATTCTTACAAGTCGAATACGCTTAACAGATCTGTGAGGCTGATAATAGAGGCGCAGAGGTTCGGAGGAAAGATGGCGGACCTTATCAATGATATAGCCAAGGATATACGTGATCAGCAGCTCATACAGAAGGAGATATCAGGGCAGCTCTTCATGTACAGCATATTCATCGCATTTGCAGGCCTGGTAGCGGCTCCGGTACTATACGGACTGACGAGCCAGATGATAAAGATAACTGATACCGTATGGAAGGGCATACTTGCGAGCAATCCGGGCGGTTTACCATCTACAGGTGCGACATTCCTAAAGCCCCAGCCTCCGCTCATAACCATAGGGGAGTACCATACCTTCTCCCTGCTTGCGATAATAATAATAACAGGGTGCGCAGCGATAATAATGGCGGCGATAAACTCCGGAAAGCCGGTCAGAGGTATAAGGATGGTACCCGTCTTCATAATAATGGGATTGGCGATATTCCTGATAGTCAGTACTGTTGTGGGAGGACTGTTCGGCAGCATAGGCTGATTAGATCTGCAGTCAGTTCAGTCAGCCTCCGACAACGGCGGTCGGCATCACCCCATTTGGCGGATAGGCACGGGTGCGTAGCCAATATATACTTTGTGAATCCGTTGTGCCAGAAGAGTAGGCAAGATTGCCGACACCAAAATAACCATACAGATCTGTAGCTATGCTTAAAGTAGTATCAGAACTTGTAGCTTTCTGATAATTATAAGAATACCACTGACTTCCTGTCCCTAACCAAGCAAATGAGAATATACCAGATTGTTTTGTTACTACGGTTGGGGTTACAGCTATACCGCCAGCGCTAGTAGAGGTAATCCAAACACCAGATATAGCAGTCCCGCCTATGTTATTATCATATGAGCTATAAGGGTTCTCCTGGCCTCCAAGGCTCGTTGAGGTAGACCAGCCCAACCTCGTATTTAATTCGCTCGAGCTTGTAAGCAAGTCTGTCTCTATTATCTGTCCTGCAGGGATAGAACCGGTAAGTATCCATGCATATCCGCTGCCAGCCGTGGGCTCCGTTACAGTAAGCCCATCATCTACTGTTATTGTGTCAGTTGAAGATGTAGATGTTAACCCACTAGGCAGACCTGTCCCAGCAAAGTTCCAGTAGTTGTTGAAGACGCTCGCACCGTCGTCGTATTGGGCGTAGGTTGAGCTGAGCTGTGGGGCTTCGCCAGTGGTCTGGTTGTTAAAGAGGTCTGTTGTGAGGTTTGCAAATCCCATGTATACTGTGATTGAGCTGTGCGCAGATATCCCGGCGCTTATATTAAGCCAGTATGTAGTGTTAGTAGAGGTATTCGTATTACCGCTCTCTAGCCAGCTATGGACTATCGAGTCGTTCGCGTAGAAGAACTCTATATTATCGAGGTTACCGGCCTCCCTGCCTCTGTATAGAGAGCTATTCACTATAACTTCCTGCTGGAATGGGGATGCTGTATTCGATGATTGGGTATTTGTTATCTTTACCGGGACGTATGATACTATTTCTGGTGGTAAGGCCCCCACATATACTTGGCCGAAAGATGATGTAGAGGGTACAGATATCTTTAGTGATATGGGGTATGCCGATTCTGTGCCATTAGATCTTATTACAGCCAATGCCGTGTATATCCCTGTCAACGAGAGAGGGTTGCTCTGGAATACCCTGAAGGTGCTGTTGAGTATCGATATGGGCTCCTGTTGGGCATGTGACTCGTTCTCTATTGATGATATGTAGTTTCCCAGAGTAATTCCAATAGAACTCTGATAACTATTACCATCTATCATTCCCGTTGTAACTAGCTGCTGAACCCCAGATGCTGTAGAATTCTGATCGGTTATGTTTCTGTATATCGCATCGTTTCTGTCGTAATATATTACAAATATTGCATTCATCATTGAGCTATGAATAAATGAGTATAGCTCGTATCTCAGCTCCAGACTTGCCATAGAGGTTGATTCTGTCTGAGCGAGCTGCATAGCCATATTATTGTTGTTGAGGCTGAGTGAGACGTATGTGAGGATCTCGGCAAGCATGAATAGGAATAGTATGAGCGTTATCAGTGTCATAAGTATTCCCTTTCTACCGCTCATTTCCATTTCACCACGCTTATATTATACACCATGTAATTACCCGAGCTGGCTATATACTGAGCCTGTATCGAGGCCTTACTTATCTGGTATGCGCCGAGCAGTGACTGGGGCGTATAATTAGATAATACAAAATTTACATTATTAGCGTAACCTATGTTACCATTGCCGGAGTAATCGTTTAAGCTCCCAAGAAGCGGCCACCACCCAACCAGTCCAGAGTAGCTTGCTGGAGCTCCGGCCAGACCGCTGTTATATAGACTCCTTATCTGGGTTCCGTTTAGCGTTATGTTGTATAACTGTATATTTGCGATTGATCCGTTAAAGTAGGAGTCGCCATAACCGATATATAATGGCTGGCTGTTTATATTAGGATAGCCCTGTTCAACGTATGTAGCGGTTTTATTCCCGTTTACATACTCCTTCAATACATTCCCGTTAAGCGTTACTGTTAGATACTCCCATTTACCAGATGGGATGTCCTTACTGAAAGAGAGATCGGTCTCGTTACCCGCAGTAGTCGCATATGTGAATGAGGGAGATGTACCGTTCTCGGATCCGGCACTGCATCCATTGACTGTGAGTGAGTATAAGAAGAATGTTGGACTCAACGGCTTACCTATTATCTGTTCGCATGTACTGGCGTATGCTGCTTTGTTGATCCATACGGATAAGGTAAACTTCTGGTTTATGGTGAGTTCATTTGGAGAGTTCTGTATAAGAAGCTGGGAGTTAGCCCCGTTGAAATCTGCCGCATATAGGGCAGGAGCATAACTATTATTTATCATTATTGCCTCGTCACCGCTTGCATTTATCGAATGCAGTATTGAATCCGCATCTGCAACATGCCCGTCGAGGTACATTGCACCTAAAGCGTACAGTAGGGTATCGTTCTTATTTATATAAGAGCTGCTTATATCCAGATATTCAGGTTTTCCGAATGATATGTCCTGGCCGAATGTAGGATACTGGAATGAGGAATGATCTGATATGCTGGTAGAGAGAGGCAGCCAGAGCGATACGTCATTGCTGGCTATAGGGCTTGCAGCTAAACCGTTTATGTAAAGGCTCGATATCTGCTGGTAGCTTAGAATTGTATTGTAAACCTGAACGTCAGACATGTAACCGAGATATCTATACTGACCTGATATTGACGATGGCGATGCGGATATTCCTCCTATTTGGTACGCGTATCCAGTATTCAGGCTGCCGGATAACGAGCTCTCGGCATTTGATGATCCATCTATGTATATATCTACTCTAGGATTCGAACTGCCGCTTATAGTAACGGTTATCATATTCCACTGCCCGGGCACCAATTTACCTGTTACCACACCACCTATGCCGCTCTCGGATATGAAATCTGCCTCACCAAGCGAATTTATCACTAGAGACCACCCAGCACTAACCAGACCCATCTGTTGACCCGTACTGGTAGGATATACCCATACAGATACGGTCTCTGGGCCTCCGGTATATTCCAGATTCTTAACTGTTATGTAACTGCTCTCTCCGTTGAAAACCGCGTACCCGTTCGGGTTTATACCCCTTATAGGCACCTCAGCACCGATATATGGAGCTGATGAGAGCTGGATGTTGCTCGCCTTCTGCTGAAGTAGACTGTACAGGAGTGATCTCGCATTGTTGACAGGAGCCTGATATGAGAGAGGGGAGACAAAGTTAGCGTATAGGAGTATGCCTATACCTATCGTAGCTATAGTCAGAGCGAATACCGCATCCATTGTAAATATAAATCCCTTCATGTGCGCCATAGTATCACACTGCCAGCCTCTGCGATGTCCATAGCATCACGTCTATCTTAACTGGCATATTATTTAAGCTTCCCGACTCTCTGTAAGAGTATACATCCAGAGCATTGTTCGTATCCGGGTTCTCTCCGATAGTTATGTTCATCTCGTTATTTGATATTGTTATGTAATAGTCGTATCCTATACCCAGAGCGGATTTGGTGTCGCTGTAGTTGTAATTTGACATTGCTATAAATGTATAGAGCTTTGCGGAAGATATGTTATTGTCTCCGGCACTATTTGTCAACCCTATAGTCAGATTCGACCATGTGATTGTATTGGTCGTGTTTACCTCGGTGTTCCAGCTTATAGGAGTTCCGGGAAGCAGTAGTGTTCTTGCCAGCGATGCGGATTGTATCTGCATGAGTTCGGCGTTGTTGCCGTAAGATAAGGATACCTGAGTGCTTATAGTGTTCCAGGAGAATGTTATTATAATTAGGACGACAGAGAATATTATTATGGCGAATATTACGTCGAAGCTCCAGAACTGCCCTTTCATTCCTCTATTGTTGTTGAACATAGACTAACCATAAGATGTTGATACTCTTGATATCAGAGGTAGACCCTGGTAGTATAGCTGTTTTACTTCGGTGCTATTGAGTGCAGTATCGTATACCTGTACATCCGCAATTGACCCATTAAATTCATTTGTTGCAGGGTAGGCGCCTAGCGCGCCGATATAGCTGTTGAATGAGGATGGCGTGCCCGGGGGGGTCGTGGCTGAGTTCTGGCTAACCAGCTGACCATTTATATAGAGTTTTATATATGTGCCGTTGTATGTACCGGTAAAGAAGCTCCAACGGTAGAGCGGGACTGTGCCTCCCTGTGTATACTCATACTCTTGAGCCCCTAATGATGTGTTCCATATCTTGAATATTCCGCCAGTATTACTGTATATAGAGAGCTCAAATCCATTATATGAACCGCAACAGTCTCTAGAATTAGAGAATATATAATTGTAATCGGAATAATTCAGCGGGTATGCCCATCCTGCCACGGTTATATCTCCCGAGAGGTTTGTCTCTGCCGCACCAAGATTTATGTAGCTGTTACTGTTCTCTCCTTTGAAGTTAGCTGAGAGCACACCGGAATTGTTGCTATAATAGACCTTATTCGCGTAAATTATATTGGCAGGATATCCGTTCCCATGATGACTTGAATAGTCGTTTGTATTCCCATCCAATGGCCACCAGTCAGCCAGGTTCTCCCCGTTTATCGGTGTGCCGTTAATCCCCTCTGTGTATATATGCTCTATAAGCTGCGGTGACAACGCAGAGCTGTATACCTGAATGTTAGAGACATTTCCATACATGTAGTCAAGACCGCCTATTCCTGAGAGGTTATCCTCCCCTATATTCATCGAGGTTATCGCATTCGAATTGAATACCAGTGTGTTATTGCCTATCAGCTTACCATTGTAATAGATCTTCCCATACGTCCCATTATATGTAGCTGCCACGAAGGAGAGGTTTCCGAGCATATCCTTGGGGGTGTTTGCGGCAAGGTTCCCGGCCGTTCCGCAGTTTGCTGATGAACCTAATACCAACCCATTAGCCGAGCTTATCTCGAATCTGAAGCAGTTTGATGCGATTATATTCCTAAAGAAGTTCGGGACATTGCTGGGGTTTACCCATGCGGTTACAGTAAACGATAGGGGATTTGATAGACCCGGGTTCTTTATATGGACATACTGCGATCCGTCGAAGTCTGCCATCTGCAATTCTGTAGCATTTATCGGCATTGGGCCCCACTTAACCCCGCTCGATATCGTCCCACTATGCCCTTTTGTGCTGAGATCATATGCCGTACTCCCATAACCTAGAAGGAGGGGCCAGAACCCTATCAGATTTCCTGCGAGAGCCGGATTCCCGTTGTACGCTATCGCAGTTGTGTTTACTGCGCCGAGGTTGTCGGTAATAGGGAAGAATGAGACATTTCCAGTATCGTTGGTATAGGTGGCTAATTCCGTTCCGGTAGATATTAGACCGGTATCTACGTCTATCGTATTAGCACCATTGTCAGACCTCACATGTACGACAGCCTTCTCGGCATTTGCATATGATATGTTCATTGGAATGCCGTTGTTGTTATTACCGCTGTAGTCATTCGCATTACCGTCCAGAGGGAGCCATACAACAAGGTTTTTGGTGTTTAGGGGTGTGCCGTTAATGCCTTCCGAGTATAACTGGCCCACCTGTGTACTGGTAAGTGTGGAGTTGTATATCTGTATATCGGACATGTATCCCCCATATCCGTAACCCGTATACTGCTTTCCGATTGTTATATTGGCGTTGCTGACTGCGGACGGTATACCAGGACATGATCCTGTCAGCAGTTGAGTGTTATTATAATAGCCGTCTATGGAATCTGTGGCGATGCCGTTCCCGCTCCTGGTAATCACTATGAACTGCCAGTGATCATTAGATATGGTATTTGCAGGAAATGCGCTTATATCGCAATAGCTAGAACTGCTCGTATTTGGACCCTGATAGTATGATAGGCCGCCGTTGGTCTCCATTGTGAGTGCAAACTCGCCCCAGTACTCTTTGGCTATCGGATTCAACCGGCCGCTACCAACATTTATTGGGTTTATCCAGAACGCTATGCTTATTGAGTTGGCCAGGCTCTGCTTCGGATTAGGAATGACTATCACATTGTTTGTCAGTGCGCCGCTGAAGTTGGCAACATATGTTGATGATGGTACGCTCAGCGATATCTCTGATGGGAGTATTGATGATTGCGGTGGGGTCTCATCTATGTATATCTGCCCGTTGAAGTTGCGTATGTTTATAGTGCCGGAGTAGGCAGGTATAGAATACATAGTTACTGTCGTACCTGACACGGTGGTCTGCGCGTTTACGCTCCTCGAATCTGAGTATGAGACAGCACGCACCGTTCCACCCCCCGCTATCGTGTTAGCTATTACAATGCCTGTAGATGTGACGTAAAGAGAGTATGGCTGCGTACTTATTGAGGCTGGGAGTGAGAATGTCGCATTAAACCCGCTCCCTGCAGCAACAGCCTGGTTTATGTATGATGATACCTCTAATGTCACCCCCTGCATGCTGGAGTACTCCTCGCTTGCAAGGCTGGCTGCCCTCTCTGTTGCAGCTATTGCGAATATGACTAAGAATAGTATAAGGATGAAGGAGAAGACTATCATAAATTCTAATGCGATCTGGGACCTCTCTCCCTTCCTATTATTCTGACTGTTGTGAAGCGCCGGCATCAGAGAGTTATACAAGCAAAATATTATATTTGTGTTTGTTTTGCCTCTCAGTAGAACGTCTCGTCCAGATACAGATCACAATAATATGTTGTATAATCTATTCCAATTCATGATACAACCGCAGAACTCTTCACCGTCGAGTGTTAAGCCAGCGACAAAAGTTAAATAGTTTTGGCTGAAATAATTAATAGTAGGATGATTTGATGAATTGGTCTGTGATTGTCCCGATTGTAGGGATTTCCCTGTGCTTGGTGTATTTTTACTACTACTTCCGAGACTTGAAGAGGACCAATCGAGCAATCCGACTGCAGCAACAGTCACACCAGAAAAGAGAGCCATAGGCACGATTGCGTATCTTCCCACATCATATACAGTAGCTCCAACTGCCCGTAGTGTGCTCTGCTCTCCTGATTCCTATATTCCATAGCGCTATTCCTGTTATGACCCGGATGCAGATGTATGTATACGTATGAATTGGTGATGATTATATGTTCTGAGAATTGGCATCGGCACACCTCTCTTTACGGATATGAATGAGGGATGGGTGATTCGGCTTAATTTTATCTAATTTTTATCTATTAAATCAACTTTTAATTGTTTAAATCAATAATTTCTTGATATAATAGAAACTTATTTAAATCTTTCTGAACATAATAATTTTATGGAGACACTGACACTCAGATCATTGGAGAGAC
>JAJYXL010000015.1 GCA_021801785.1 Microcaldota archaeon
CTGCCAGATATTGCAAAAGGCTTCCTTAAGAAGACGCAAAGACAAACCCAAAAAGCCCGTAACCCGCTTATAGATGCAAAGAAGCTCATGGGCAGATTAAGATACAGAGATAATCAGCTGAATCTCGTATTAGAAATTATCGAGGATTTTATAAAGGCATTGGATTTCAAACTCAGCGTCGATGATTACACCTTCTATTTACTCCGAAAGATAATTAATTTTGGTTACCGTACGCACCTTCTGACCGCAACTGGAAATGTTATCGTCTTTTTCAAAGAGTTATCCAATCCGTCTAAGTATAAATGACCGGTATTATACCTCGATACTCTCAAGAGATTAGAAGGATTGGCTTCCAAAACACAAGATATATAGACACATTCGTCCAAATAAAATAATAGCCTGCTGATAATAAGAGTTAAGGTTTATCCTGCGAATGATTCTGATGGCCGATCAAAAGAGTAGATATATTGATCTTGCAGCTATAGCTCTAGTAGTAATAGAATTCCTGCTCATATACTCACTATACGTGTCGAGCTCCATCAGCATAATCGACAGGGTCGCATTTGGGATAATCTCTCTCGTATTTGTCGGGATAGTGATAAGCCGTGTTGAGGGGCTTGAAGGGAGCTTCGGATTGTATATGATCGGAAGCAAGCGTGGTATAAAGACAATAAACAGCATCGCAAAGAGGTACAAGCGGTTCTGGAAGGCGATGGCGGATTGGGGTATAGTTCTCGGATTCGGTCTAGCCTCATACCTCATACTGGGGAAGAGGGTGAGCAAGCTCACCTATGTCTTTGGTATACTCACAATAATATTTACCGTCCTCTTTGTCGTTCCTTACACCGCATACGGCCTACAGTTCATAAAGGTCCAACAGCTCCAACTGCTCGGTTACTCTGCCGGTGGAATAAGCTCATTTTTCAATCTCAGCCTGGTACAGACACTGTATCTGGTGTTTGTCGTAGGAATAACTGTCATATTTGGATTTACAGGCTATATCTTCTATGCGCTTATAGACGAGTCTATAAGCATAGTACTGCTCCTAATATCAATCGTTGGCAAAGCGCTAAGCGGAGCTCCAAGCCTCGCGCCTCTATCGACACAGGTTCCCGGACTTCTACCCGTTATACCTGGAATAACGATTCCGCTCATATCCGGGCTTATCGCATTCATAATAATAGTGGTTATACATGAGATGTCCCACGGCGTCCTCGCATCGATGGTAAAGACGAAAATAAAGCGTGTGGGATTGCTCATCTTCGGAGTGATACCGATTGGAGCATTTGTTGAGCCTGACGATAAGATGATAGAGAAGCTGGATCGCCATTCCAAAAACAGAATATACTCCGCAGGTGTATCTGCCAATTTCATAGCCATGTTCATATTCTTCTTCCTGCTCCTCCTAGTTCTGCCTTATGTAAACAGCAACATCATAAAGGTGGCAGTATCCAGCACAATTCCTGGATACCCAGCCAGCAATGTAATAGCCCCCGGGAGCATAATACTCTCTTGGAACGGCCATCCTACAAACAACATAGGCGAGATCGATGCCGCTTCTGCGAATGATACTCCGGGCAAGGTGGTTACCATAGCCACAAACAGGGGAAACTACTCGCTAGTCGCCCAGAGAGCTAATGGGACGACCCGTGGTCTAGTCGGAGTAGATATAATAGAGACCCCTGTAATAAAGGGCACGGCTAACAGCATAATATACTTCCTATACAGCCTATTTGCAATAACACTGATGCTCAACTTCCTGATAGGGGTGATAAACCTACTCCCTCTTCCGATGCTTGACGGTTCGAGAATATACGATACGAGCATAACGAAGAGGAAGTGGATAATAAAGGCATTGGATATTGCGATAGTCGCAATGCTCATACTCATAGCCCTGCCATGGCTCGGGGGCCTGCACGTCTAAGGTCTGATATTGTTCCGAAGTCTATTGTCGAGCCGTAACCTATGGCTATCGCATGCATAGCGTCAACATTTACCCCTTCCAGTACCGGCGATAGGAGCTCATCTCTATCTGCCATGTTTATATCTGTGCTTCCTGCAAAATAGTTCATCGCCGGAAGTACCAGCAGCGGAATACCCTTATAGCTCCCAAAGAGGAAGCAGCGCAGCCTCTCCCTAACACCCGCCTCATTTGTAATGGATATCGCCGGGTGCTCATGACCCATAATCATCATTCTCGGTCTGCCTCTTATTACAGGGCGTCTCTCCCCATGAATAAACATATATTCGCCTATATTTGCGCTCTGCGAGTGTATCTCCAGATGGAATGCCTCCCTGTACCTATCAACAAAATTATCATGATTGCCTTTTATCAGAGTCATTCTCAGCCCGAGCCTCTCCGCCATTCTGATAAGATCGAGCATCTCGTTGAACTCCTCGGTCTCGACATTTGAGAACTCATTCTTTATATCGCCGTTCACTATTATCGATTTGGCCCCGGTCTCCTCTGCCGATTTTGTAATAATATCCTCTATCGACCTGAGATTCACCTTAGGTATAAGCATGCCCCTCTTCGCCATCATCCCCTCATATCCGAGGTGAAGATCGGATACAACCAGAGTATTTATGCTCTTTATATACGCTACGGGAAGGCCGTCTGGCAGGTATATATCCTCATCCAGCATCATCCTCTCCCCTTTCTCCCCTTTACCCCTATCCTCTTCAGCACCAGCCCGTGCAGATATCTCAGATAGTCATTCCTCTCCTTCATAAGCACCACATCCGCATGCCCGAACGTCAATATCGTGTGCGCAAACGGCGACGGCGATCTCGTCTCTATAAATTTATACCTCACCTCGCCTCTCTCTATCCTACCTATGAGGTCTCTCGTCCTACCGATATCCATCACCTCCTCGAATATCTCCCTATAGGTCTCCTTGAGTATCGGAAAGTTGGGATCTATCTCCTCAAGCGCTTTAAGCAAGAACCTAGAGTTCATCTGCTGCCTATTCACAGACATCTTCCTACCCATATAATTCTTAAGTATCATGAAGCTCCTGGTAGCCACATGCCTGAACCTTCTGCGCATTATCTCAGTATTCCTTATATTGCCTTTCAGCAGCACATCTATATCGGCAGCGACGACCCTTTTCATAAGCGTAGATATCGTATCCTCGTTTATCTCCGTCTCCTCCTCCGTATTTACCACAAATCCATTATCATTTATCGTTATAGATATATCCTGTCCCAACATCGCCCCGAGGCTTATCGCCACGACTCTGGATAGGGTATCATTAACCCTCCTCCCAAACAGCGAGTGGAATATTATATAATTAGTATCAGCCATCTTATCCCGCGTGTACTCTATCAGTATGTACCTGTTGTTGGGCACCTCGCCAGCGAATAGGAGCTGCTCTGTAAAGTACCTGAATATCGCGATCCTCCCGTACTCATTTACTGGAAGTGCATCGAGTATCGCCTTTGCGCTCTTAGGTATACTCTTTATCGACGGCTGCGATATCAGCCTTCGCGCCTCTCCCTCATCCATCTCCATCAGCGACTCGGCGAACGCCGCCCTGAACTCGCCTATCCTCTCAGCCAGCTCAAAGCTCAGCGGGAGCTGCTCAGAGAACCATGGCGGTATGGTCGGTGCGCTGCTCTTCGCCTCGCTCACATAGCACTTCGAGCCTGCGGTGTAGCTGAACATGTAGAGCTTGCCTCCCAGGGAGAAGATATCGCCCTTCTCCAACCTGGAGAGGAACTCCTCCTCTATATTGCCTATCCACCTCTTCGTCTTTAGCTCCAATACATTTATGGCGACCTCGTCAGGTATCGTTCCAAGGTTGAGCATGTATATCGGGCGTATCGCCATACCTCTCCTCCCTATAATCCCTGTCTCCTTATCGTACCAGATCTTACCGTACACCCTCCTGCTCTCAAGCCCTACATAATTGCCTGCCAGGTAGTCTATCATCGCCATGAAGTCCTCCTTGCTCAGCGTCGCGTACGGGTAGGCGTGCCTTATCACATTGTACATCTCGTCCACCTCCCACTTCCTGTCTATCGCCATGCCTACAATATGCTGTGCTAGCACATCGAGCGCATTCTTCGATACGCTGAACGAGTCGAGATGCTTCTTCATAGCCGCATCGAGCATGACGGTGCATTCGACAAGATCATCCCTATTCAGCACTATCATCTCCCCCTTCGCTACAGCCTGATATGTATGCCCCGCTCTGCCTATTCTCTGCAACGCTCTCGTAACGCTCTTTGGCGATCCGAGCTGTATCACATTATCAATCGTGCCTATGTCGACTCCGAGCTCCAGGCTCGTCGATGATACCACGCATCTGAGCGCTCCCTGTTTGAGCAGGCCCTCAACCTCCAGCCTCGACTCTCTGGAGAGTGAGCTATGGTGGGCAGCTATATCCTCCGGCTTGTACTTGAGGCGCCTCTTCATGTTGAATACCACCCTCTCGGTCCCGCTCCTCGTATTCGTAAAGATAAGTGTCGTCTTAGACATCTTCACAATCCTTCCGATCTCCTTGTACATCGCAGCCTCTATCCTCTGTTCCGGCGTATATATCATGTCCTTTACGGGGCTGATCGCCGATACCTCCATGCTCTTTATAAGGCTGGTGTCCACAACAGCACAGCTGCGCGGCTCGTCCCCATCCATTCCCACAAGGAACCTCGCCGCCTCCTCCATTGGGTGCAGGGTAGCCCCAAGCCCTATCCTCACTATATCCCTCCCGACAATGCTCTGGAGCCTCTCTATCGAGAGCGAGAGGTGAGTGCCTCTCTTGTTGTTGGCCAGCTCGTGTATCTCATCTATCACAACATACTCGACCCCCCTCATATTCTCCACAAACTTAGATGAGCTTATGAGTATCGCCAGGCTCTCCGGTGTCGTTACCAGTATGTTGGGCGGCTTAGCGAGCATCCTCCTCCTCTCCTTCTGCGTCGTATCTCCCGTCCTAACCGCTATTGTGACATTCCTTATATTATCCTTGAGTATATCGACCCCCTTATCCTCCTTTATGATCTGGTATATGCCCTCGAGCGGCTCTGTCAGGTTCTTATACACGTCGTTGTTGAGCGACCTCAGGGGCGATACATATATGCAGTATACCCTCTCCTTCAGCGTGCCGTTCACAGCCTTATCGAATAGCGTACTGAGTATCGAGAGGAATCCCGACATGGTCTTACCGGTTCCCGTGGGGCTGGCTATCAGGGTGTTCCTCCTCTCAGCTATGAGCTTGAATGCGTACCTCTGCGGTGGTGTTAGCTCATCGAAATTGCCGACGAACCACTCCCTCACATACCTGTTGAGCACAGCTAGACTCTCCTCATCGCTGAACGGACTCTCGACTCTCTCTATTATGCAAAACACCGCAAGCTCGATACGTAATAGAATTAGCAGGTAGGTTATTTATGTGCTCCGGGAGATATGATGCTCCCGGGCTACACAATACGTCTCAAGAATCAGCTATATATCGACTTGTATTCCGTTCCGGAATCGTCAATTATATGTATGCACTCTCCCTCACACTGTATCAGACACGCCTGGCAGAGTATGCACGCCTCTCCATTAACGCCTACCGATATTCCGCCGCTAGTTCCGTCGTTCTTCTCGGCAAAATGGTTATGTCCATCCTGTACGTCCTTCCATTTGGAATAGACATCCTTCTCAACTACCTGTTTCCACTCCATCTCTGCCGGGGCGCCATCGACATTCACATTAGCAACATCCCCTCTATCCCTGAGCTCAAATACTGCAACCGGGCAGACATCCTTGCAGTGCTGGCATCCCGTACATAATGGTTTGTTTATATAGACCTTCATCACAATCACTTGCTATAAATACCAAAAATATATAAAAACTACCGGAATCATCACGCATAATATTACAGGTTATGTTCGACCGCCTTATTCGGCTCTAATGTATCGAGGTTCTTCATCTCCTCCATATTGTTCAGAGCCGCAATAACCGCCATAAGCGTATTGTATCTCGTGCTCGTCTGTCCCCTGGAGAAGCTCCATGCATCCTTGACCCCGGCGAACTGCAATACCGCTTTAGTGGACTTGCTCGCAACTATTCCGAGACCTCTCGGCCCGGGCTTTATTATTACCTCTACGCTCCCGCACTTCCCTCTAATGGTTAATGGGAGGCTGTGCCTCTGCCCGCATGTGCACTGCCACGATCCGCAGCCCAGCATAACGGATATTATATTCCTCTTAGCATTCCTTATCGCGCTGTCTATACTCGCCTTCACCTCTATATCCTTCGCCGCGCCGACACCAACATGCCCGTTCATATCCCCGACTATCGCCGTGACCCTGAACTTCATCTTCCTGTTGTTCTTTGTCATCCTCTGTACGCTCTTCACCTCTATGACCTCGCTCTTTATATCTGGTATGAGCGCATCTACAATCTCCACCTCCTGTATCCTCTTCCCCAGGTTGTATATCTGCTCTATGGAGGTTATCCTGTTCTCCTTCACAGCCTTTCCCAGCTCGGTAGCCGGGTTCCATCCGGCTATGTCGAACGCCGGTTTCTCGAATCTCTCCTCTCTTCTCTTCCTATACGCCAATAAATCACTCCTCAGATATCTTACCCTCCATTATCTTCCCCTTTACCTCGCTAAACCTCTCAGTTATCCTCCCGACCGCAACGCCGCTCCCCTCGTACTTTGAGAACTGGCCCTTATACCTCTCCCTCTCCTCTGCCGCCTTCGCAGCGAAATCCGCTATATGGGATCCGGACATCCTTCCGCTATCGAACTCTATACCGTTCTTAAGGCGCATTCCAGAGTCTATAAAGCCCTTCGCAGCCGCGAACACTATGCTATTCTTTATCGGTTTGTACAGCCCTACATCGAGGACGAGCTCGCTGTTCCTATCCTCGAATCTCTTCCCGATCAGCATGCCGGATAGGTATGCTGTTGGTATATTGCATCTAGGGCTCCACCCATATCTGGAGAGCTCGCTAGATCTCACGGTCTTAACGATCCTGTCGCCATCCTCCTCGTAGTGCACTATCTGGACTATTATACCTCTATTGGTCTTCCTAACAACCAATCTGTCGCTACCTCCCTTTACCAGCGCCAGTCTCCTCTTGTAATTGGTCAGCGCTTCAGCCCTCCTTCTCTTATAAACTCTCATCAATATCACGTATGCCTCAATCTCTCGAATCTCTCCGCATCTATGTTAACTCCGCTGCTGGTTATGCTGTTGAGCAGCTGAGCCTTGCTAGCGAATGTCCCTCCCTTCACAAGCTTATAGAACCTCTTGAACTGCTGGTTGTCTATCGTGCCATCGGATTTCAGCTCTTTAAGCACCCTCCTCTGGCCTCTGACACGCTGCGGGTAGCTCTTCCCGGTCCTAGCCTTGTAAGTACCTCTCTTCTTTCCTGGACCTCTCTTCCTGCCCTTCATCCTCTTCATCTTTAGCGTCTTCCCATGCATGCTGATATTCCTCTTCTCCGGAATCGCATAGACGTTGCCGCTCTTTACCAGCGCCCTCACGTCCTCGGCAGTTATGGCCTTCGATGCATCTGCGATCGCGCTCCCCTTTATCCTTACCGCGTTCTCGCCCCTCTTGAGCATCCTCGCCGCCAGCCTCTTAGTCAACTGTATTGTCATAAACTCAACCGTTCCTTATCCTTACCCCGTTCCTTACCGCAGACTCGCTTATCTCAGCCCTCTTCCTGCTCCCTACGCCTCTAGCTATTATTATATCGAAGTCCGTGATGTTCGGGTTCTTCAGCACCCCCTCAAGCTCCTCTCTGTTATGTACTATCACACCGTAGTTCCCATTGCTCAGCCTGTGCCTTATCCGTTCCGGATTCCTGTACCCTATGGTCGGCTCGGCTCCCATGAACGCCTTCTTCCTCCTCTTCTTATTATCAAGGCCTCTCTGTACCCTCCATCTATCCTTCAGCCTCCTCCTCCTCTTCGTACCGTAATTCGGCACTATGAATTTCGGGTGGCTCTTCTTCTTCAATACCATAAGATCATACCTTTGCGTAATATATCCCGTCCTGGAAGACGCGCTCATCCTTCTCTCTCACCCTGCAGGCAATCCTTATATTCGCTGCAGTCTGCGATATATCATACAGGCTGCTCCCGTATAGCCTGACATCCTTACCATTGACCTCAATCTTCGTATCGCCGACAATCCCAGCCTTTCTGGGGGCTCTCTCTCCAAGCATGTTCTTTATGAATATCTTCCCATCCTTCGCCTCTACGGTTATCGGGAAGTGCGCATACACCACCTCCATGTGTATCTCATTGTACTCCATTACCCCTCTCATATCCGTCTCTATCTCCTTCGAGAGCGCCACAGCCGCCATATACGACCTCCTCTTTGCAGCCCTGCTCCCAACCTCCTCGACTATAACCTCTCCGCCATCCACCCTTACGGATGTGAGCTTCGGGTTGAACCTCCTCTCGTTCTTGCCCAGTCTGCCTGTGGTGTGCACAACACCATCTCCGGCATCGACCGAAATACCATCTGGTATCTTTATATTTATCATAGCGAACCCTCAATACATGTATGCCAGAAGCCTCCCTCCCGTACCTCTCTCTCTCGCCTCCCTATTGGTTATTATACCGGAAGGGGTGGATATGACGAGTATCCCGAAGTCCTTGCTGGGTATGTACCTCTGCTCATAATCTATTATTGTCGACCTCTTTATCGCGTGCCTCGGCTTCACAACACCTATATTATTTATCCTCTTAGAGAGTCTGATCCTGATCCTCTTCGCGTGCCTATCATCGAACTCCTCATACCCGTCCACATACCCGTTCTCCCTCATTATATCTATGAGCCTCTTTACCAGCTTTGTCGAGTATACGACACACTCCTCTCTGCCTATATACTCATTATTCTTTATTGTATTAATCGCCTCTGCGAATCTATCTACCATAATATCAACCATACTTCTTGAAATTTATGTTGGGTGCAACCTCTCTGAAGCATCTTCTACATATATAAAGGTTGTGCGATCTTATCACTCCTCTGCTGGTGCCGCACAGTCTGCACATCCTCCTCCCCTTTCCCTTCAATCTATACTCGTAAGCGACCATCACTCAACACCGGTTTCTACCTTCACGCCGAAATTCCTGTTCAAGTACCCCTCTATCTCCTCTCTCCCAATCATCATATGTCCCCTGTCTATAACGCCCCTCGCCCTCTTCCTTCTCGCCACGCGCAGACCGCTTCGCTTGAATGATATATTGACATTCATACCTATTATCCCTATATTCGGATCGTACTTCAGGCCCGGTATGTCTATATACTCCTTTATCCCGAAGTTCACCGTGTTGCCGGATACCGCCCTCCTTCCGATCCTATTATCGACCGTCTTGAACAGCCTCTTCGCGAGCTCTTCCGAATCCTTCCCGCGCACCGTCACAAATGATCCTATGCTCGTGCCCTTGCTTATCTTGAATGTCGGTATCCTGTTCTTCGCTACCGCGTTTGTAGGCTTTCCACCGGTCAGGGTCTTGAGAAGCTTCTTCGCATTGTCATTGGCGTTGGTGTCATTACCAGTGCCTATATTTATGACGATCTTGTCTATCCTAACATCTCTCATCGAATTCATAAGAATCAGCTTGTAACTATTATGTTCTCCGCAACGGTCTCGAACCTCTCCTCCCTCTCGGAATTCTCAACCTCTACCGCTCTCCCGGAGGTTCTGGTCCCCTCCTTTATCGAGACTATCTTTCCAAGAGTGCCTACGTGCACCCCGTCTATAACGAAACATCCGGCGCCCTCTCTCATCTTTATAATATTTGTTACCCTCTTACCGTCGAGCGTGACGGAGTCGTTTATCTTAGCCGCACTCCCGCCCTTTGCGAGCGTCCCGTCGTGCAGCCTGAGCATGATCTCCCCCTTCCTGTACCTGTATTTACCCACAACCTTAAGCACTCTCGGCATACCCTCCTTGTACTCTGACAGTATCGCCTTAGCCTTCCTATCGACGCTGACGATGTATCGCCCAAATCCGTCTATATCCACTATATCATTGAACCCTACCGGATACTTCGGATCTCTTATGCGTCTATTATTTACAGAGACCTTCCTCTCCTTTATTATCCTATCCGACTCAGATCTGTTCTTTGTCGCATTAAGCCTGTCTAAAATGAGGTTGGCGGTTATGCACCTATCGCCCGTATGCCTTCCAGCTCTGGGCTTTGCTACGTAAGCGTAACCCTTCCTCTCTATGCCGAAGAAGTTCGGCGCAGATAGACTCTTAACATGCCTTCTATTTCCCTTCCTTCCCATCTATATCACCACTTCCTAAAAGCTTTGACGATCTCAGCTTATCTGAGAGGTTGAGCTCTGTTATATATACGTTGCTAGGTCTTATCGGTATCTGGAACTCCCTCCCCCTAGCATTCTTCCTTGTAACATTCTCTAAGTATAAGAATCCTCTGTTGATATCGACTCTCGCCACCTTGCCCGTCGTGCCTCTCTTGCCGCCCCTCATTATCTTAACCGTATCACCCTTTGCCACCTGTGCGCTCCTTCTCTTCACATTCGATTTATCTCTCGCCTCCTTCGATAGGTGGGCTCTGACAAAGTGCCTCTTTATATGCAGCGGTGCGGAATACCTGTGCTTCCTCTGCTTTCTAGGTTTTGAAGATTCTACCATCATACCACCCTCGTTGCAACTCCGGCGAGCTTTATATACCTCTCTATTACCTCTCTCGCCATAACGCCCTTAACCTCTGTGCCCACCGCAAGATTGTTATCAGTTATAAGTATCGCCGCATTGTCTTCGAACCTCACTCTCAGTCCGTCCCTCCTCCTAAGCGGGTGCTTCTGTCTTATCACAACCGCCCTCACCTTCTTCTTCATGTACTGCGGAGAGCCGCTCCTCACGCTCGCCATTATTATATCGCCCACGCCAGCACTGTTGAGCTTCCTGTGCGCTCCCCCCTTCCCTATCTTCGATATTATCCTGAGTGTCCTCGCCCCTGTGTTGTCAGCGCATGTTATGACGCTTCCGGGTATGAGCGTCTTCGATACTTTAGATGATATCTGTTTCATTACTCCGCACCTCCTCTCTTTATAATGGAGGTTACGACGAAAGATTTCGTCTTGCTCAGCCTCCTGCTCTCCTCTATCCTGACTATATCGCCCCTGTGCGCATCCATGCATGGGGGATTATGCGAAGGTATCCTGGATCTCTTCCTAAGGTACCTCTCATACTTCTTGAGCGGGGTGAAGTACTCTCTCATGACTATCACGGTCTTATGGTTCTTGTCGGATACGACTAGCCCTTCGAATACGCTCCCTCGCGTCTTCAGCTTCCCATGTACCGGACATTTGATATCATTGCACTCCAATCAATCACGTTTTCTGGCAAATTTTGCCCCTCTCTTTATCCTCTCGTATGGCCGGAAGAGTATCTCCCTTCCATCAACGATAAAACTCTTATTC
This sequence comes from Microcaldota archaeon, assembly GCA_021801785.1. Taxonomy (GTDB): domain Archaea; phylum Micrarchaeota; class Micrarchaeia; order Micrarchaeales; family Micrarchaeaceae; genus JAJYXL01. Next base: position 11,413 of record JAJYXL010000015.1, read on the forward strand.
CCAACATAAAATATAAATACCGAACCTATCTTCGGGATCCTCTCTATACCATCTCCCGTATCTACTACGAGTGTGTTTTTAGTCTCATTGATTACGGAGCCGCTCAATCCCTCTCTCAAGGAATCTCTGCTCTCCCTAACTCTTACCCTAAGACCTATAAGCTCGTGCAGGACGATGTTCTTGTTGGTGTAATAGGAGTTGGTACTATTATCATCAGACATAAATAAAAACCTTCCTTTTTGCGGGATCCGGATGCATTATACCTTTTATCACTCAAAAATCCCACAATTATATGTGCCATCGCTTCCTTACCTTATCATTATCCAGTCGGTCATCTTGCTAACCCTGTCTATATCGAAGCTGATGGTCTTGCCCTTGTCCGTCTTCACGTATATAAGGCTGTTCTTCGGGTCGAAGTCGGCGACCTTGCCTATATATGAGCCTATCTCGTTCACCACATTCCTGTTCTTCAGCTTAGAGTGCCTTATCACACTCCTCTTAAGCACAGTACTGAATATGGCTATGCCGTAACCTACAATCAGCGCCAGCGCACTATAGAGAAGGAACTGCCAGAAGTATACCTGTCCTATGAACCATGCACATAGCAGATATACGAGAAGGAGCGCGATTAACGAGTACCCTATATATACGCCCTGGTTGAGTAGCTGGAATCTCATCCTCCTCCCCTCAAGATCTATTATCCTTCCAATCAGATAGACAACAAGGCCTATGCTGAACGGGACGATAAAGCCTTGCAGCGCATAGGAGTACAGCGTGAGCGGGTTGCTCGTAACTATCGAGTTCTGTACGTAGCTGCTGTATCCGACAGCCAACCCTACAAACACGAACACTATCATCGTTGTGTAAAATATGAAGCTCATCCTTCCGACGCTGAATCCGAACCCTCTAAACGAATCGACGACACGCTCCTCTATCCCGAAACCTTTCGCTATGAGGTATATGCCGACGAGCGCCACCGGGAGCTGCCACCCGTAATTAAGGTAATAGCTCACAGCGAAGAGAATCAGTAGCACGGCAGGTATGCCGAATATTATTCTCGCATAGTGCGGATCCTTTATCTTCTCAAGTATGACGAAATATGTATTCTCCAGCGCGGCAGCCTGCTTCATATGCACAACGTCGATGCTGTCAACCTTTATCCTCGTCTTAAGCAGAGGCAGGGCTCTCTCGTCGCTCTTCCCATCTGTAACAAAGAGGCACGAGTCCGGCCTCACTATATCTATAACCTTCTCTATCTGCCTGACTATCTCCCTGTCAGCGACATACCCCTCCTTCTCGGATCCGGTTATGGTTGCGACCTCTACGTCGAAATTCTGCTTCTTAAGCTCATCATACCTCTTTACCGCATTGAATATCGCATTCGAGTCAGTATCCGCAGGGTCTGCGAGGGCGAGCCTCTCAGCTGCCTTGAGGTTTGAGGCCCTGCCTATGACCGGGCCAACAACCTTCCCCTTGCGGTAGAGATCGTTGTCTATATCAACAACTAGGACCAGTACTCTGTCACCCATACATATCTATACTATTAGCTTAGTTAGTCTTTAAAAAGATTGAGTGAACATCCCTTTTATCTCAGATGTGGAAGTATGGCACTACCTGTAATCGCATACGACAGATTCCTCATGGGTTTCTCGCTAGCTGTACACATAATACTCGCAGCTATAGGCATAGCGCTCCCTCTTATAATAATAGGATGCGAGCTGGTGTACATGCATGTGGCGGTGTGATCCTCGCCGTTTCAGATATCAGGGCCCTGCCATGCCAGGTTAGTGGATAGCTGTCGTGTTTTGACGACAGGATGCCGTTCCTGTTGGTTTCGGCCTCGCCATGTCTAACGAAATATGCAATTACCATGAGGGCACCTATTTTCTATCTCCATCATCATCCTTCTGCCCGAAAAATACTAGCTTTTTGGCGAAATTTGGACCATTCCAGTGCCTCTCCTCATTGTT
>JAJYXL010000010.1 GCA_021801785.1 Microcaldota archaeon
TGTAACTGTATAGGTGTATTACACTTTAGAAGAATTTTGATAGCTGCATCTGTAAGAATATGGATTTGAGGATTGTGCTGTTTCTAAGCCACTCTTTCGGTGTGATGTCAAACCTCTCAGATATCATATCGACTATCTTGGCTTCGTTATCCAGAATTATAGGTCTTCCGTCCAATGTCTCCCTAACATGCTCTCTCACATTCCATACCCCGACCGGCAGTACATATCCGTCATGAACCTCCCTGAGTATGAGAACCTTCGCCTGTTTGCGTATCCTATGCAGCTTCTCGGCAACTGCAAGCCTTGCAGCATAATAGCAGCCGCCTATCTCCGCATAGCCCTTTCTCCCGTTATACCCCTCGCTGGAAGAGAATATTGATACCTCGTTAGGATTCTCATTCCATGCGGTGTTTGGATACCAAGCCTCTATTGACTCGTAGCCCCATTGGCCGGGCATTACCACTATCATCCATCTATTGTCTAATGAGACGTTATAGTAGACCTCAATATGATCTATCTCTTCGTATCCCTTTATCTCTTCTACCTTCTGCTTGGATATCGTATCGTCGACTGCGGTTATACTCCACCTGGTAGGAACTAGCTTCCTGTTGGCTCCGGTTCCAAAGAGGCCTGCAGAGAACGCACGTGTTATCTTTGATACGGCTACGCCCTTATCGTAAAGTTCGATTACCGAGTCTTTTGCCGTAGCATCCGTATCCAGATATTTGTCCTCTATCCGATTATCCGCTTTTGTGTTCGTTATATCAAAACTGGAGATTTTGCCGCTAAGACCGAACGGCTCTACGCTCTCTCCGAGCTCTGGGGTCGTATACAAGCTCTTAGAGAAATTTACCTCGGAGTATACGGAGTTGGTTGACATTGCCAGCTCGCGGACCTTCTCTATCTCTCTCCCGTTCTCCTTCCCTCTCACATCTGTGATAAACATACCGCGCACAAGTGAGAAGCGCATATTGAATATATCGCTTATGGACATGCTCCTCCATGACTCCGGAGATGCGAGTATCGAGGTATCCCCTAAACGCGGCGGGACCATAGGTCCTGCAAATACCTTCGGATAGCCGTATCTTCCTATGAATATATCGGTAGGAGATGCACCGTATATCTCCTTTTTATTGGATATGTATGCGGTGTTTATTCTGTAGTACTGAGATATCAGACGGGAGTCGCGCATGTTCTTATAGACCGTAGTAGATCTCTTCACTCTTAGATTATCCTGATCAGACATGAAAGCACGGAAGCATTTATACAGATTGGATATTAGGTGCTAATTTATTATAAGTTTGCCGCTCTGGCCCGAATACGCGGTATATTGACCCTATTTGACGTTAGACGTATCTGGGGGAATTTATATATATTGTAGATAGGAATCCGAATAGTTCGCTTTGGTGATATTATGGAGAGGACTAAGGATGCAAAGAATAGTTGTATGATTGTAGACAGCTTAGAGAGCGTAAGGCATATTCCAGAGTCAATAAGTAGGGTGAGACTGAGAGATGGAAGAGTATTGACTAGATACCTAAATGGCTCTGTGAATGGAATTCAAGTTTGGGGAGGGTTTGTGCAGGATCCTGCGTTTATAGATTATGGTGTCACTATAGGCAGAGGCTCTGTAGTATTAAAGGAGGTCAGAATAAGATCAGGCACACGCATAGGAGAGAATGTTACTCTTATGGATGGCTCCTATATAGATAGTAATGTTATAATCTCTAATGAGGTATCCATAGGCAGAGAGGCTTGGATAGGACACGGGGTCCAGATAGATTCCTCTGTAAGGATAGGTGATCGGGTTAGGATAGATGACCTATCTCTCATATACAATAATGTGAGAATTGCAGACAAGGCGACTATAGGTTATGGAAATACGGTACGTGAGGACGCTGCTATAGGGAGGTTTACACACACCGCAAATCATGTGACAATAGCTAATTCTGTAGATATAGGAGAGAGTGTAACTTTGGGGGAGATGGCAATTATAAATAGGATGGCGGTGGTTGAGGACCATGTACAGGTAGGTGCGGGATCGCATATAGGCAGAGGATCATACCTTAAGCAGTACTCATCCGTGGGAAACTGCTCCTCGATAGGGGATGGCTCTATAATTATGAGTTATGCGGATATCGGAGATAATGTTATAGTGAGGCAGGAATCCATAATCAGGGAGATGGTCGAGATTCAGGATGGGGATATGATAGAGTATGGTATGCTGGTCACAGAGGGTGCTAGGTGGCTACTAAGGCATGACGGGGTAAGTAAGAGGGGTTGAGTACAGGATTCGAGACAGTATTTAATTAATAGGTATTGTGACATCTAGATATAGGTGTCTATATAAGCGAGTTGAGATCCAGGTTGGATAGGCTATTCGGAGATGCGGAATATGACGCATTATTCATAATGAATACCTCGGAGAGAGATAGCAACTTCAGCTACCTTACGGGATTCACTAGCGGCCTTTTCGAGGAGTCGATGCTGATTGTTGAACGGGACGGAATTAGGCTGCTCACCAGCAAGCTGGAGGAGGAGGCTGCTAGGGAGCAGGCGGATCGGCTGATTGACGTTCGGGTCGTTTCTGGAAAGGATTCGTTAAGGGATGAGCTCAGAGGTCTGAACGGGAAGGTCGTTGGTATAGATGAGTCATTCATACCAGTAAGCTATTCAAAATTCATATCTAAGTACGCCAGGCCGAAGAGGCTGGTTGACGCATCCAAGAGCTTCGGCAGAGCGAGAAGCATAAAGAGCAGGTATGAGATAGAGAGGATAAGGAAGGCGGTGAGGATAACTAAGAGTGCGCTTGTAAGGGTTGAGGGTTATTTGGAGGAGGGGGTTACAGAGAGAATGCTCGCTGCAAGGTTCGAATATATACAGGCCGAGATTGGAGCCAGGCCGTCATTCGACTCGATAGTCGCATTTGGGAAGAGCGCTGCACTACCACATTACGCTCCTGGAAACAGGAAGCTGAGATCTAACGAGGTAGTACTATTCGATGTCGGTGGCATTGTGGATAACTACTGTTCGGATATAAGCAGGACATTCATATTCAAACCGGATAAATCCTCTAGCAGATGTAAGAGGCTGTTGGATATGATAGATGTGGTAAGAGAGGCTCAGATGCGGGGGTTGGGCGAGATGTATGATGGGAATGATGCGAGAGAGCCGCATAGGGTGGCATCCGATTACATAGACAGGTATAAGGGCGGAATATATAAGGGGAGGTTCATACACGCGCTAGGGCATAGCATAGGCATAGATGTTCATGACGGAGACGTCATACCGTCGAATATGGTATTGAAGACCGGTATGGTATTCAGCGATGAGCCCGGAGTCTATATAAATGGACTGGGAGGGGTTAGGATAGAGGATGATGTCCTTATAGGTAAGGGATCCTCCAGATTCTTCTGAGATTATCAGCCGCTTGTGGCTATAATTCCGTCAATTATACCGTTAACTCCTATGCCCCCTGTAGATCTGACTGCGATCCTATGGCTAAGTATCGGTCTTGCGAGTGAGTTTATATCCGAGATCGCAACCTCCTTTCTCCCCTCTATGAACGCCTTGGCCTTTCCGGCGCGCATAAAGCTGATCTCGGCACGAGGGCTGGCCCCCATTATCACATGTATATCGGTTCTGGTCTGATTGACTATGTCTGTTATATGCCTCATCACATCCTCCGACATAGATACGCCGTTTATCGCCTTCTGCATGCCTAGTATATCCTCTATAGAGAGTACCCGCTCGACTTTCGACTCTACCGGGCTCTCCTTCAGCTTAAGCATATTGACCTCCTCATCTATTGTAGGGTATGTAACCTCTATCCGCATCAGGAATCTGTCTGCGAGGACCTTCGGTACTGGAGTTGTACCCTCTATATTCAACGGGTTCTGAGTCGCAAACGCGATGAAGGGGCTCTCTAACGGAATTGTCGAGTCTCCGAGAGTCACCTGCCTCTCCTCAAGAGCTTCTAGAAGTGCGCTCGCTGTCCTCTGTGGGGCTCTGTTGAGCTCGTCTATCAGCATTATATTTGTAAATATAGGTCCCTTCTTTACCTGGATGTTGTGATTTGCGTCTATAAATGTGTAACCCACTATGTCCTTGAACTCCAGATCTGATGTCCCCTGCACTCTGCCAAAATTCGCCTGTATCGAGTCTGCAAGCGCCTTGGTCATAGTCGTCTTCGCTACACCCGGAACTCCCTCGAGCAGAGCATGGCCATTAGCTATAATCGAGATGAACATCAGCTTTATTATGTCCTCCTTCCCGGATATCTTCTTTCTTACCTGTGCGAGCACGGCCTCATATGAGGATTTCGGATCCATTCGACTTACCTATCGGTAATATACTGAAAAGACAGATTAAAAACCTTTACCTCTCTGAACGGTGCGGATTCGTAATCGTCAACGAACTCTGAGAGGCAGGTGCCAAGATGTTCTGCAGGTAGCAATAGTTTTAAAGTTGGTCTGCGTATTGATTTGGTAGTTGATTTCGTTCATAACGGCCTTCAAGGCGGATGTTTCGGATAATAATATTAATTTTTAATTAGGAGTTGTTTTATGAGTGATTTGGAAGAGAGAGTGGCGGATATAGCCAGAAAGTTCGCTATAAAGAACGCTGTGGATTACGGGGTTGCGCGGAGCGATACCGTTATCAACAAGATTTTTCTAGAATTGCCTTCCGCAAAGGAGATAGGCATGGTCAATGTGAGGGCCATCGTTGACAGTGTTGTGGGCGATATAAATTCGATGTCGAAGGATGAGCTCAAGAAGGAGTACAAAATGTATACATTTTTGGAGCAGAAGCAGAGAGTTGGACTGCCAGACTTGGGGTGGGCTGACCAGAACACGCACGTGAATACCAGATTCGCGCCAAACCCGAGCGGATATTTGCACATAGGTCACGCGAAGATTGCGATACTGTGCGATGAGTATTCCAAGAGATATAAAGGGAAATTCTTTGTCAGGTTTGAGGATACAGATCCGAAAACCAAGAGGCCGATAGTTGCCGCTTACCAGTCTATTATAGATGATCTGGAGTGGCTGGGATGCGATATAGGCGGTGTTTTCAAGCAGAGCGAACGCCTACCGATCTACTACTCGTTTGCGGAGAGGCTTCTGAAGGATGGCAACGCCTATGTGTGCCTCTGCGCCAAGGAGGAGATGCAGGAGAACAGGAGGGCGGGGAGGGGGTGCAGGTGCAGAGACGCTGACCCTGCCACAAACATCGCGAACTGGAAGAGGATGTTCACCGATTTCAGAGAGGGTGAGGCATCTCTCAGGCTTAAGACCGATATGTCACACCCCAACACATCGATAAGGGATTGGATAATGTTTAGAATAATCGACGATGAGCACCCGCTCACCGGGAAGGCGTATAGGGTGTGGCCGTTGTACAATTTCGCCTCTGCAATCGATGATCATGAGATGGGAATAAACCTGATCATAAGAGGCAAGGAGCACGAGATAAACGGGCTTAAGCAGGCTTATGTATATGATTACTTCGGATGGGAGCTGCCGCATATTATGGAGGTAGGCATACTCAAGGTTGAGGGCACTCTGGCCCACAAATCGGATATAATCAGAGCGATAAAGAGCGGCGAGCTGAGAGGATGGGATGACCCGCGTGCCCCGACCGTGGCGGGCTTCCGCAGCAGGAGCATGAGTCCCGAGGCGATAAGGGAGTATGTGGTAGGCTCTGGAATCGGAAAGAATGATTCATACTTGGATGTTAAGAAGCTGGATTCGATAAACCGGAAATACCTGGCCTCTAAGGAGCATCGGGCGAGCGATTCGAGGTGAATCTGGAGATCAGGATTTCCTCGACTCCTTCAGCTCGGCTATCGCCGATGCCTTTGTGTCGAACGACTTGAATCTCATGAACTTCCCCTTCTCGAGCTCCTTGTAGTGCTCGAAGAAGTGCTTTATCATATCCTGCATGCTCTTCGGTATATCGTTAACCTCGTTGTATGCTGCAGAGTACGGATCCACCTTCTCGATCGGAACTGCTAGTATCTTGTTGTCCGGGCCCTCCTCGTCGTCCATGACCGCCTTCCCTATAGCCCTGCACCTCACCACCATGCCGCTCGCTATCGGTTTGCTCGCAATCACCAGGACGTCTACAGGATCGTTGTCCTTCCCCTCTGTGCCGACAACAAAGCCGTAGTTTGTAGGGTATACCATCGACGTGAATAGGAATCTGTCGGCGACTATAGCCTCTATATCCTCCTTGAACTCGTACTTTATGCCGCTACCTTCCGGTATCTCTACAAATACGTAGAATGTATCAGGATAATCTTTTGTCTGTATTGACATGTTCAAAAGAGCACCTCTATTCCCTATAGAATTAGGGATATTAGCCTCGAGAATTTATGCTACTACCTCTGCACACGTATGATCAAACTTACTTTGAAGTTTTGAGGTGATCTATCCGCAGGTTCCCCTACGGATACCTTGTTACGCCTTAGCCCTCCTCACAGAATCTCAGTTCGAAAATTTCATAGAAATTGCCTCACTGAAACCCTACTTGGGTGACTTGGCGGGCAGTGTGTGCAAGGAGCAGGGACAGATTCACCGCTCGATAGTGACAAGCGATTACTAGGGATTCCAGCTTCATGAGGGTGAGTCTCAACCCTCAATCCGGACTTGGATTGGTTTTAGGGGATTTGCTCTGCCTCTCGGCATTGCGTCTCATTGTGCCAACCTTTGTATGCCGCGTGTAGCCCAGGAGATTTGGGGCATACTGACATGTCGTCGCCTCCTCCTTCCTCCTCTTTAGACAGAGGCGGTCCTAACAGAGTGCCTGGCTTATCGCTAAACCAGTAGCAACTGTCAGCGGAGGTCTCGCTCGTTACCGGGCTGATGAACTATACTCTGCATTCTCAGGCTATACTTACTTATAAGCATGATGAACGCGCTCTCATTTCTCACTCGCGTCCTTATCGCGTTAGACGTATGTAATCCGAACCTCTCCATAAGGATTATGTTCTCGTTACCTATCTTGTAAAGGTACATACCGTTGCTGTCGCAACCTCCCGCTCTATCGAATAGACCGGCAAAGTAGTTTGCGGTATGCTCATTCCTGTACTTGAATATCCTATCGCGCCTCTCCATGGAGTTGTCCATGAATCGCTTTAGCTTTGAGTGGTAGAAGCCAGCTATATACAGCCTGCGCCTATCCTCCCGCCTCACTAGGAGACGGTTTGGCGCTACTGCGAGCTCACCTATGGCAATCTTTATGAAGCGATCGAGGAATTCCTCCCTCTCCGACTCCATCTCTATGAGTGCCTGGTCTCTCTTATAGCTGCAGCTATACACACCCAGCATATAGCATATGTTAGGCGTAAGCCTGATTCTTTGCGTCATAATATTTGCTCACCAACTTACCGGACTTAACCGGACAGTTCACACCACGAGCTGACGGCCGCCATGCACCACCTCTCGGCTCGTCAGGCAAGATCTTCAGTCTGACCTTCATCCTGCCGTCGCCCCTGGTAATGTTTCCGACGTTGGGTTCAATTAAACCGCAGCATCCACCCCTTGTGTGCTCCCCCGTCAATTGTTTTAAGTTTCAGCCTTGCGACCGTACTCCCCAGGCGGCAGACTTAACACTTACGTTACGGTACTGCAAGCGTTCAAGACACTTGCAACACCAGAGTCTGCATAATTTACTGCTAGGGCTACTCGGGTATCGAATCCGATTCGTTCTCCTAGCCTTCGCTCCTCACTGTCGGATGCGTTCTAGTCAGGCGCCTTCGCCACCGTTGGTCCTTAAAGGATTACAGGATTTAACCCCTCCCCTATAAGTACCCCTGACCTCACCCGCTCCCTAGCCGATAGGTATCCCATGCCCGCATTGACGTTGAGCGCCAATATTTCACATGAGACGGTATCGGCCAGCTACGAGCGCTTTAAGCCCAATAATCGTGGACACTACTTGTGCTGCCAGTATTACCGTGGCGGCTGGCACTGGTCTTGCCCAGCACTTATTCGCAAAGGTGACTAGACTTTGCAAAAGGGTTGCGTTAGCAACCCACTCAGATTCCCCCCATCACGCGTTAGCGCATTGTGGAGTTTGCGCGCCTGCTGCACGCCGTAGCGCTAGGGTCCTTATCTCAGTACCCTTCTCGGGGCTTATGCTCCCACATCCCCTACGGGTTATCGGTATGGTGGGCCGTTATCCCGCCATCTGCCTGATCCGCCGCAGTCTTATCGTAAAGCGGTATCGCTCCAATTCGCGAACCCTTTCAGCTAATGCTCCTTCCAGGTGCTTTAGCCTATATGGTATTAACCTCAGTTTCCCGAGGGTATCCCCTTCTATACGGTAAATTGACTACGTGTTATTGAGCCGTACGCCGCCCTATGAGGTCATAGAGCTGACTTGCATGGCTGTCGAAATCTGATAGTAGTGCCCTCCAGCAGCATCGACTGGAGTCCTTTAATCTTGACAATTGAGGTAGATTTGCACTTCTCGAGGCTAAATCCAATTCCAAGCAGGAATTTTCATATGTAAAAATTGCCGGCATTGCGCCAGTTAAAAAAAATGAACATCAATTAGATGAAAGTAATAACTTTATCATGAGTAAGGTATTTATACCTTGTTATCAGTCTCAGCCTCTGGAATGGATATCGGAATAGGAGGTACGCTCCGGATGGCATATCTCGATTCTGGAGATTTGTCGATCCATTATCCTCTTTTTATATACAGCACACTTTTATTTATATCCGTATGTATATTAACTGACCCCTAGCGGTGTTGCATAATGGATATAGAGAGCAAGATCGATATTGTAAGCTCCCTTCCCACCGAGGAGATAATAACTCCAGAGAGGATGAGGAGCCTGCTCGAGAGTGTGAGCCACCCGGTACACTACTTTGGCCTTGAGGTCAGCGGGATGCTCCACATAGGGCACGTATTGGTCGGGTGCAAGAAGATTAATGATCTTATAAAGGTCGGTGTTAAGGCGAATATACTTCTGGCTGACTGGCACAGCGTGGCCAACAATAAGCTCGACGGGGACTGGGAGAGGATAATAAAGGGGGCGGAGTTCTACAGAAGGGTATTCGGCATATGCTGCCCTGATGCGAAGATCACATTGGGATCGGAGCTCTATTCGAATAATGATGAGTATTGGAAGAGTGTTATGAGGCTGGCGACTAAGACGACGATACCGAGAGCCACGCGCACATTGATAATAGAGGGGAGGAGTGAGACGGATAAGTTGCACGTATCCCAGTACCTCTACCCGATAATGCAGGCTGCTGACATACTCGCATTCGATGCCGACATACCTCACGCCGGAATGGACCAGAGGAGGGTGCACGTACTGGCTATGGAGCTGTTCAGGTCGGCCGGGTTTGATAAGGAGATCGTGCCGCTTCACCACCACCTTTTGGCCTCTCTGCTCAAACCGGTAGAGCATGCGGATAACAGAGAGAAGGAGGAGGTAGTGGCTGAGATGAAGATGAGCAAATCTAAGCCCGGATCTGCCATACCGATAATTGCCACAGATGAGGAGATAGAGAGAACGATAGGGGGTGCGTGGTGCCCTGAGAGGAGCGCGGATGGGAATCCAGTACTGGAGCTGTGCAGGTATGTGATATTTCCTGGAGAGGGGAGCATTCGCATCGAGAGGCCGGAGAGGTTCGGGGGGGATGTGGATTACCATGATTACGGCTCGATGGAGAGGGACTACATAAAAGGCAGACTCCATCCGAATGACCTTAAGGGAGCGGTCACGAGGAGCATATCGAGGATGGTCGGGAGTGTGAGGGATAGGCTTGATAGCAACAGAGATAGGGAGCTTATAGGTGTATTTGAGGGCAAGACCAAGGTGTAGGTGTCTATATTAACAGGCTGTGTGTGTTGCGCATAGGGCATAGGCCGAAGAGGGATGTCAGGGTTACGACGCACGTTGCACTAGTGGCAAGGGCGTTCGGATGCTCTGGCTTCTTCCTGGAGGGCGATGATGGATACCTTAACAGCATAAGAGGCATACTTAGGAAGTGGGGAGGGGCTGAAGACTTCGAGCTGGAGACTGTGAAGAGCCCGCGCTCTCTTGTAAAGAGCTGGAGGAGGGATGGTGGCGTTGTTATACACCTCACAATGTACGGGGTGAATATTATTGATAAAGAGAGTGCGATACGGGAGATAGATAGGCCGATACTCATAGTTGTCGGTGCGGGGAAGGTCAGCAGATGGTACTATGAGAATGCGGATTACAATATAGCGATAGGGAACCAGCCCCACTCCGAGGTTGCGGCGCTGGCGATACTGCTCGATAGGATATATATGGGCAGAGAGCTAGGTATAGATTTCGGAGACGCCAGAATCAGGATACTTGGCACAGAGAGAGGTAAGCGGGTCTTGAGAGCGTAGGAGTTGGGCGAATTAGGCGACGTCTATGTTGCTCTCCTTGTAGCCCATTCCGACTATCACACCCTTCATCTTGCTCTTGTGATTGCCCTGCAGCTCTATCAGAGAGTCGTCCTTCACGGTCCCGCCGCACGCCAGCTTTCTCTTCAGCTCCTTTGCGATGTCGTCGATATCCTCTGATGGGATACCCTCTATGACCGTAACGACCTTATTGAACTTCGCCTTCTTTGTATAGACCTTTATTGTATTCTCAGCCTCCTTCTCCAGAACGTCGCATACGCACAGATCCTTGGGCAGGCCGCATGTTGAACATATCTCACTCATTAATCTCTTGCACCTCTCTCCTTAAGAACGGTCTTTATACGTGCTATGTCCCTCTTCATCTCCCTAATCTTAACCACCTTGCTCGATACGCCCGTAGCCTTTATCTTTCGTGCCTCTATCGCCAGCTCTAGATGAAGGTCGTCCACCTTCGTCTTCAGATCCGCGTCAGATAATGCTCTTATGTCAGATATCCTAATATGATTCACCTTTCGAAAATCTCTGATAGTATATGGTCAGACAGATATTAAAACTTTTATAATCGGATGCTTGTCGCACACTACCATATAGGCCAAATAGAGTTAAGAGTGTTGCTCTGCAAATACGGGCTGAGATGAGGCATATATATTATGCCCAGATAGTGCAGGGATCACATCCGGCAGTCCCTATATGTTAGCAGATGTCCATACTCCTTCTCTAAGCACCTTAGCGATCTCTCGAAGCCCTTGGGCTTGCGCCCGTTACAGAATCCGACGCGAACCCTGACCCCGGCCTTCGACTCCTCTGTATAGACCTCATCCACATTCTGCCCGTTCAGATGGATCATGTTAGCGAGGTCTGCGGAGCTGACGCGCACGTCCGGATTGAAGAAGAAGTACTGGTGGTACTCCTTGCCGTCCATTGTGACGGTCCCGTCAGTCAGAAAGCTGCGAGCGTTAGGATCCGTCCTAACCATATACTTTATGTACTCCTTCAGGAATGATACCTTCTCTCTCTCGAATCTCATCTACTCACCCATAATTAACGTCCATATGCCAATAGTTTTAATCTGGCGATGCCCATACCGTAAATATTGTACAAATTCTCCCAAGATAATTGAGAGCTTCATAGTCTCTACCTTAACCGATACCTACATATCACCAGAGGTGTTGAATAGCATCCTTACTGTCTCCGTCTCTCCGAAAGTATCCGTCATGTACTTTATCGTATTTACACACATTACTATCAGAGAGTCTTCATTTTTGCTACCGGCATGAACAGTATCGTCTATATCTGCCATAGCATTCTCTACAGAGACCACCATATTTCGCATCTCAGGTAGCATCTCCATGTATTTATCTTTTAATCTGTATACCTCCGCATCTGTTAATATTCTCCCTTCCATATCGCTTATCCGTTTACCTATAACATAATCTATGTATATCGATATATTACGTATGGCCCTATAACATCCTAGCGCATTGACCATGCTCTCAAACGCATCTGCAATAGCCACCATATCCTTAGATTCCTTGTATATAGGATAGGCCTTTTCAAATTCATATAAAAATTTTAGACTGAGACTCTTAATCTTGCCATATTTTTCCGTAAACCCCTTGCTATCAAATCCGTTTACGGATTCGATAACATCGAATAAGAGCTTCTTCACTTCTGGATTCTTATTCATCGTAACTAGCATATGTCTATATCCATTTCCGATGTTCATGCTGTTGAACTTATCGGTAACTATATATTTATTATCAATCGGTACTCCCTGCCGTGTTAGACTTTTAGATATTTTATCGATATCTTTATCGCTTTTTACGTCATAGTATATTATCAGATAATCATTTACCGCCCTAACAACAGTACCGTCCCCATCACATATTGCAACGTGTATATTACCGTCTATAGACTTATCCAACCAATTGTAGCTATCTACGTTCCTGTTGACCATCTCCACCCCATCGGCAATAACACTCATCTTTTCAGTATTTATCACGATATGCTTTTTGTCTTTGAACAGTATCCTAGGGTTTTTAAAACCGGCAAAATAGGGTATTCCCATCTCTCTTGCCAATATCCCTTCGTGGGATAGCATACCGCCAAATTCAGTTATTAGACCTCTGATGTGCGGATTTTTTATTATAGCATTGAAATCCGGTAACTCTATGAATTGCGTTACTAATATCACATCGTGATCCGGAATTGCGCTCTTTTCAAACCATGCCGGTCCGGATGCTATGCCTCTACTAACAGGGATTATGCTACCTGATGCGTCCATAAATTCTGTATTGACAGCTCTTGTTACAGGCCTGGTTTGTACTATGTAAACAACACCACCGTCAATACACCACTCTATATCTTGCGGGGATTC